>CAZHLG010000032.1:0-1662 GCA_964533145.1 uncultured Candidatus Saccharibacteria bacterium | reverse complement strand
GTGTCGAGAGCCTCGGCGAGTTCGAGGATCTTCTTGGCCCACTCGTCCTCGTTGTTCGCGGACTCGAGCGCCTTGAGGCCGGAGCCGCGGATGACCGGGCAGCCTGCGCCGTCAAAGCCCTGCTTGGTAAGGAGCTCGCGGACTTCCTCCTCGACGAGGTCGATGAGGTCTTTGTCGTCCACCATGTCGCACTTGTTGAGGAACACGATGATCTTCGGCACGCCGACCTGCTTCGCAAGCAGGATGTGCTCGCGCGTCTGCGGCATGACGCCGTCGGTCGCAGCGACCACGATGACCGCGCCGTCCATCTGGGCGGCACCCGTGATCATGTTCTTGATGTAGTCCGCGTGGCCCGGAGCGTCGATGTGGGCGTAGTGGCGGGTCGGAGTCTCATACTCGTTGTGCGAGAGAGCGATCGTGATACCGCGGGCCTTTTCTTCCGGCGCCTTGTCGATATCGTCGACACCCTTGAGCTTCGCACCGTAACCGTTGCCCTGGCGGCCGAGCACCGTGAGGATCGCAGCAGTGAGCGTGGTCTTGCCATGGTCGACGTGACCAATGGTACCGACGTTCACATGCGGCTTCGAACGACTAAATTCTTCTGTTGCCATATGTCTTTATAAAGCTTCTAGATAGCTTATAAATAAGGCTGATAATGCGAGTTTGCGGCACTGGCGGAGGCACCAAGCTTGGACCCAGGGCGGCGGAAAGCTTCGCTTTCCGCCGCCCTGGCAAACTGCCTCTGCCACGGCCACGAACTCATGATTTCTCCCGCCCAGGCACGAAAAAAGCCCCCGGGGAGAGCTATCGGGATAAATATATCAGATTTAAGGCTTGTGTCAAATAAAAAGCCCTCATTCCGAGGGCTTTTTATTACGACTGCAGGATAGTTTACGATGCAGCTCCTGCGCGGGCCTTCACGATCTCGTCCGCGACGTTCTTCGGGACAATGTCGTAGCGGAGGAATTCCATGGTGAAGCCGGCGCGGCCTTCGGTCATGGAGCGGAGGTTCGTCATGTAGCCGAACATTTCCGAGAGCGGAACCACGGCCTTGACCACCTGGTTCATGCCGCGCTGTTCCATACCTTCGATGAGGCCGCGCTTCGAGGAAAGCGATCCGGTCACATCGCCCATGAACTTGTCCGGAGTTACGACCTCGACCTTCATCATCGGCTCGAGGATCACCGGATTCGCGCGCTTGGCAGCTTCCTGGACAGCCATGGATGCGGCGATCTTGAAGGCCATTTCGTTCGAGTCGACATCGTGGTACGAGCCGTCCCAGAGATCGACGGAGACGTCGACCATCTTGAAGCCGGCCAGTACGCCGCGGTCGAGACCTTCGCGGAAGCCCTTTTCGCAGGCCGGGATGTACTCGAGCGGAATGACGCCGCCCTTGATGTTGTTGACGAATTCGAAGTGATCTTCGTGCTTGACGTTGCGCGGGAGGTCTTCGATCTCTTCCGGCGTAAGCTCAGCCATGCGCTTCATCTTGATCTTCACGTGGCCGTAGTTACCGCGGCCGCCGGTCTGCTTGATGTACTTGCCTTCGGCGTCAGACGAGCCCGTGATGGTCTCGCGGTATGCGACCTGCGGCTTGCCGACGTTCACCTCCACGGTGAACTCGCGCTTGAGACGATCGACGATGATGTCGAGGTGCAGCTC
>CAZHLG010000031.1:0-2670 GCA_964533145.1 uncultured Candidatus Saccharibacteria bacterium | reverse complement strand
TCGCGTACATTGCGCCGTACGCCGGCGTTTCGATCGCCGAGTACTTCATGGACAAGGGCCAGGACGTGCTCATCGTCTACGACGATCTTTCGAAGCACGCTGTCGCATACCGCGAGATCTCACTCCTCCTCCGCCGCCCGCCGGGCCGCGAAGCGTACCCGGGCGACGTCTTCTACCTCCATTCGCGCCTTCTTGAGCGCGCGTGCCGCCGCAACAAAGAATACGGCGGCGGTTCGATCACTGCGTTGCCGATCATCGAGACGCAGGCCGGCGACATCTCCGCGTACATCCCGACGAACGTGATCTCGATCACGGACGGTCAGATCTTCCTTGAGACCGATCTCTTCTACAAGGGCATCCGCCCGGCCATCAACGTCGGCAACTCGGTGTCCCGCGTCGGCGGCTCGGCTCAGATCAAGGCCATGAAGAAGGTCGCCGGTACGCTCAAACTCGACCTTGCTCAGTTCCGCGAGCTCGAGGCTTTCTCGCAGTTCGGTTCCGACCTCGACGAAGCCACCAAGGCCCAGCTCGAGCGCGGCCGCCGCTCTGTCGAGCTTCTCAAGCAGCCGCAGTATTCTCCGGTGCTCGTCGAGCATCAGGTCGTGCAGCTCTACGCGCTCGTGAAGGGCTACATGGACTCGATCGCGGTCTCCGACATCGGTCGTTTTGCCAATGAGCTTGTGGAATACGCTGAGACCAACGCCAAGACGTTCCTCAAGCAGGTGCGCGAGAAGAAGATGTGGGAAGACGACGGCGAGGCGGAGCTCAAGGCTGCCATCGAGTCGTTCAAGGTCTCGTTCACCCAATAATCCTCAATGGCCGGAACAAAGGAAATCAAAAGCCGCATCAAGTCGGTGAAAAATACGAAGAAGATCACGAAAGCCATGGAGCTCGTGTCTGCTTCGAAGATGAAGCGCGCCATCTCGAGCGCGCTCGGCTCGCGTGCCTATGCGAACTACTCGTGGGAAGTGCTCGAGTCGCTCTCGACCTATGTGACCGAGACCAAGAATCCGCTTCTCGTGAAGCGCGAAGAAGGGAAGACGCTCATCATCTTCATTACCTCGAACCGCGGCCTGTGCGGCGGCTACAACTCGCAGATCACCCGCAAAGTGCTCAGCATGATCCGTGAAAACCCCTCTGTCGAATACGATTTCATCTCTGTCGGCAAGAAAGGCGAAGGCCTGCTCCGCCGCATGGACCAGCATCTCGTCGCCGCTTTCAATGAACTGCCTGACGCACCGGGCCTTTCTGACGTGTATCCGATAGCCAATCTCGCCATCGATCTCTACAAGAAAGGCGAGTACAACCAGATCCGCGTCGCGTATACGGACTTCGTCTCCGCGCTCTCGCAAGTGCCCCACGTACGCACCATTTTGCCGGTCTCGAAGACCGCCATCGAGGCCGAGATCGCTGAGGCCCAGTCCGGCGCGCGCCATGCGCCACCGGACTACACCTTCGAGCCCGACTACGAGACGCTCATGAGCATCATCGTGGAGAAGATCGCCCGGATGCGCGTGTACCAGATGATCCTCGAATCCTCCGCCTCCGAGCATTCCGCCCGTATGATGGCCATGAAGAACGCTTCGGATGCGGCAGGAGAGATGATAGACGACCTCACATTAGCCTTTAACAAAGCCCGCCAGGCCGGCATTACTCAGGAGATCTCCGAGATCTCCGCAGGCATGGCAAGCGTGAGTTAAATTTTTACAAGATTATCAGTTTCAGTAGCCAATTAGTATGAAAGGAACAATCAAGACAATCATCGGGCCGGTCGTGGACGTTGAGTTCGCGGACCAGATCCCGGCAGTGTACAACGCGCTCGAGGTCAAGCTCGAGGGCGGCAAGACGCTCGTGCTCGAAGTGGCGTATAACCTCGGCGGCAATGCCGTACGCACCATCGCCATGGATACGACGGACGGACTCTCTCGCGGCATGGAGGTGTTCGACACGGGCGCGCCGATCTCGGTGCCCGTAGGCGCGCCGACACTCGGTCGCATCTTCAATGTGCTCGGCGAAGCCATCGACGGCAAGGAGGCTCCGAAAGCCAAGAAGAACCTCCCGATCCACCGCAAGGCACCGGAATTCACGGCGCAGGCGACCAAGGTGGAGATCCTCGAGACGGGCATCAAGGTCATCGACCTTATCTGTCCGGTGCTCAAGGGCGGCAAGGTCGGCCTCTTCGGCGGCGCCGGCGTCGGCAAGACTGTCGTCATCCAGGAGCTCATCCACAACATCGCTTCGAACCACGGCGGCTACTCCGTGTTCGCGGGCGTGGGCGAGCGCACGCGCGAGGGCAACGACCTCTATCACGAAATGAAGGAATCCGGCGTGCTCGACAAGGTGGCCATGGTCTTCGGTCAGATGAACGAACCGCCTGGTGCCCGCGCCCGCGTGGCGCTCTCCGGCCTCACTATGGCCGAGTACTTCCGCGACGAGGAGAACAAAGACGTGCTCCTTTTCATCGACAACATCTTCCGCTTCACGCAGGCAGGTTCGGAGGTGTCGGCCCTTCTCGGACGCATTCCGTCTGCCGTGGGCTACCAGCCGACGCTCGCATCGGAAATGGGCAACATGCAGGAGCGCATCACCTCGACAGATAAGGGCTCGGTGACCTCCGTGCAGGCCGTGTACGTGCCAGCCGACGACTTGACTGACCCAGCGCCAGCTACG
>CAZHLG010000030.1:0-2943 GCA_964533145.1 uncultured Candidatus Saccharibacteria bacterium | reverse complement strand
TTGGATGATTGCCGAAAACGAGAAAGATCGGCAATCAGAAGTCCAATCGAGTGAGATTTTTTCTCAAAAAACAAAAGATGAAATTTCTCTTTTGGATTCCAAAATAGAGAAGCTGATGAACGCTTACCTAGAGAACGCACTTTCACTAGAGGAGTATCGAGACGCTAAAAGTGCGTTGGTCAATCAAAAACAGCTTCTCAAAGAGAAATTATCATCTTTTGAGAAAAAATCTCATAATCGGTTCGAACTTGCTGATAGATTCATAAAATCCAGTATAAACAATATGGAATTGGCAAACGAGGGAATTCCCGAAAATATTTTTCGGGAATTCAAAAAAGTCGGTTCGAACTTTTTAATTAAGGATCGAACCGTACTTTTTGAGCCACGCGGAGCGTGGCGAATCCTTGCAGAATCAGGATTTTGTGGGGGGAATGCAGAACAGACGGCGCTTCGCGCCGACCATATTTTTGGCGGAAATTTGAATTCCGAAAATTGGCGGAGAGGAAGGGATTCGAACCCTTGATGCCCTTTCGGACATACAACCTTTCCAGGGTTGCCGTTTCAACCGCTCACGCACCTCTCCGTTGCGAGGATAATCTACCATATATTCCCCGTTTCGCCTACTCCAAAAGAAAAAGCCCGAAAACCGGGCTTTTCTCAAATATGCGTCCCGGCCGGGCAAGGCTTACGCAGCAGCCGGCGTCTCGGCCTCGGCGATGACGGCCTCCACCACGGTCTCTTCGACCGCTTCCGCACTCACCGACTCTGCGGCACCGCCCATGAGCTTCTCGTACATGAGGGCGTACGCGATGAGCGTGAGCGGCATGGTGTACAAGAGGCCCACGACCAGGCACAGGAGGCCGAGCAGGTTCACGAGACCCATCACCACGACGAATCCGAGGATCTTCCAGCCGTGGCCCTTGGTGCGGCGGAAGCTCTCACGCCAGGCGGCGAGCGGCGCCATGTGCTTGTCTACGGCAAGATACTTGGCAAGCGAGAGGTGCACGGCCAGGTACACGCCCGGCACGACGAGCAGCACGACGCCGAGCACGATCGAGACGCCCGTGACGAGCGAGACGAGGAAAAACCAGGCGCAGCCCTTCCAGGTGAGCGAGTCGAAGACGTCGCCGAGCGTGGCCGAGCCGTGGCGGGCGTACCGCACGGACAGGATGATGGTGAACACGCCGAAGAACACCGACACGGCGGCTGACACGAGCATGTTCTTGCCGGCGAGCATGCTGGCAAGCACGGAAAGCGCGCCGACGAGCGCGTATTGGCCGACGACCTTCCACAGGCGCGGCTTGATAATCGCCCGAGACTCGGCAAGGAGCCCCTTGATGCTGAATGTATGTTCCATGCGGCAAGTATACCGCTATTCCGACCGCTCCGCACGCGGGGCGCCAAGGAGTGCTGCGATGCGCTTCTTGACCGGCGGATGGGTCATGAAGAGCGTGGCAAGGAACGGCGTCTTGCCGCCGGCGGCGGGATCCGCAAGGTAGAGGTGCGCGATGGCCCCCGACTGATGCCTGAGCGGCCGGGAATGCGCCTCGATCTTGCGGAGCGCGTTCGCCAGGCCTTCCGGGTACCGCGTCAGGAGAGCGCCGGATGCGTCCGCCAGATACTCGCGCTTGCGGGAGATGGCGAGCTGGATGAGCGTCGCAGCGATCGGGGCAAGGATGGCAAAGACGATGCCGAGAAGCATAAGGATGCCGCCATTCCCTTCCCTGTCGTCCCGCGAGCGCACGCCGCCCCAGAGCACGCTGCGCATGAACATGTCGGCGGCGATGGAAATGAATCCGACAAGCACGACGACGACCGTCGAGACGAGCATGTCCTTGTTGCCGATGTGCGAGAGCTCATGGGCCATCACGCCCTCGAGCTCGCTGCGCTCCAGAATGGCGAGCAGGCCGGTCGTGGCGCACACGACGGCGTGGTTCTTGTCGCGGCCGGTGGCGAAGGCGTTCGGGGCCGGATCGTCAACGACGTACACTTTCGGCATGGGCAGACCGGCGGCGATGGACAGGTTCTCAACGACAGTGTAGAGATCAAAAAATTCCTCGCGCTTGGCCGGACGGGCGCCAGCAAGCGTGAGCACGATCTTGTCGGAACGCCAGTACGCAACGACCTGCAAGATAACGGCAAAGAGCCCGAATCCGACAAGGATTGTCGGGTTGCGGAAATAGTACGAGAAGAACCAGCCGAGCCCGATGACGAGCAGGAACACGCCCGACATGAGCAGCCAGGTCTTGGTCACGTTCTTGGACGCCTGCGTATAGAGATTCGCCATCCTTCGATATTACTGGAAGACAACCGGGATGTCGATGTGCTTGTCGAGGGCCGGATCGCCGGATGGATTGTCGTTGGCGATGCGGAGATACCCTGCGCCGGCGGGAACGCCGGAGGCGTCGGCGGTGAACGTGAACGCGACCGGGCCGGCCGTCATCCAGTCGGTCGTGGCCGTGATCGGAAATTCTTTGAGCACGTTCTTATTCGCATCGAGCAGGGCGCCGCGGGCATTGGCCTCGAAGAAATACGCGCCGGTGAGCGTGCCGGTCACGACACGGGCGCCGGAAAGCACCTCGCCCGGCTCGATGGAAATCGCGACAAGACTCGCAGTGTCTCCCTCGATGGCTGGCATGATGCTGCTGGACGGATCGCCCGCCGCAGGATCTCCCTGCGCCGGGGTAGGAACAGCCGCCGGACGCAGAAAAACATACGCGAACATGGCGATGACAAGAATGCCGAGCACGATGGCGATGATCGATATGCGCCTGTCAGCAGTGTTGTCCATATACATATACGTAACGGCTCACGCCGACGAGCGTGACGGCTAGAATGTGACCTCGACCGGCTGCTGGGCGGCGTCCGTGTCGGAGAGATCGAAGAGATCCATCTTCTGGAAGTGGAACATGCCTGCCACGATGTTGGACGGGAAGCTTTCGG
>CAZHLG010000029.1:0-3106 GCA_964533145.1 uncultured Candidatus Saccharibacteria bacterium | reverse complement strand
CGTGCATGCGGCAGGCGTCATGATCGCGCCCAAACCCGTATACGAATTCTCGCCCGTGCAATACGACCCGAAGGGCGGCGCCATCATCACGCAGTACGACATGCACTATATCGAAGACGTCGGCCTGCCGAAATTCGACTTCCTCGGCATCCGCAACCTCGCCATCCTCGCCGATGCGGTCCGCTTGGTGCGGGAGATGCGCGGCATCGACGTGAACCTCGACAAGATACCCCTCGACGACCCGCGAACCTTCGACATCCTGGCCAAAGGCGAGACCATGGGCCTCTTCCAGCTCAACGGTTCGGGCATGACGGCGTACCTCAAGCAACTCAAGCCGACAACGATCCATGACATCAACGCCATGGTCGCCCTCTACCGCCCGGGTCCGATGGAAATGATCCCCGAGTACATCAAGCGCAAAGAAAACCCGTCGCTGGTGCGATACCTCGACCCGCGCATGAAAGATATCCTCGATCAGTCGTTCGGCGTGATCACCTATCAGGACGACGTCATGATGATCGCCATCAAACTCGCCGGCTACTCGTGGCTCGACGCCGACAAGCTCCGCAAAGCCATGGGCAAGAAAATCCCCGAGGAGATGGCGGCACAGAAAGAGAAGCTCCTCGAAGGCTTCGAGAAGAACGGCCTGACCAAGGAGAAAGCCCAGCAGCTCTGGGCGCTCATCGAGCCGTTCGCCGCGTACGGATTCAACAAGGCGCACGCCGCCAGCTACGGCCGCGTAGCCTACCAGACGGCGTACATGAAGGCCAACTTCCCCGTCGAATATCTCTGCGCCATCCTCACCGCGGAGTCGGGCGACACGGAAAAAGTCGCGGAAATCATCGCCGAAGCGCAGAAGATGGGCATCACCGTCCTGCCGCCGGACATCAACTCGAGCTTCGCCGACTTCACCGTCGTGAACAATTCGAATGTGCCGGGCGAAGGCATCATCCGTTTCGGCCTCTACACGATCAAAGGCCTCGGATCCGACATCGCCGCTGCCATCATCGACGAGCGTGCGCGCGGCGGCCAGTTTGCCTCGGTCACGGATTTCCTCGACCGAGTCATGCATAAGAACCTCAACAAAAAATCGCTCGAAGCGCTCATCAAGACCGGCGCCTTCGATGCCTTCGGCGAACGCGGGCAGCTGATCGCGAACATGGAGGTCATGCTCCAGTACAACAAAGAACGTCAGGATGCCGGCAATCAGGTCTCGCTCTTCGGCGAGCTCCCGACAGCCAACCTCTCGCTCACGCTCGCACCCGCACCGGCGGCGGAACAGATGGAGAAGCTCAAGTGGGAAAAGGAGCTGCTCGGCCTGTACGTCTCCGGCCATCCGCTCGAACGCCTGCGCGAGCGCATCGAAAAGAACGGCATGACGATCAAAAAGATCCGCGAAGAGATGAAGCCCGGATTCCCCGTCACCATCGCCTGCATCGTCGAAGAAGTGAAGCCGATCATCACCAAGACGAACGAGCGCATGGCATTCGTGAAAGTGGGCGACCTCACCGGTTCGATCGAAGGCGTCGTCTTCTCCAAAAATTTCCAGGACATGCAGAGCCTGCTCGTGCTCGACACCACGCTCGCCCTCCAGGCCCGCGTGACCGAGCGCAACGGCGAGAAGAGTCTCGTGATCGAAAAAGCCAAGGCGGTATAAAAAACACCCCGGCACTATTTGTGCAGGGGTGTCAGGTGCACTCGAATTGAATGCCTTCGCACGCGAAATCAAGAACAAAGTCCCGGTCGCACTCATGTTTGAGAGAAGCATAGAGCGTAAACAGCTCTTTTTTCAAATCCGGGTCGATCACATATCGGCGGAGCGCCTCGAACACCGCCTTGTGGCATGATGTGAGTTCCACGACGCCGCTCAAGCAATATGCAAGCGAAAGGATATCGTCTCTCGTGCACAACGGATCATTCAAAAACAAGAGGACCTTTTCGTACTGCTTCGCCGGCACCGATTCGTGAACGACGGACTCGAACATACGTTGCCGTTTCTCCGAATCAGCGTAGCGTTTTTGAGAATTCTGCTCCGACGCCTTTTTTGGGGGATGCATCAGCCAGACAATGAGGGCCAGGACGGCAATAATCAAAAGATAATCTGCTGCCATATCAAAACGTTTTTTGAAACTATATTCCCGCTTCCCAATATATGCAACAGGTGCTAGGATTCCCGTATGACCCCCGAAAAACTCGCCCACAACCGCCACACCCTGGCTCACCTCCTCGCGCAGGCCGCCCTCGAGCGCTATCCGGCCGCCAAGCTCACGCTCGGCCCGGCCGTGGACACCGGCTTCTACTACGACATCGATTTCGGCGCCGAGAAGATCGGCGACACAGATCTCGCAGCACTCGAAGCATCCATGCGCGCGCATCTCTCCGAGTGGACAGTCTTCACGCACCGCGAAGTCTCTTCGGACGAGGCCCGCACAATCTTCGCCGGCAACCAGTACAAGCTCGAGCTCATCGAGGAGATTGCGGCGCGCGGCGAGACCATCACGCTCTACACGTGCGGCGGGTTCACCGACCTGTGCCGCGGCGGCCACGCAGAGAATCCTGCGGCCGAGATTCCGGCCGACTCATTCAAACTCGATCGCGTTGCGGGCGCCTATTGGCGCGGCGATGAGAAGAACCCGATGCTCACCCGCATCTACGGCCTCGCCTTCGCAACAAAGGCCGAGCTCGACGCCTACGTGACCCAGCAGGAAGAAGCCAAGAAGCGCGACCACCGCAAACTCGGCAAGGAGCTCGGACTCTTCACTTTCAGCGAACTCGTCGGACCGGGCCTGCCGCTCTGGACCCCGAAAGGCACGCTCATCCGCGAGGCACTCAACGACTACGTCTGGGAGCTCAGAAAGGCGCGCGGGTACGAGAAGGTCACCATCCCCCACATCACGAAGAAAGATCTCTACGAAACCAGTGGCCACTGGGCGAAATACGCCGACGATCTCTTCAAGATCGAGACGCGCGAGAAGCATCTCTACGCCATGAAGCCGATGAACTGCCCGCACCACACGCAGATCTTCGACAGCGAGCCGCGCAGCTACCGCAACATGCCGCAGCGCTACGCCGAGACCACCATGGTCTACCGCGACGAGCAATCGGG
>CAZHLG010000028.1:0-3850 GCA_964533145.1 uncultured Candidatus Saccharibacteria bacterium | reverse complement strand
CCGCCGGACGGCAGCGCGGACGCATCCTGCGCATGCGCATGCGCGGCGGTGAGCGCGAGGAAACAGACCGAAAGCGTGCACGCGAGTCCGAGAACGAATATGCCGGCCTTTCGAAGCGTTAGTGTCTGTGTGCGCATACGATGGTGTTAGATTCTTCCGCCGACGAACAGCAGCTGCGCAGCTGCCTTGGCAAGCGCGGCTCCCGTATCAAGATTGGAAGAGCTGATATCTCTGATAAGCGTGGCGAGCGCGGCGGTCGAGCCCGCCGGATTCGGGTCAAGCCACGACCGCTGCACGAGCGCGGCATTGTACAAAAGACCGAGATACAGATCACCGGCGGGACGATTGGCAAGGATGTCGCGGCGGGCCGGAACAAGAGCCAGCGTCGTGCCCGCCTTTTCGACGAGCGCCGCGCCGGACTCGGCGCTTGCGAGCATCGTGGCAGCGGTGAAGGACAGCGTCTGATTCGGAGCGGCCTTCGGTATCGCAAAACCGTAGACCCGGCCGCTCGTGACCGGCAGTCCGCGCGGCGCCTGCGGCGGCAAAGCAATGCCGAAATTAAGGTTCGGATTCTGCGCCCGAATCCCCGGCAACTCGCTGGCAGACCCGAAATAGTACGCGAGCTTGCTTGCAATGAACGAGCTTCGGTCGAGCGGCTCACCCGCGTTCCACGTATAAACCTCCTTGAGCGGATCCGCGAACGCCATGTAGAAATCGACGGCCGAAACGGCGCCGGAGCCTTCCGTTCCAGTTGCAGTCGGTCCGAAATGCGGCGTCGGACGGCCGGTCTCGCCTGTTATGAATGCATTGCCGTTCTCGAAGAAAAGCAGCGCAAGGATGTCCTTGGCATGCGCAATGTTCGCGAACGTGCCAAGCGCGGCGGCAGTCTCCGTGAGCGTCAGATCGCTTGTCTTCTTGGCAAGCTTCGGCACACTCTCGATGAACGGCTGCCATAGAGCGGGCGCCTGCGCGATGCCAGCAGCCGCCAGCAGGTCGCGGTTGTAATACATGATGAGCGGATCTGCGGCGAATGGGACAGCAAGGAATCCATCGGACACGGAGAATACCTGCGCCGCCTGCACGAACGTATCGGCATACGTCTGCGCCGGAAGCGATGCGAACGGAATATGCGTCAGTTTGTCCTGATAGCGCCACGCGAGACTGTCGGGAAGCAGGACGAGATCAGGCGCCGTACCGCTCGCGATGGCTTCGATGAGCGTCTGATCGAACGTTGCCGCGTCTTTCTGCTCGTATCCCATCGAAATTTTTGCGGAATTGTTGCGCGTATTGAAATTCTCGACGAAGGGCTGCATGGTAGCGCGGTCAAACGTGCCCCAGACCGTCACCGAACCTTGCACTTGCGTCTGGCTCGCGCTCCCGCCGCCGATCTTGATGACGCCGGCAAACACAAGCATGCCGAAAATCGCTGCTGCGATGAAAATGCCGATGAAGATGACCTTGAAATTGCTCATAGCCTACTGGTCCCGTACGAACAGCATACCATACTGAATATCGCCCACATCCACATCGCGATCCCTGCGGAAACCGTTACGTTCAAAAATGGCGATCGCCTCTTCCGGACGGAGCTTATGGTTCGGATGCGGGCCGCCCGGAACGTCGCCGCGCCATTCGACGACCAGCGCGCTGCCGCCGGGCTTGAGCAATCGGAGCGCCTCGCGCGCGAGCGCGTCGCGATCGCGGGCCGCCCAAAGAACATTCGCCGCAATGACGCGGTCGGCGATGCCGGCCGCAAGCGGAACGCCGCCAAGACGGGCAATATCGCCTTCGAGAGCGTGCAGATTGGAAAGGCCGGCACGCGCAGCTTCCGCCGCAAGGCGCTCAAGCATGCCGCGGTCAAGATCGATGGCATACAGCCGCCCGCCGTCGAGACGGCGGGCGGCTGCGAGCGCAACATGCCCGGCTCCCGAACCGAGATCGACAATGTGCTGCGTACCGTACGCGCCGATATCGCGCAGCACGGCATGCGGGTCAAGAAATCGCATGCATATAGTATAGCAGATGCATCAGCGCTGTCACCGACCACGTCCGCATGAAGTATTGACATTATGCATATATATGCGTTATAATTAACAAAACAAAACAGATGATAAGTCTCGCATATCCGTTCCTTTTCCTCGCACTGCTCGTCGCAGCCGCAAAAAGCAGGAGCCCGCATCAAAAAAACGTCATCTCGGACCTCGAACGACGAAGCCGGCCTGCCGCCAAAGAACAACTGAACTGACGAATCGAAAACGCGCCGCACGAATGCGGCGCGTTTTTTGATTTGAGAAATCTGAATTTAGAGGCAGGTGATCGACGCGACTTTGTCCCCCGCGCGCAATTTCATGATCGAAACGCCCTGCGTCTGGCGGCCGAGATTCGGCACCGAGCCGAGCGCCGTGCGGATGACCTGGCCTTTCTGGCTCATGGCGACAAGCTCTTCCTCGTCGGTCACGACCTTGGCGACGATCAGATCGCCCGTCTTCGGCGTAACCTTGGCCGTCTTGATGCCCGAACCGCCGCGCTTCTGGACTTTGTATTCCTTGAGCGGCGTTTTTTTGCCGAGGCCGTTCGCGCTCATCACGAGCAGCGTGGCGCTGTCGCGGCTCTCCTTCTTGACGATATCGAAACCGACGATGGTCTCGCCCTTGCCGAGCTTCATGGCGCGCACGCCGCCGGCGGCGCGGCCCATCTCGCGAACGTCGCTCTCTTTGAAGCGCACGCTCTGTCCTTTGGCCGTGGCAAGCATGATTTCGTCGCCCTTTTCCACGAGCGCGGCGCCCTTGAGCGAATCGTTCTTGTCGAGCTTGATGGCGATGATGCCGCTGCGGCGCACGTCGCCGAACTGCTTGGCGCTCATCTTCTTGCCCGTGCCGTTTTCCGTCATAAGGAACAGGTACTGCTCCTTGCCCTTCTCGGCCTTCGGGACCGGAAGGATGCTCATCACGCGTTCCTCGCCCGCGAGCGAGATGAAGTTCATGATGGACTTGCCTTTGGTCGCACGGCGGCCCTCCGGAATATCGTACATCTTGATCTGATACGCCTTGCCGAGGTTCGTGAAGAAGAGCAGCTCGTCGTGCGTATTGGCGGAAAGCAGCATTGTCACGAAATCTTCCTCCTTGGTCTCAAGGTCGACGACGCCGACGCCGCCGCGCTTCTGCGAGCGGTACTCCGCCGGATCGGTGCGCTTCACGTAGCCGCCGGCGGTGAAGACGAGCATCGATTCCTTTTCCGGGATGAGGTCTTCGTCCGTGATCTCCTTCACGCCGCCTTTGACCACGCGCGTGCGGCGCTCGTCCGCGTATTTTTCACGGAGGTCCCTGAGTTCGCCGGCGATGACGGCGAGCATCTTCTTGGCCGACGCAAGGATCGCTTTGAGCTCGGCGATGAGCGCCTGCTTTTCCTTGAGCTCCTCTTCGACCTGCTTGCGCTCAAGTCCGGCAAGCTTCTGCAGGCGCATCTCGAGGATGGCTGTCGCCTGCAGATCGGAGAATTTGAACTCCTTCATGAGGTTCGCCTTGGCGATGGCCGCGTCCTTCGAAGCGCGGATCACCGAGATGACGCGGTCGATATGGTCGAGCGCCTTCTTGAGGCCGAGCAAGATGTGCTCGCGCTCCTCTGCCTTGCGCAGATCGTATTCGGTCCGGCGCTTCACGACATCCTTGCGATGCTTGATGAACTCGTCGAGGATGCCCTTGAGCGAGAGCGTCTGCGGCACGCCATCCACGAGCGCCACCATGTTGAAATGGAACGCCTGCTCGAGCTGCGTGTGCTTGTAGAGGTAGTTGAGGACCTTCTGCGGGAAAATGCCGCTCTTGAGTTCGATGACGATGCGGATGTCCTTCGTCGA
>CAZHLG010000027.1:0-4149 GCA_964533145.1 uncultured Candidatus Saccharibacteria bacterium | reverse complement strand
GCACTCGGTTGTCATGCTCCGCGGCGGCCGCGTGAAGGACCTCATCGGCGTGCGCTATCACATCGTGCGCGGACGCCTCGATGCCTCCGGCGTCGAAAAGCGCCGCCAGTCCCGCTCGCTCTACGGCAACAAGCGCCCGAAGGCAGGCGCCAAGAAGTAACCTATGCGCAGACCAGTCAAGAAACGCAATATCCCGGGTCCGGACATCAAGTTCGGCAACGAGCGCCTCGAGAAATTCATCAACAACGTCATGTGGAGCGGCAAGAAAGAGACCGCCCGCAAGATCGTGTACGGAGCCCTCGACATCATCAAGGAAAAGATGCAGGCCGAGAATCCGGTGGAGATCTTCGACGCAGCGATCAAGAACGTCGCTCCGGCGATCGAAGTGCGCTCCCGCCGCGTCGGCGGAGCCAACTACCAGGTCCCGCGCGAAGTGCGCCCCGAGCGCAAGCAGGCAATGGCCTTCCGCTGGATCATCGATGCCGCGCGCGCAGGCAAGGGCAAGCCGATGGCAGACCGCCACGCCGCCGAGCTCATGGCCGCCTACAACAACGAAGGCGCCGCGATCAAGAAGCGCGACGATACCAAGAAGATGGCCGAGTCCAACAAGGCATTCGCCCACCTCGCCTGGTAATATCCCAAGACAGAACGACACAAAAACAACCCTTTGCACAGGGTTGTTTTTGCATATGATGGGAGTACACTCTGGGCAAACAAATCCCTTTTTATGAATGTAGAGTCTATAGTTTCGAATCTTTTAAGCAACGGATTTTTTTCGTTGCCGCAGTATTCCGTCGAGCAATCCAGTTTGGTGGCGAATACTATGCATTATTGGGAAAAATTCGTGCAGCAGTCGATGTGTCGCAAGATGCTGCATGTCTATGGCGGCCCGCAAGGCAACGGATACGAGTATCGCGGCCCTGAAACGGTTGAGTATAAAGAAACGCTTCATATTTCTCTGCCATACCAGGTTCCCGCCGGAGCGACCGGCCTTGATCAGGCGCTGATCGGCATGGCGAAAGAATTGATCCTCGCCCTCAAGCCCGTCGTTCAGCTTGTCGGCTGCGTGATGAGCAAAGCTTCCGGGATCCCCGATCTCGACGCGCTTCTTTTGGCCCGGCCGGAAGACTGGGTGCTTCGCATGATAAACTATCCGGCCGATCCGCGGGAAATCCGCGCGGAAGAGCATCCTGACAAAGGTGTGACGATCCATATCGCGGCGACCGCGGAGGGATTGCAGATCTTCTGGAACGGGAAGTGGGTGGATGTCGCGGAGGCAGTCAACGCCGCATACGGATATATGGGCCTGCTCGGCCAATATCAGACGCAGTGCATCCTCAAGGCATTGCTCCATCGGGTGCGTTCATGCACGGCGACACAGACAGTAGGCCGCCGCGTACTCGTTCTCTTCGTTGACGCGAGCGAAGTCCGCTACAACAAAGATGCGTACGGTCGCGCACAATCGCGTTTCCCTGATGACGCGCATTATCGAATGTCTTTCGACGAATTCAGTAAGCTTTTCATCCCCAAACAGCAGCTGGTCCTGACGTAAGGATGAGAAAAACAAGAACCGCGGGCATGCAGCTCGCGGTTTTTATTTTTTGACAAATCACGCAGAAAGCATAGGGTGGAAGAAAACTCGTGCCTATGATAGACCCGAATGTCCGCGAGCTCTGCGAAATGCTCCGCTCGATCAATTCCGACAAACGATGCCGGCTGGCCCTTATGCCGGAGACGGTGGACCTGTGCTTTGAGATCATGCATGCCTATTGTCAGCTTTCGCCTGCAAAGCGCCGCGACAAGGACAATTGGATTGGCTGTTGCTATGCGGCTGTCATTGTCTCGCGCGTTGTCCAGGCTTCGCTCGGCGAGCGTGTCCGCTTGTTTGCCGCACGGTACAAGACTGTCCTCGGCGGAGAGATTGCCGGCGCTCTCATGGCTCCGCGCCATCGCTTGTTCCAGAACGTATGCTCATAGCCCCGCTTCGGCGGGGCTTTCTGTTGTTTGACAAAAACAAGCAGGGTAGTATGGTTACGAAAAAACAGCATATGAAATCACTTCTTTTGATACTTCCCGAAACACGCGAGGCAGACATCCTGCTCGACCAGGTTCGGAGATTCTGCGTATGTAATGCGTATACGTTCGAAAGCAGTCTGAGTGCATACTATCGCAACGAAAAGGTCACCGAGCCTGTTCTGGTCGTGACTCCGACCCCGCAAGCGCGCCTTGAGTTGGTCCAGGCTTTCGATGTGTCAGAGGACATGATCGGCGATCTTGAGCGGCAGATCAAGGGGTATAAAAAAATCCGGCAGTATCTGCTCGATGATCCGAAGACGAACCAAGATGATTATTTCGTCCAGGAATATGGACCGCTCAATTGGATGCGCCGCCCGACGGTTGACCCGGACGATATCCGTCGCGAGACGGGAGGGAAAGTCGTTTTTACGACCCCGGTCCATCTTTTGGATGATCGGGTCACCGTCCTTGATCCTGAAAAAAGGGAATCTGAGCGGACATATGTCGTAAAAGACAGTTCGCATCCATATCGTAAATTTGACGGTAGCCCGAATCGCCACTGCAGCAAATGCCCGTTTCCCGAAGGTTGTGTCATGTGCACGTTGCCGTGAGTGCCATGATTTTCAAACGCCCCGCTGATGCGGGGCGTTCTATTTGCAAAAAACCCGCCTTTTTTGTATAGTTTCGGCACAAAGCGGACTCGGTGTCCCTTTTTTTAATAGGATTATTCAATATCATAGCTATCCCCATGGAACGAGATTATCCCCTTGAGAAAGTGCGCAACTTCGGCATCGTCGCCCATATCGACGCCGGCAAGACCACGACCTCTGAGCGCGTGCTCTTTTATACGGGCGTGTCGCACAAGATCGGCGAGGTGCACGAGGGCGAGGCCGTCATGGACTGGATGGAGCAGGAGCGCGAGCGTGGCATCACCATCACCGCGGCTGCGACCACGGCATTCTGGACACCGACCTACGTCGCCAACAAGGACGACAAGAAATCCAAGTTCCGCTTCAACCTCATCGACACCCCGGGACACATCGACTTCACCGTTGAGGTGAAGCGTTCCCTCCGCGTGCTCGACGGCGCAGTCGTCGTCTTCGACGGCGTCGCTGGCGTCGAACCGCAGTCCGAGACCAACTGGCGCTACGCCGACGAGGCTCGCGTGCCGCGCATCTGCTTCATCAACAAGCTCGACCGCACGGGCGCTTCCTTCGAGAAGTCGTACGCTTCCATCCTCGATCGCCTCAACAAAAAGGCAGTCCGCATGCAGATTCCGATCGGTCTTGAGGACAAGCACGAAGGCGTGGTCGACCTCCTTGCCATGGAGGCCGTCATGTTCAGCGGCGATAAGGGCACCGTGATCACTCGCGGCCCGATCCCGGCTGAGCTTCAGGCAGAGGCCGAAAAGTACCACAACGAGCTCATCGAAGCCATCGTCTCGCATGACGACGCGCTCATGGCCGACTATCTCGACGGCAAGACTCCGGACATGGCAACGCTCAAGGCCACGCTCCGCAAGGCCGTCATTGCCAACGAGATCTTTCCGGTGTATGCCGGTTCCGCGCTCAAGAACAAGGGCGTGCAGCTCGTGCTCGACGCCGTCGTCGACTACCTCCCGTGCCCGCTCGATATTCCGCCGGTCAAGGGCATCAATCCGGAGACCGATGAGCCGGAAGAGCGCAAGGCCTCCGACACCGAGCCGTTCTCCGCGCTCGCCTTCAAGGTGGCGACCGACCCGTTCGTCGGCCAGCTCATCTTCTTCCGCGTTTACTCCGGTTCTATCGCCGCCGGTTCGTATGTGTACAACCCGCGCACCCGCAACAAGGAGCGCATCGGCCGCATCCTCCGCATGCACGCGAATGAGCGCGAAGAGGTGAAGAAGGTCTTCGCCGGCGAAATCGCCGCCGCGGTGGGCCTCAAGGACACCAAGACATCCGACACGCTCTGCGACGAGGACAAGCCGATCGAGCTCGACCGCATCGTCTTCCCGGAGCCTGTCATCTCCATGCGCATCGAGCCGAAGACCAAGGCCGACCAGGAAAAGATGGGCATTGCGCTCTCGCGCCTCGCCGACGAAGACCCGACCTTCCGCGTCTCGACCGACCAGGAGACAGGCGAGACCATCATCGC
>CAZHLG010000026.1:0-5365 GCA_964533145.1 uncultured Candidatus Saccharibacteria bacterium | reverse complement strand
CCGACGGTGACGGTCTCGTCTTTTTCGACGATCATCGGATTGAGGGCGGGGAGATGCGGGAACTCGGTCTGGCGCTTCTGCATCATGAGAATGGTCAGGCGGCGCGAATAGAGCGGCGGATTGCCGATGCGGCTCATGACGAGCGGGATGCCGCCGATGTGGTCGAGGTGGCCGTGCGTGACGAACATGGCGCGGATCTTATCCTTGCGCTCTTCGAGGTAAGTCGTGTTCGGGATGACGTAGTCGATGCCCGGCGTCTCTTCCGTGGCGAAGGCCATGCCGGCGTCGACGACGATGATGTCATCCTTGGTCTCGATGGCCGTCATGTTCTTGCCGATCTCTTCGACGCCGCCGAGCGGGATGATGCGGATCACGCCGTCTTCGGGCGGAGGGATGGACGGGCCGCGCTTTTTGGCCACGGGTTTCTGTTCGTGTCCCGGCGCGCCGTGCGCAGGGGCTTTGCCGCGGCGCTTGTGCTCCGGATACTGATAGGATGGGCGCGACTGGCGGCTGTTCTTGCGGTCGGCTGCGCTGTTCGGGTGATTGCCGTGGTTCGGCCGGCTGCCGCCGGTGCCGTGCGCGGGCTGCTGGCCCTGCTGCTGCGGCCGGTTGTGGCGGTTTCTGCGGGGTCCGCGGTGATTGGGGTTCTGGCGGCGCGGGCCCTGCGGGCCCGCGCCGCTCTCTGCATCCGCGCCGATGGCGCGGTCGATCGCGCTCGAAAGGTTCGAGCGCGGGATGTCTCCTTTGAGCGACTGAAGGATCGCTCCGAGGGGGGACTTGGGTTTCTGCTGTCGTGGCATGTTCTGTAAAAAATTACGTGTTATTAATGGTTGTTCGCAAATAGTTTCCACACCTTGTCCGTGGCAAGATGCCAGGAGCGGATGCCGTTCCAGCGGTCGCTCGCAGTCGTGACTGCGCCGAGCGTGATGCCCGGAAGTCCGGGCCTGACGGCATAGATGTATGACGGAGAATAGACGAATACTGCGGGCATGTCGGCGGCGATCTCTTTCTGGAATGCCGCGTACGCGCTTTCGCGCTTGGTCTGGTCGAGCGTTGCAAGACCCTGCGCGAGCAGCGTGTCGGCTTTCGAGTTCGCGTAGCCGGAAATGTTGAGGCCCGGATCGAGGCGCTGCGACGAGTGCCAGAAGGCATAGATGTCCGACTGGTTCGAGACCACTTCGCCGAAGAACAATGCCTGGAACTTGCGCGGGCGGATGACTGTCTGGTTGAGACTGCCGGTTTCGTAGACTTTGGGTGTCGCTTCGATGCCCGCTTCGCGGAGCTGCGCTGCGATCAAGTCGACAGCCGCTTTGAGTTCGGGTGTGTCATTGGTCGCGATCTCGAACGAGAGGCGCTGCTTCTTTTTGGAGACAGTCTTCGCGTAGATGCCGTCTTCGCCGAGTTTCCAGCCTGCCTTCTCGAGCGTGCTCTTGGCTTTGTCCAGATTGCGGAGCGTGCTTGCCGCGCGGAGCGGCGCAAGCTTCGATCCTTGCGGGATCGGGCCGGCAGCGACCGTTCCGTAGCCATGGAGCACTGTCTCGACGATGGCGTCCTTGTCCACTGCCATGTCGATCGCCGTGCGGACCGATGCTTCGGCAAAAATCGGCGCCTGCGTCTGGTTGAGGAAGATGCCGAAGACTCGAGGTAGCGGGGCCGTGCGGATGTCTGCGCCGCTTGCGGCCAGTTTCTCCGCGTTCTCCGGATCGATGCCGCCGAGCGCGTCGATTTTGCCGGATTTGTACGCGGCGATCAGCGATTCCTGGTTGGCATAGAAGTGCACGCGAACCGTGTCGATCAGAGGCTCGTCGGAGCCTTTTTGGCGGTGCGCCGAGAGCGTGTAGTGCTCGGGGACGCCGGATCCGCTTGAAGAGACGGCTGTGATCGTATACGGTCCGGCGCCGATTGCCTTGTCTGTATTATGCCGGTCGTAGATCCATGAATCATAGCGCACCGATTCCCAGACATGCTTCGGCAGGATGCCGAGTGTCGTGTTTTCGAGGAACGGCGCGAACGGCTGGCGGAGGGTGAAGACGACGGTGCGTTCGTCTGCGGCGCGCGCGACCACGCCTTCCCACGACACCCGCTCCTTGCTCTTGAGCGCCGCATCCTGCGCGCTTTTGACCGTGAAGATGACGTCGTCCGCGGTGACCGGCGTGCCGTCGTGGAACGCGGCTTCCTTGAGCGTGAACGTGTAGGTGAGTCCGTCCGCGGAGACCTCGTACGATTCGGCCAGGTCCGGAACAAGGTCTCCACCCTCGTCCTTTTTCATGAGGCCGGCATACACAAGCGCCGAGATGTCGCGGTCCGCGTCGCTCGCCGCAAGGAGCGGATTGACGAAGCGCGGCGTGCCGATGACGCCTTCTTCGAGCGTGCCGCCCTTGGCCGGAACGGGGACCATGAAGTGCGCGCTGACCCGGTAGAGCAGGGCGAGCGCCGCGAATGCGCCGACTGCGACGGCGATCATGAAGCCCAGTTTCTCGAGCGGGGAAAACGCGCCGAGCGCGCGGGCGACCTCGGTCTTCTCAGGAACAATACGCGAACGCATTGCGGATATGATGTTCATAGTTCAAATAGGGAGGGATGTGACGGACATCTTTGTCCGCACATCTCCGAAAGACGGGCCGATGGGCGCCGTTTAGTAGATCACTGCGAGGACGCAGAGAGTTGCAAAGACTGCTCCGAGCACTATGGTCGCAACGAAGAGAAATTTCTCGAATCCGCGCTTGGTGCGGAAGGTCTGGGCAGCGTCGGCGCCGCCGAACGTGCCGCCGAGGCCCGCCGTGGAAGGCTGGAAAAGGATCGCCGCGACGAGAAGCGCCGCAACGAGGATCTGTGCTGCCGGAAGGATTCCTGCGAGAAGTGAGCGTAGCATTGCTTACGGAGTATGCCATAAAGCCGCAAGAAAAGCAATCGGACGTAATGGCATATGTAAAATCCCGCCACTATAGCGTGGCGGGATTCCTTACTTAGCATAATTCCGGTTTTCCCAAAGAGTTTCCTTTTGTGATCCGGTTATTCTTCTCATGTCTTCATACCTGAAGTAAAATTCTTTTCCTTGGGAAGAGAGCTGGATGCCTCCCATCGATTGGTAGGCCGTGCCGTCTGAAATGACGATCGTGTTACCTTGTTTTTCAAAAGGCACCCCTCCCTGTTTCAGGAATGCAAGAGATACGTTTCCGTAGAGCTCTATTGAAAACTTGCCTTGGTATTTCTTTCCAATGAGTTTATTTTCTGCTGCCATAAACGGTATGATTTTTATTTTTTTATATTATATCAATTTTATATAAAAAAGTCAAGTAAAAATCCCGCTTACCATGTAAGCGGGATTAATTCTTTGTACGGGCGGTCACCGTACGTTGCGTAGCCACTGCCAGTAGGCCCGAAGGAAGGGGAACGACAATGCTGAACAGTATGCCTCATGTTCCTCGGTCTTTGTGACGCATGCGCGCATCGCGCACATGCCTGCCGTCAGGCAGAAGAGAGGTATTGCGATCGAGAGTATTACAGCCAGCAAAAAATATATGCCATCTGCAGCCTGTAGTGCATCCTCAGCTATTTTCAGTTCCTGCTGCCATCGCCCATACTCGGAACTCATCGTCCCGTGCGGTTCTTGCGCTTTCAGTACGGCAAGATTTTGTTCTGCGGTCTTGGTGGCATGTGCGACCAAGGCATTTTCGGCTGACCATACGAAGGCCAGTACAAGAGCGGCTACGAGCAGCAGTTTGTGATAGCTGCTGTATACCGCTTGGCGGAAAGTCACGAAATTTACAGTGTTCTGATTCATTTTATAAAGAAAGTTTAGTGAACTGATTCATTTTTATTAGAGCATATATAGTATACTTTTGTCAATATATACAAAAACCATTATTTTATTACCATATACAGCATGGAAACAGCACCAGGCCCGGCGGTGAAATCCCCGGATGAGATCAATCGCATCTATCAGCGGCACAACATCAGTTGGCCGGAGGTGTTTGCCAGCGACGTAAAAGCGCTCAAAGAAAAAGAGCCGCGTTTCAGCGAAACTCGGCAGGAGCTTGCCGGCGCGCAGGAAAAGACTGCGGCATACCTCGCGGAAGTCAAAGACGCGCTTGCGCAGAACGAGACCATGAAGCAGGCCGTCTACTCCTACTTTGATAGCCCGGAAGATCTCGCCGATTTTAAGGTGCAGATCTGGCAGAGCGAAGCGCGCTATATCGACCAGGTCGGCGCGCTTCTCGACAGCAATGCGTCCGCGGAGCTTCCTCCGGGCGGCATTCCGAACCCTGCGGTCATGGCCGAAGCGAAAGAGGCACTCGTCTCCCGCGCGATGAACATCCTCGAAATCCTCCGCAAGACCGTTGCCGACAAGAATGAGGCGATGAAAGAGCTTGAAGTCGTTTCGAAAGAGTATCTCATCAAGCCGCTCAATGAAGCGCCTCTGATGCAAAATCTCAACTATCAGACCCTGGAAAAAAAGACTTTGGCGAATGTTCTTGAAACGGCAAAGACGATAGAAAGAGAGATCGCCGCTTAATCATTGAAAGACAGTTTGATTGCAAGTAAAAAGCGCCTCCATGTATGGAGGCGCTTTTAAATGTTTTGGGTGTTACGCCATTTTTCTGTTGTGCCACGGGAGCCCGTCTTCGAAGGGGATCGGATATTTGTTTCCTTGCCCGCCGAACAGCGCGCTTATCGCCATGATGCCGCTCATGATCAGAACGTCCATCAGCTCTCCTTTTGCAATGAGAATTACGACGGGCGTTACGAAGAAAAAAATGAACATGAACGCAAGCACTGCAACCGTCGGCCACCAGTTTTCTGGCGTGACGCTTTTCCAGCTGCGCGCTATCGCATTGATGAGTACCGTCGGGAAGGTGAGTATGGTAATGATCCCGCAATACTTGAACACGACCAGATATCCCGCAAGCAATGCGTGCGGAACAGTGACCGCGGGTCCGAACCATTTGAGCAGCACCTCGTTGAAGCCTGCTGCGAGAAGAATTCCGAAGACACTCATTCCGCAGATCATGAACGCGGAGAATACGAACTTGAAGAGATTTTTCATTTGTTAATTTTTTTGATTTATTTAGATTATATCACTTTTATATATAAAAGTCAAGTACCTGGAATATCCCCACAATTTAGGCCTTTCCGGCCCGCTTGACTTTGTTTCCGGCTTCGTATAGTATGTCCCCGGCGCCCCTCGGGTCGCTTTTTGTATCACCGAATACCGGTACGAAACGCCGAACCTTTGATAACAGAAGAGCAAGTACTACGTTTTATTTTGTTCCGTTATGTTCCTAAGTGCGGCGCGCTTGCGCGCGGCACTTTTAAGTAGAGTTTGATCCTAGCTCAGGATGAACGCTGGCGGCGTGGATAAGGC
>CAZHLG010000025.1:0-5831 GCA_964533145.1 uncultured Candidatus Saccharibacteria bacterium | reverse complement strand
GCTTAACGCTTTGTACGAAGAAGTGCGCGGCGGCGGCGAAGCCGCCGCCGCGCACGGCCACATAGACGCCACTCTCTCCCTCTCCGAAGTCTCCGATGCCACCGCGACCATGCTCGCAAAACTTTCGCCCTTCGGCCTCGGCAACCAGAAGCCCCTCTTCCGCTTCCCGAACCTCACCGTGAAGTCCGTCCGCATGTTCGGAAAGGAAAAGAACCACCTCGAGCTCTGCGTGGCAGACGAGCGCGGCATCGAGCGCACGGCCATGTCGTTCTTCGCGGACGCCGAGACATTCACAAAGCCTGTCGCGCCGGGAACAGCCGTCGAGCTCATCGCTCATATAGACAAGTCGTATTTCATGGGCCGCCCGCAGATTCGGCTCAGAATAGTCGACATCATCTAATATTAGTTCCGCGGGGTTTTTTTATGTAGAATGGCCGGTATATGGCAAAGATCAGTGTGTTCACGGACGGCGCCTCGCGCGGCAATCCCGGGCCGGGCGGGTGGGGGGCGGTCGTCGTTTCGGCCGAGGGTAAGGTCTTCGAGCTCGCCGGCCGCGAGGACCATACCACGAACAACCGCATGGAGATCGCGGCGGCCGCGAGTGCGCTCGCCTTTATCGAGGACCGCAAGCTCGCGGGCGATATAGAGATCAATACCGACTCGGCATATCTTCTCCAGGGCGTAACGGGTTGGATGTACGGCTGGGAAAAGAACGGCTGGAAGACCAAGACCGGCGACGACGTGCTCAACCAGGATCTCTGGAAGGAGCTTGGCGGGCTTGTTTTTCGCATGAAGCTGAAGCGCAATCTTGATTGGAAGAAAGTGAGCGGCCATTCGGGCCACAGAGGCAACGAACGCGCGGACGAGCTTGCCACCGGAGCGGCAGACGGCGCGAACGCACCGCTCTTTATCGGATCTTTATCTGCGTATGAGAAGCTCATCGGCGGATCGGTCTTCGATGGAACAAGCGTGGAAAAAATCGAGAAGAAGAAGCGCTCCGCGGACAAAGGTCCGGCGTACTCGTATGTGAGTATGGTTGGCGGGCTCATCGAGACGCATCGTACTTGGCCGGAGTGCGAGGCTCGGGTCAAAGGCAAGACCGCCGCTCGCTTCAAAAAGGCATTTTCCCGCGACGAGGAGACCGCTCTTATCGAAGAGTGGACCCGCGACATGCTTTCCAAAAAAGGATAGACACGGTGCTTTTCTCGGCAGCGTTTGGATTCGCGGCCGGGATTGTTTGCGAGGCGTTTGTGCGTCCCGCGCCGGCGGCGATAGGTATCGCCGCCGGCGCGGGTTTTTTGTGCGCAATTCGCCGGCCGCTTTGGCCGGTAGCCGCGCTGTTCGTGTTTTTCTCGATCGGCATAGTGCGCTCGGAAGTCGCTCGGCCCAATGAAGCGCGATTTGCAGGAGATGTCGGCGGTACGGTGACGGTCGAGGGGGTTATTTCGAGTCCTGTCGCATTTTCGGAGCGGCGTGCGGTTTTCACGCTTGATGCCGGCGATGTGAGTCTCCGTGTCGGCTCGGACGATGGCGCCAAGCTCGCCTACGGCGACAAGATCTCGGTTACTGGCGCGCTCGAGTTGCCGGAGAATTTCATGACCGATCAGGGCACTGAATTCGACTATATTTCATATCTCTACAAAGACGGGATTCTGTACAAGCTCGAGGCTTCCGATGTCCGTACGATCTCCAGTGGTCACGGCAATCCGGTGGTCGCGGTGCTTATTCCGGTCAAGGCGGCCATTGTGCGGAGTTTTCGCCGCGCTCTGCCTGCGGGCGATGCCGACCTGCTCGCCGGACTGGATCTTGGCGAGAAGGGAAGCATCTCGGACGAGTTCCGCAATGACCTCGTCACGACCGGCACGATCCATATCATCGCGCTCTCGGGATACAACGTGACCATCATCGCGAATGTCCTGCGCGATCTCTTTACCGACATTCTCAAACTCTCCGCACGTCTTGCCGCCGTGTCCGGATCGGTATGCATCGTTCTTTTTGTCACGCTGACCGGATTGCAGTCGTCTGCCGTGCGCGCGGGTATCATGGCGCTCATCGGCATATACGCCCGCGGGGAAGGGAGGACATATCAGGCGTTCCGCGCACTCGTGCTGGCTGGCGTGCTTATGATCGTCTGGGATCCGAAGTACCTTGTGTACGATGTCTCGTTTCAGCTCTCGTTTCTTGCGACGCTCGGCCTGATGTTCCTCACGCCGATCTTCGAGCGGGCGTTCGTCCGGCTGCCGAAGCGGCTGCTCTACGTGATCCCGCTGCGCGAGCTCTCTGCCACTACGCTCGGCGCGCAGACAGGCGTGTTGCCCTTCATCCTTTATAAGACTGGTTCGCTCAGCATCATCGCATTGCCGGCCAACGTGCTCGTGCTCCCTGCCATCCCGTCCGCCATGGGCATAGGCGCGCTCGCCGGCCTGCTCGGCTCGTTCTCGTCCGTGCTCGCGTATCCCGTGGCCACCGCCGCGCACTGGCTGCTCGCCTACATTACGGGGACTATAACCTTTCTTGCCAAAGTCCCGTATGCGGCCGTTACGATCCGGGATTTTCCGCTATGGCTGTGCATTGTCATGTATATACTCATGATCGCATGGACGTGGAGAGCTTTACTGAATCGAATGTCTGCAGCAAAAAGCACATAGCACAAGAGTCACCGGCGTATTTTTCCACTGAAAAATCGCCTCCCGCTCGCGCCGTCGCGCTCCGCGAGTGACTTTTGTGCTATGTGCTTTTTGCTGCAGGTACTACTTCCCGAGCCGATCTTCCACTTTCTTCCAGTTCAGATTCCGGAAGAAGGCCTCGACGTACTGTTTCTTTTCGCTCGTCGGGTAGTCGTACACGTACGAGTGTTCCCACATGTCGATGGCCAGGATGAGTTTCGGGCCGTGGAGGTGGCCAAGGTGCTGTTCATCCACCCACTGCGCGAGGAGGTGTTCCGTCTCGGAACAGTAGTAGAGCATTGCCCAGCCAACGCCGCGCGTCATACAGAGTGCTTTGAGACGGGTCATGAAAGCGTCCCACGAGCCGAAGTCTTTCTCGACCTGGGCCATGAAGGCGCCGCCGGCTGCCGGGGTCTGCGGGCCGCCTTCGAGTTGCGAGAAATAGATCTCGTGGTTCTTCATGCCGTCGTGCTCGAACGCGAACCGCCGGGTGAGCTCGGCGATCTCGTATGCGTTCTTCTCCGTGTCAGCGGAAAGTTCACGCAGCTTGTTCTGTATGTAATTGCTGAATTTCACGTAGCCCTGGTAGAGCTTGAGATGCTCCTCGATGTTCTTTGCGGAGATTCCGGCGAGTTCGGGCAGTTGGAATGTTTTGGCGGTGAAGTAGTCCATATGCAGTCTTCTTGAGTAAATCTTTACGACCTCCTGATTATACTGCCCGCATGCGCCGCATACTAGCAGTCATCGGAATAGTAATACTCCTTTGGCCCATCCATTGTGACCAAGCGGCTCCGTTGCCCATCGCGAAGATCGCCTTTCTCGACGTGGGACAGGGCGACGCCATATATATTGAAGCACCAAACGGCGCGCAGACAGTCATAGACGGCGGTCCGGCCGGATCGCTGCTGTCGGCGCTTTCGGCCGAGATGCCGCTCGGCGACAAAGCCATAAATCTCGTTGTCGTGACCAACCCGGATACGGACCATTATGCCGGTTTCCTCGATCTGCTCGACGAGTATGCTGTCGGGGCGGTGCTCGAGCCGGGGACGGTCTCTCTTACGTCGACGCACAAGGAGCTGCAGCAGAAAATCGCGGACGAGGGCATTCCCGAGCTGCTTGCCCGAAAGGGGATGACGGTCACGCTCGATGCTGCCGCGGGCGTGCGTCTGCGCGTTCTTTTTCCGGATCGCGACGTTTCGGCCATGAGCAGCAACGACGGATCAATAATCCTCGTCCTCGAATACGGGAAGACACGTGTCATGCTGACCGGTGATGCGACCAAACGCACCGAAAGCATCGTGCTTGCGGACGGTGTTCCCGCGGATCTTACGAGCGATATCCTGAAGGTCGGGCATCATGGCTCGCTTACGAGTTCGAGCGAAGCATTCGTGCGCGCAGTCGGCGCGAAGTACGCCGTGATATCAGTAGGAAAGAAAAACAAATACGGTCTGCCCAAAGACGCCACGCTCGACACTGTGCGGCGGAGCGGTGCCGAGATCCTGCGGACGGACGAAGAGGGAACGATCGTGTTCTTTTCGGATGGAACGGAGGTGTGGCGGGAACAATAGAAAATGCCGGGCGGCGCTTCGCGCCGCCCGGCATTTTCCGTCTAATTTATTTGATGATGCCCGCCTTCTTGAGCGCGGCGAAGGCGCCGAGCTTGTTGATGGTGCGGAGACCGCGGGTCGAGATGTCGAGGACGAAGGTCTTGCCGAGTTCGGCCACGAAAACGCGCCGTTTCTGGAGGTTCGGGTACTTGCGGACCATGCCGGTCGGGTTGAACTTCGTGGCGCGGGTGCGGTTGGAATACCCGCCGGCCATCTTCGAGCCCTTTTTGGTTATTGCGCAGACTTTTGCCATATGCGTGTTGCGAGCTGCATGCTATCATACTGATACAGAATATGCAAGGCGTAAACACTCTCTTTTATGTGCTCGTCCTCATCATGTCCGTCGTGGTCCATGAAATGGCTCACGGTTTCGCGGCCGAATCCCAGGGCGATCCGACGGCGCGCTATGCCGGCCGGCTTTCCCTCAATCCGCTCAAGCATATCGATCCGGTCGGCTCCGTGCTCCTGCCGCTCCTGCTCGTCTTCTTCAAGACCGGGTTCGTCATCGGCTGGGCCAAGCCTGTGCCGTATGACGAGCGCAACCTCCGCGACCCGCGATGGGGGACGTTGCTCGTGGCGAGCGCGGGCATTTTGGTCAACATCGGCCTTGCCGTCATATTCGGCGTGTCCATCCGCTTCGCATACCTGCTCGGTTCTGCTGCTCCGGCTTTCGTCTCGATCGCAGCCGTCATCACGGAGGTCAACATCGTCCTCGCACTCTTCAATCTGATCCCGATCCCGCCGCTCGACGGCTCGAAGATCCTCTTTTCCCTGCTCTGGTCCCGCGGCCGAAAATTCCAGGCAGCGGTCGAGCGCCTCTCGCTCCCGCTCCTCATCGTGTTCCTCGTTTTCCTCTGGCCGCTCGTCTCGCCGGCCATTTACGCCATTTTCTCCCTCATAACCGGCCTGCCGGCATAAAGAAAACCCGATTGCGCAGAATATATTGACTGTGGTATACTTCTGGCAAGGATTGAATGTTTCGTCGCGTTTAATTTGATTTTCTCAATTACCGAAAAGCCCCGTACCAAGCCGGGGCTTTTTATTATTGTTCTAAGTTGTAACGAGTAAAGCAGGACGTGCTCCCGGCAGGGCCACTTGCATTCTTGTCTACAAATATGTATAGTACTGCCCGTAGCTAGCTCCACGGGATTGTTCGAGTTGCCCCAGAGGAAGCGGGCTTTTTTTATCCAAAAAACCAACGAATGCCTACTATCAACCAGCTTTCCAAGAAGGGCCGCAGCAAAGTCGTCCGCAAGTCGCGCGCGACCGCTCTTGCGCGCGGATTCAACGCGCTCAAGAACAAGCCTATCTTCTACAACGCCCCGTTCAAGCGCGGCGTGTGCACGAAGGTCACCACGACCACCCCGAAAAAGCCGAACTCGGCCATGCGTAAGATTGCCCGTGTCCGCCTCTCGAACGGCTTGGAAGTCACCGCCTACATCCCCGGCGAGGGCCACAACCTTCAGGAGCACTCGGTTGTGCTGATCCGCGGCGGTCGCGTGAAGGACTTGCCGGGCGTGCGCTACCACATGGTTCGTGGCTCGCTTGACACCGCCGG
>CAZHLG010000024.1:0-6080 GCA_964533145.1 uncultured Candidatus Saccharibacteria bacterium | reverse complement strand
CCCCGCCAGGGAGGAACGGCACCGACACCGCCCCTCAGACGCTACGCCATCGTCGAGACAGGCACCGATCCTGGCCCCGCCACGGCCGCGCGCCCGCCGTCCCAGTTCCCATCGAACCCCGTCACGTGGTACCGCGTTCCGACGGACCAGAAGACCGCGCGCCTCCTCATGCCCGGAAGCCCGCCCGACCAGCCCGGCACCGTGCCCCGCCTCACCGCCAATCTAGAGAATACTTCGCCGCGCCTTTCGCTCGAGAACACGCTCGTCTCGGCGATCCTGTATGACGAGAACGACAACGCGATCAACGCTTCGCGCACCGTCATTCCGGCGCTCGGTCCCCGGCAGTCGGCGGGCGTCGCCTTTACCTGGCCAGCCAAGCTCTCCGCTCCGGTCGTGCGGTACGAGATACTGCCGCTCATAGACGTGTTCCGCGCCCGCTAGCATGTTCGGTTTCAGCATCCGCCGCGAGCGCGGCGACGGGGAAGAGAAGAAAGGGATCTTCGGGCGCATCGATTGGGTGCTGCTCCTGTGCGCCCTGCCTATCACCGCGGCCGGCCTCGTGACCATGCAGTCATACGGCGCCGAGAGTGCGTTCTTCGACCGGCAGGTCGCCTGGCTTGCCGTCTCGCTCGTGGTGTTTTTGGTCTGCTCGTCGATCGACGCAAGCATCCTCAAAAAGACCAAGGTGCTCGTGGGACTTTTTCTTTTTGCGGTCGTGCTGTCGCTCGCCGTGCTCGCGTTCGGCCATACCGTCAACGGCGCGAAGGCCTGGTTTTCGCTCGGCGGCGTCTCGGTGCAGCCGTCCGACTTCGTGAAGCTCGTGCTCATCCTGATCCTTGCCAAGTATTTTTCCCGCCGACATATCGCCATTGGGCAGGCGCGGCATCTGTTCATCTCCGGCGCCTACGCGTTCATATTCTTCGTGCTGGTCTTTCTTGAGCCTGACTTCGGCGTGGCCATGATACTCGGCCTGATCTGGCTCGGCATGGCGCTTGTCGCGGGCATCAACAAACGTCATCTCTTGCTGCTCTTCGGCCTCGGCGCGGCGGCCTTTGCCGGGCTCTGGCTTTTCGTTTTCCAGCCGTACCAGAAGGCGCGCCTGACGACATTCTTTTCGCCACTCTCCGACATCCATGGCAGCGGCTACAACGCCCGTCAGGCAGTGATCGCCGTCGGTTCCGGCGGCGTGCTCGGCAAGGGTGTCGGCTACGGCACTCAGTCCCGGCTGCGCTTTCTTCCGGAGTATCAGACCGACTTCATCTTCGCGGCCTTCGCAGAAGAGTGGGGATACGTCGGCGCGCTGCTTCTGCTGCTCTTGTACGGCCTTCTGCTTGCGCGCATCCTCGGCCTCGGATTCCACGGAGCGAGCAATTTCGAAATGCTCTTTGCCGCCGGCGTGATGGTGCTTTTTGTCGCGCATATTCTGATCAACGTGGGCATGAACATCGGCGTCATGCCGGTGACGGGCATCACGCTGCCGTTCATGAGCTATGGGGGATCGCACCTGCTCGTCGAATACGGCATGCTTGGCCTGCTCAGTTCGATGCGCCGCCACACCCGCCGCGCGCATCCGGAAGACCTCACCAAAGAATTCGAAGGGCTCTGATTTTCGTGCTACAATCGCCTGGTAATGGATATCATCGACGGACGCGCGCTGCGCGACAGGATACTTGCTGGTCTCAGGGAGCGTGTGGCGGCTTTGCCGATGCGTCCGGTCTTTTGTGATGTTCTTGTCGGGACCGATCCGGCCTCTGTGCAGTACGTGGAGATGAAAAGCCGCGTCGCCGAGAGTCTTGGCATCGAGGCGTACGATGCGCGTTTTCCCGAGGAGGTCACCACCGAAGAGCTCGTCTCCGAAGTCGGTCGCATCGCCGCCATGCCCGGCATGGCGGGGCTCATCGTGCAGCTGCCGCTGCCGGCGCACATCGATGCGCGGGCGGTGCTTGATGCCGTGCCGCTTGCGGTGGATGTCGACGGGCTCTCGAGCGAGGCGAGCGAGCGATTTTATTCCGATGATCCGGCATTCGTGTATCCGACGGCCGCGGCCGTGCTCGCCATCCTTGATTCGCTCGATGCCGACCTCGAACGCATGAGCGTCGCCATGGTGGGGGACGGCATGCTTGTCGGCCGGCCGGTGGCCCATCTTCTGCGCTCGCGCGGCGTTGCCGTCGATACCGTGACCACGAGCACGCCGGACGCGCGCGAGGTCATCCGCTCGGCGGACATCGTCATCAGCGCGACGGGTCAGGCCGGACTCATCACGGGCGACATGCTCCGCGACGGCGCCATCGTCATCGACGCAGGTACGTCCGAATCGGGCGGGGGGATCGCCGGAGACGTCGATCGCGATTCTGTCGAACCGATCGCATCCGCGCTCTCTCCGGTGCCAGGCGGCGTCGGTCCGGTGACCGTCGCCATGCTGATGCAGAATGTCGTGGCCGCCGCCGAGAGTCTGGCCGCGTAGGCATACATATATATGGAACTGCTTGTCACCAGTCCTGTCGGATTCATCAACGGCCTTTCCGTTCCCGCGGCGAAGTTCGTGATTTTCTGCGGCACGACGCTTGGCGGGCTGGCCGTGCTGTGGGCCGTGGCATATATCATGTTCCGGCCGCTTCCGAAACACGGCGCGCATCGCCCGCTTCGCGATCTTCGTCGCCGCATCTTGAACCTCGGACTTGTCTTTGTGTCGGTCGGCTGGGCGTATCTCGGCAGTGTCGCGCTCAAGAATTATTTCAAGATCGGCCGGCCGGACATCTTGAATTTCGATCTTACGCCGCTGCTCAAACTCACGGACTATGGCTTTCCGTCGGGGCATGCGACATTTTATTCCGCGCTGGCCGTGTCGGTCTTTTTCATCGAGCGCCGCGCCGGCGTCTTCCTCGGGCTTGTCGCGCTCACTGTCGGCGCGGCGCGGATCGTTGCCGGCGTCCATACGCCGCTCGACATCGTCGGCGGGTATTTGCTCGGCATTTTTACAGCTGCGCTCGTCGACTTCCTTGCCCAATACGTCTCAAAAAAATCGGTTGCAAAATAGGGCCGTTTCTGCAAAAATAGGCCCATTATGCTGAAACAACGATTGTGGGCCCTTGCCATCCTTATCATCGGCGCATTCGTCGGCCTGTATGTCTACAAGACAGAGCCGGTGAACGGCCATGCTCCGGCCAAGCCGGCCATCCTTACCAGCTTCTTCGACCGGCACCCTGACGCATTCAAGCTCGGTCTCGATCTTTCGGGCGGCACCCACCTCGTCTACGAGGCGGACGTTTCCGGCGTCGCTCCAGCCGATGTGGACGGCGCGATGCAGGTGCTCCGCGGCGTCGTCGAAGCGCGCGTCAATTCCAAGCAGGTCTCCGGCGTGCTCGGCGTGCTTGAGCCGCTCGTGCAGATCAAGGACGGCGGCATCGGCGCGCAGGGAAGCCAGCAGCTCATCGTCGATCTTCCGGGCGTGACGGACGTCGCGCAGGCAGAGAAGACGATCGGCGAGACGCCGACGCTCGAGTTCAAGCTCAAGGGCGGCTCCACGCAGACTGCGCAGGTCGGCAAGGACGGCATCATCGATGTCACGCCGTCGGCGTACGTCGACACCGGTCTTACCGGCCGCTATCTCGACAGCGCTGCCGTGCAGTTCGACCAGAATACCGGCGCCGCGTATGTCGGACTCACTTTCACCAAAGAAGGCGGCGATCTCTTTGCGAAGATCACGCGCGAGAACATCGGCAAGACACTCGCAATTTTCCTCGACGGGCAGTCGATCTCCGAGCCGGTCATCCAGCAGGAGATCACGGGCGGCCAGGGCGTGATCACCGGCAATTTCACGCCGGCGCAGGCCAAGGCGCTCGCCAGCTCGCTCTCGTACGGCGCGCTCCCGGTTCCGATACATCTCGTCTCGAGCGAGCTCATCGGCCCCTCGCTCGGCGCCGCCGCAATGCAGCGCGGCCTGTATGCCGGCATCATCGGCTTCCTCGCGATCGCGATCTTCCTCATTTTCTGGTATCGCTTGCCGGGACTCGTTGCCGTGCTCGCGCTCGGCATCTACGTCGCGTTCACGCTCTTTGTCTTCAAGTTCCTCAACGTGACGATCTCTTCCGCGGCCATCGCCGGCTTCATCATATCGATCGGCATCGCCGTTGACGCGAACGTGCTCATTTTCGAGCGCATCAAAGAAGAGCTCCGAGGCGGCCGCGCCCTCGCCGATGCGATCTCGACCGGCTTCGGCCGCGCGTGGACCTCGATCCGCGACTCCAACGTCTCGAGCATCATCACCTCGCTCATTCTCTTCTGGATGTTCGGCGGCTCGTTCGTGCGCGGATTCGCGCTCACGCTGCTCATCGGCGTACTCGTCTCCATGCTCTCGGCCATCGTCATCAGCCGCTTGTTCCTCCGCTCCGTGGCCACACGGGACGGCTCGCGCCTGACTGCATTCCTCTTCGGTTCGGGATTCACGTCCGCTAAGGCAACCACCACGAAGTAACGTATGTTCATCATCAAACACAAATTCGTATTCCTCGCGATCTCCGCGGCGATTCTCCTCGGCTCGATCGTTTCTGTGTCCCTGTACGGCCTGCGCCTCGGCATCGACTTCAAAGGCGGCACGCTCCTTGAGCTCGAATATTCGAACACCCGTCCCGAGCTCACGCGCGTGCAGGACGTGCTCAAGGCTGACGGCGTCGAAGACGCGATCGTCCAGTCGGTGGGCGAGAAGGGCCTCTCCGTGAAGAGCCGCCCGCTTTCGGAAACCGAGCGCGCCGATGTCGTCTCCGACCTTTCGCTCGAAGGCGCATATCCGCTCACGCAGAAGAGCTTCACTTCGATCGGACCGTCCGTCGGCCGCGAGCTTGCCCGCAAGGCCGTTGTCGCCATCATCCTTGTCGTGATCGCCATCGTGTTCTTCATCGCCTATGCGTTCCGCAGCGTCTCCGAGCCGGTGTCTTCGTGGAAGTACGGACTCATCGCCATCGCAACGCTCGTGCACGACGTGGCGATTCCGTCCGGTGTCTTCGCTCTGCTCGGCCATTTCCATGGCGCCGAGGTCGACACGCTCTTCGTCGTCGCGCTTCTGACAGTGCTCGGCATCTCGGTCGCCGACACGATCGTGGTCTTCGACCGCATCCGCGAGAACCTCAAGAACCGCATCGCATCGACGTTCCCGGAGACCGTCGGCATGAGCCTGAGCCAGACCTTCGTGCGTTCGATCAACACCTCGCTGACCGTCTTGCTCGTGCTTGCGGCGCTGTACTTCTTCGGCCCGGCCTCGACCAAGAACTTCTCGCTTGTTCTCATCGTGGGCATGTTCTTCGGCACGTACTCTTCGATCTTCGTCGCTTCGCCGCTCCTCGTGCTCGCTGAGCGCTGGCAGGGGAAGAAGAAGGGTAAGAAATAGTCTCTTGTGCGCGCATAAAAAAACGGCCCTGTGGGGCCGTTTTTGCGTAGTGCGCTCAGATTGTTCAGATCTTGCCGCGTCGGATGATGCCGAGCAGGAACGAGATGACCGCAAGTACAAGCAAAATATACATCATGTTGCCTGCGTTCCAGACGAACATTCCGAGTGCCCATCCTATCAGAAGGATGACGGCAATAACGTACAAAAGCGATCTCATAGCTGGTTGATTTTATATAATTATATCATATTTATGCAAAAGATACAAGACCCACTGAGGCGGGCCCTGCGCGTGGTATACTGCATGCATGTCAACGACAATCATCATTCTCATAGTGCTTGGAGTGCTCCTCGTGTGGGCCATCGCCGCATATAATGGCTTCGTCACGCTCAAGAACCGCGCGCAGGAGGCCTGGGCCGACATCGAGGTCCAGCTCAAGCGCCGCTACGATCTGATCCCGAATCTCGTCAGCACAGTGAAGGGCTACGCGTCGCATGAGTCGACGGCCTTCGAGAAGGTGAGCGAGGCCCGCGCCCGCGCCATGCAGTCGGGCGGCCCGACTGCCGCGCACGCCGAGGCCGAGAACATGCTCACCGGCGCGCTCAAGAGCGTCTTTGCCGTCGCCGAGGCGTACCCGGAGCTCAAAGCCAACACGAACTTCCTCGAACTCCAGCGCGAGCTTTCCGACACGGAGAACAA
>CAZHLG010000023.1:0-6513 GCA_964533145.1 uncultured Candidatus Saccharibacteria bacterium | reverse complement strand
GAGAATCGAACTCGGCCCTCGTGTTCCCAAAACACGCATACTACCGATATACTACGGCCCGCAGTACCGAGCCACTATAGCACTTGCTGCGGAATAAAGACAATTTTGGCCGTCTCTGGTATAGTTGCAGCAATCAAAACATGTTCCTATGCTCTATACAATACGCGTCGATGAAACGCTTCAAGAAGTGACAAAAACACCCGGAATACGATCATGCATGGTGGGCGACGTGCGAGTCATCCCTATTCGAGACGGTAACGGTAAGCTCTGTCTTGATTTCTGCCTTGTTTTCGATCAATTCATGCCGCCCGTGTTCGACGAAAAAGGACTTGTATACAGCGGTTTTTTTGATGATTCGGTCAATACGCTCAAAAAACCATGGTATGAAAACCCGAATCGGGATATCGTCTTCATTGAAAGTGTCTTTTGGTACAAATCCTCGCAGCGGTTCAAGTCGATACGAAGCGGGCCTAAAAACATGCAAACACGGGGCTGCAAGGATGTTCTGTTCATTTTTGACAAAGGTACCGAGCTCGACCTGTCATTTATGGGCTATGTTCGTGCCAAAATAACGATCTAAAATATGCGCTTCGGCGCATATTTTGCTTTTATATAACGATATTTTCCATGCAGGTGACTGCTGCTGTGCGTGTTGTATCGTTAAGATGCACGAGAATAAGGTCAAAGACCCACTCCCTTTCATACTGGCGTTCGGTGGTGTATGTTTCGATCGTTCTCCGCAGGCGCGCTATTTTCCTTGCGTGTACCTGCTCCTCAGGGCGATACGACCTATATTTGACTGATTTCACCTCGACAAAGTGAAGTAAGCCATTTTTTGTGGCTACGATATCGAGTTCGCCCCATTTTTTAGTGTAGTTTCGCTCGATTACGGCAAATCCGCGACTTTGCAGATACTTTACAGCAATAGTCTCTCCGAGCTCCCCTGTCCTTTGCGATGGAGATGTAAATACCTTGGGCATATAGTTTTTCCCGAGTCGTGGGGATTATTCACATAACAAAACGGAAATAGGAGTCCGTAAAAAGTCCTTATTTTTCAAGGCATTGCATGATAACGGACTTTTGTGACATGTCCCTTATACACACAGTTCACACCTTTATCCACAGGTTACCTATTGATGCCGTGGAATGTCTTATGAGAGCACGTTCTGTGCGGCCAGGGAGAATCGAACTCCCGTCTCGTCCTTGGCAAGGACGCATTCTACCACTAAACCATGACCGCTCTTTGCGCTTGCGCGCTTAAGAACAGAACTATTCTACTCCTTTTTATATAATTTGCAATTCCCCTATCGACTCAAACTGCGTAATATCCTTTGATTATTGACTAAAATGAGGTATAGTTGTGTACATTAACACAATAATAACGACGCGCCCGTAGTGAAATGGATATCACGACTGTCTTCGAAACAGTTATTCTAGGTTCGAATCCTGGCGGGCGCACCGATTAGTTTCATATGAAACAGACAGAAAGTGCTATCAGTTCGGCTCGTATCCCCTGGTATGTTACACATGTAACAAAAACCCTCGAAGGTGCTGGTTTTGAGGCATATATTGTAGGCGGCTGTGTCCGGGACCTTTTGATCGGCCGAGAGCCAAAGGACTGGGATGTTACTACAAATGCCACACCGGAGGAGATTATTCCCTTGTTTGGAAAAACAGTATATGAGAATACGTTCGGTACCGTGGCCGTTGTTTTTGAAAAAGGCGCCATAGTGGTTGATGATAGCGTTACACATGTAACAGACAAGGATGTTTCACGTGAAACATCAGAAAATGTTACACATGTAACCCAGGATGAAAACATTATTGTTGAGGTTACGCCATATCGTACAGAGAGCACGTACTCAGATCATCGGCATCCTGACGAGGTTCGTTTCAGTAAGCGTGTCGAGGAAGACCTCATGCGCCGAGATTTTACCGTAAATGCTATGGCTTTTGGGCAGGATTGTCTGATTGACCTTTATAAAGGACAAGAAGATTTAAAAGACAAAATCATACGGACAGTAGGAAATCCGTCCGAACGTCTAACGGAAGACGCCTTGAGAATGCTTCGAGCGGTCCGTTTTGCCGTTCAGCTCGGCTTTTCGATATCGCATGAAACCATGGAAGCCGTCATTCGGCATGCCGATCTGATCGCAAAAGTATCGGCTGAACGCGTCCGTGACGAATTCGAAAAGATCATCATGTCTCCGGAGCCAGCTGTCGGGGTCGGTATGCTTCAGAAATTCGGCCTGCTCAAGCATATTATTCCGGAGCTCGAGGAGGGGATCGGGTGCGAACAGAAGGGCGAGCACATATATGATGTATACGAGCATTTGCTCCACGCGTTGCAGCATGCGGCTGAAAAAGGCTGGCCGCTCGAAGTCCGTCTGGCTGCGCTCTTTCACGATATCGGCAAGCCGCGGACCCGTCGCTGGGATGGCACCAAAGCCGGAGGAAAAGGGAAGTATACGTTCTATGGCCATGAGGTGGTCGGTGCGAAGATGGCCGTCAAAATCATGGATCGCATGAAATTCCCGCGTAAGACCGCAGACATGGTCGCTCGGCTTGTCCGCCAGCACATGTTCTTTTCCGACACCGAAGCCATTACGCTCAGCGCGGTGCGGCGCGTCGTGGCCAAGGTGGGCAAGGAAAACATCTGGACGCTCATGGAAGTGCGTGAGTGCGACCGTGTCGGCATGAAGAAAAAGGAGGCTCCGTACCGTCTGCGCAAGTATCACGCCATGATCGAGGAAGTGCTGCGCGATCCGATCTCCGTCGGGCAGCTTGCCGTCGATGGAGGCATTCTCATGAACGAACTCGGCATGAAGCCAGGCCCGCGCATGGGCTGGATCCTCCACGCCTTGCTTGAGGAGGTGCTCGATGACCCCGCGAAAAACACCCGCGCATACTTGGATGTGCGGGTAGGGGAGCTCGAGCAGCTTTCCGATGCTGATTTGCGCACTTTCGGCGAGAAAGCCAAAGAGGCCAAAGAAGCGGCCGAAGAAGAGGAGGTGCTCAGGCTTCACCGGAAACACGGAGTGTAGGCATGAAAAAAGCCCGCCGTACGGCGGGCTTTTGCCTTGATAGGGTTTGCGGTACGATCTACTGTTTCCGCTTCTTTCGGCGGATTTTGCTGCCAAAAAGAATCTTGGCGGGGAACAAGCATACTCCAAACCACATACGCATTCAATTTACGTTACACAATATACTCTGTCTCAAACACACCATACCGCCGTGCTGTCGTGCGGTCAAGCGTCTTTGAGCGTGATCGAGATAGGGCAATGGTCGCTTCCGTACCAGTCGTCGAGTATCGCGGTTGCGCGTACTCGCGGCATGAGCGTCGTGCTCGCGAGAAAATAGTCGATGCGCCAGCCAACGTTCCGGTCACGCGCATGCGTGAACTGATCCCAGTACGTATAGGCACCTTCTTTTGCCGGAAATAAATGCCGGAACACGTCGACGAAGCCTTGTGCGAGGAATTCGTCCATCCAAGCGCGCTCTTCGGGCAAGAAACCGACGTGAGCCTTGTTTTCTTTGGGGCGCGCCAGGTCGATCTCCTCATGCGCCACATTCACGTCGCCGGTCACGAGGAGCGGCGCCTGCCGGGCGAGTTCGGCGGCTTTTTCGAGGAACGCGTCGTAGAAATCCATCTTGTACTTGAGCTTGTCCGGACCGCCGCCGCCGTTCGGAAAATAGCAGTTGATGAAGATGAAGTCCTTGAAATGGAGAATGAGCGTTCGGCCCTGTTCGTCGAAGCGGGGGATGCCGAGGCCGTACTCGACGGAGACAGGCTCGTCCTTCGTGTATACGGCCACGCCGCTGTAGCCTTTTTTGTATGTCGAGACGGCAAAATACGAATGATAGCCGGGTACATGCACGGCCTCGTCCGGAAGCTGGGACGGATCGCACTTTGTTTCCTGCAAGGCCAGGATATCGGGCTGCTCGCGCTGGAGCAGCGGAAAAAATTTGTCGTCGCGGAGCGTCGCACGCAAGCCGTTCGTGTTCCAGGAGAGGATTTTCATCGCTCCTTGCACTATAGCAGAAAAGGACTGCTTCGACAGTGCATTGCGTGTTCATTGACATAAGCGCATGCGGTCCGTAGAATGCCGGAAACAAAATCACATTAAAAATTTCTCCGTATGAGATTCCATCGTTTGATTGCCGTAAAAAAAGCGCTGCTGGCATTGTCTGTGGCGTGGCTTGTATGCATCTTTGCATACGCCGTTTTCCCTGATTGGTTCCCGTTGCCTATTTCTACGTACCGCACTGTCGCCATGCGTACTGCCATGCTGATGGCCGTTGTGTTCCTGTTTTTTATCCTTGTTCCGCGTGGTGATAGAGTCGTGTATCCCGATGTTGAATACAAGCGGCTCGGAGGGATATGCATCGTTTTCATGATACCGTTCACTTGTGTTCCACCGCACGTCGTTGGGCTCGATATCGCGACGATGCTCGCACTTTCTTCGCTGACCACCTTGTGTGTCCTCTGGATCGCATCGATCCTGATGACGAAAAAATCCGTGCAGCACGGAAGCGAAGACCGCCGCTGAAGACTGGCCACATAAAACCCCGAGACTCGGGGTTTTATTTTTTCTTCAGTATGCAGACCGCAAAGGTCGTTCCGAGCGGGCCGTAAGGTGCGTCGTGGTCGATGGTCCGTACGTCGAACCGATCCCCGAACATATGCCGGAGCTCGTCGTCGGAGAAGAAGTGATACTGCACGCCCTCCTGCTCGTAATCGCTGGTCTCGCTTGCGTTCGGGCGCCACGAGAGGTGCTGCGGCGTGTCTTTTGAGAGTGCGACGATATATGCGAGGCCTCCTGGTTTGAGTACGCGGGCGATCTCGGCTGCGTATGTCGCATAGTCTGCCGGAGCGATGTGGTGCAAGAGGCCGATGTCCGAAACGGCATCGAAGCATGCGTCGGCAAGGGGAATATCGAGCGCCGTGCCTTCCATGAAGCGCAGGTCTTTTTCGAGTCCGTGGGATTTTATGTCGGCGTTGCCTTTTTTGACCAGTTCGGGGTTGTTTTCGATGCCGATGGCGCGGAAGCCGAGCTTGGCGTAGTCGAGCAGTAGCCGGCCGCGGCCGGTGCCGATGTCGAGTATGATCGACCCTTTCGGCAGGAAGAATGCCAGCTCGAGCGGACGGCGGTTCCATGGCGTGTGCGTCCAGCTGTCGGAGCCGGTGCGGTATGCCCGCGCGAAGAACGTGTCTTGTTCGGCGTATGCCATTGCTCGGTACAGTATAGCGCCGCGCTCGATGTTGACAAAGCTGCCGAGCGGTGGAAACATGTGCGCAGAAGCATATCGTTCACCTTTTAAAAATACATACTGTTTATGAAAACCGTCATACACGACTCCGCGTTCCGTCAACAAGCGCTGTGGGAAGCCTGCTCGGCAGCGGCTGTACTCTCGCTTTTTTCAGGATTATTCGTCGCTCTCGGGATCATTTCCGCCGCGGATTTCACTCCGCCGTTTTTGCCGCTTTTGCTCATCGTGACGTATGTCCTGTTCTGGCTTGTCGTTGTCCGCACGAGAACGCATTACGTGATCAACGTCCGTCTTGAATGGGCCAAAGTCAGCCTCACCGCTGCCGTCTTTTTCGTTCCGGGATTGGTTAACGCAGTATTCTGTTCAGGCAGGTTTGAATCTTCTGTCGCGTTCGGTCTGGTCTCGGCGATCTCCTTGTATGTGTACTGGGCACAGTCGATCCTCTTCTCGCCGGAAGAGTGCACGGATACGTTGTTCTAAAAAATAAGCCGCACGCTGATCGTGCGGCTTATTTTTTTCCGTGGAATTTTTTGTGTATCTCGCGGAGCTGTTTGTCGGTCACGTGGGTGTACACCTGCGTCGTCTGGATGTTGGCGTGGCCGAGCATGACTTGCACGCTGCGGATGTCGGCGCCGTTCTCCAGCAGGTCGGTGGCAAAGCTGTGGCGCAGGATGTGCGGAGTGACTTTGCGCGAGATGCCGGATTTGACCGCGTACTCTTTGACCATGCGCTCGATCGAGCGGGGGGAGAGGCGGGAGTTTTCGCTCGCGCCGCTGCCTTTGTTGCGCGAGTACTGCACGAAGAGCGGCTCGTCCATGTCGGTGCGTTTGGAAAGATATGCGCGGATGGCGCCTTTCGCGTCGTCGGAAAGGAATACGACGCGGACTTTCTCGCCCTTGCCGCGGATCGAGAATTCGTCTTTGGAAAGGTCGAGGTCTCGGTTGAGCGAGCAGAGCTCGGCGAGGCGCAAGCCTGTCGAGAAGAAGAGTTCGAGTATGGCCTTGTCGCGCAGCATTCGCGCGTCCGGATCCGGGTGCGCGATGCCTTGTGCGTCGGTGAGCGGCGCAGCCAAGAGGCGCGAGAGTTCGGACACACTGATCAGGTCAAGGTGCCGGGCCGCGACTTTGGCCAGCTCGATGCGGTCAGGGGAGAGCGATGTCACGCCGCGCTTCATGAGGTATTTGAGGAACCGGCGCAGGGCGATGAGGTGGTAGTTCTGCGTGGTCTTCTTCATGGTGGCAG
>CAZHLG010000022.1:0-8701 GCA_964533145.1 uncultured Candidatus Saccharibacteria bacterium | reverse complement strand
CTTCCGGACTACTTTTCACCTTTCCCTCACGGTACTAGTTCACTATCGATCTCTAGAAGTATTTAGCCTTGCCGGTTAGTTCCGGCGGATTCCCTCAGGCTATTCGTGTCCTGAGGTACTCAAGAACGATGACTACAGAGTCGCATGCATTTCAGATACGGGACTATCACCCCCTATGGTCCGACTTTCCAGACGGTTCTCTTATACATGCGTTTTGTAACTCTGCCCTTCATAAATGAGGCGTCATCGCCTTACAACCCCTCGCACATCGTATTGCTACGATGCACTCGGTTTGGGCTTCTCCGCGTTCGCTCGCCGCTACTGACGGAATACTTGGATTAGTTTATTTTCCTCCTGGTACTAAGATGTTTCAATTCCCAGGGTGCGCTCCGCCAGACTGAGTCTGGTCGGTCATGGAGGTTTGCTCCACGGGGTTTCCCCATTCGGACATCTCCGGATCAAAGGTTGCTAGGCACCTCCCCGAAGCGTATCGTTGCCACGCCACGTCCTTCATCGCCTTCTAGAGTCAAGGCATCCACCACATGCTCTTACATTCCTATTAGGAACTGTAAAAACCACTTACATACACTCCTGTTTCCCCGTAGACGAAAAGACTAAAACTCTTTTGCCGAGGAACAGGGTTTCGATTGTCAGTGATCAGGCTGTTCGGTCAATTCTCCAATAAAAAATCCGCCGGACTGGCGGACAGCAAAACGAGGTCGTTGTGCTATCGCCGTACCTTCGAATCGTTTACTTGCATACTCATGTGCAGGGGGAGTATACACGAGCGGGTACCCCCTGTCAACTCCCCTGCATAGGAAAAGGCCGGACATCGTCCGGCCTTCAAAATAGGGCTTTTTACACAGTGGATTGCCGCAGCAGGAGGTCCTCTCGGAAGAGCGCCAGCCGGCTTACATATACGGTCACCCGTTCGGCGAAGACAGCCATCCCCGAGTCGCCCTCAAGCAGAACATCGGTCGACGAACGCCGTATCGAAAAAGATATCTCGAGGACATAATCGTCCCCGATCCGTCCGATCGCCTTCGTACCTCCGGGGCTGTGCTGCCACGATGATCCGTACTCGGGAGACGCGAGTTTCTGGACAAGATTCTTCGGTGCGCACGTCCAAGCGTTAGTCTCGTCGAGCGCGCCTTTGACGTACTCGTAGCATTCGATGGCACGCGCGTCTTCTTTCCGCTCGGCGGATGCGATGAGCCAGACGACAAGCATCGCCGCACACGCAACGAATGTTCCTGCAAAGACAGCCAGTGTCGTATCTGCGAAAAAATACATGCAGGCAGCCCAGGCGACAACGATGGCCGCCAGCATGCCCCAATTCCTTATTCTATTTTTTTTCATACGCTGTGTATTTGTTTGTCTTTTTTATACGTACGACGGGTACTGTTGTCAATCAGCCGTGCACATGAAAACGGGGCGGCCCGAAGGGCCGCCCCGTTTCCAAGAACAGACGCAGTGAGACTACATCGAGCGAGTGCGCTCGTGCAGGCGCTCGATCGTGCGGGACGCCCACTCCTTGCCGCCGAGACCGAAGGCAAGACCGCCGCCGATGGCAAGCATGGCGACGAGGCCCGTGAAGAGGATCTGCATGTATGCAGCCGCGATGCCGAGCTCGCCGAGCGCGATGATGAACGCGAAGATCCAGATGGCGTAGCGCGTGAGCGTGCCGAGGAAGTTCGCCGAGCGGACATTGCCCGCCTTGGCGGATGCCGTAACGACCTTGCCCATGAAGTCCGAGATGACGGTCGCCACGACGAGCACGAGGGCGGCGACGATCACGTTCGGGAGGTAGCCGAGGACGCTGGTCTTAAGGAAATCAGTCACTGCCGTGAGCTGGAGAAGATCCAGCGAGGCAACGAGGAAGATCACGATGACGAACCACTTGACCACGCCGCCGATGAAGCCGCCGACGGAGAGCTTGATGCCCGCGCGCTCCATGACGCTGTCGGCGCCGGCGCTCGCGAGGACCTTGTCCACCTTGAGCGCGGAGATGACCTGCGCCACGGCCTTGCCGATGACGGAGCCGATCACCCAGCCGATTATGAAAATGATCACCGCGAAGAGGAAGCGCGGCACGAACATGATAAAGCTGGACCACAGGCCCTGGAGAGAGTACGTGAACGCGTCTCCCCAATTCTGGAAAATGTACATGTATCGTAATAAATGACTGCTAATGCATGAAAGGTTCGACCCTTTTTCAATGCCTGTGTCAATTATACCAAGCGGTACGGTTTGCGCCTGCCTGCATGTGGATAAACAAAGGCCCCGCTTGGGGCCTTACTGCGCCGAAATGTGCGGGATCTGCTCGAGCAGTCCGCCTTGGCTGATGACCCGCTCATGCGGGAAATCGATGACATCGCGGATCAGCTTGTCATACATGCTCGCGCGGTAGATGAATTCCGACGTGTCGAAGACGGCATACGCAAGCTCTTTGCCGATCTCGGCTTCGAGGGCGCGGATGGTGCGGTCCACCACCGGCCGCTTGAGATTGTCTCCCACCATGAGCAGGTCGAGGCGGGCGTTCGGATTGTGGTTGAAAATGCCGGAGAGGATGAGCAGCTTCACTTTTCCGGCGCGCTTGAAGCGCTTGCCGAGTTCGCCGAGATCGATGAATTCCGTGCCGAACAGCAGATTGTCGAACGCGTCGGCGTATTCGAAAGACGGGTTCATCCCCCAGCCCTCGACCGGCTTCTTGCCGGAACGGCGCTCCTTCTTGCGGGAGATGAACTCGGCCCGGGCCAGGATATTGATCTCCTTGCGGGCGCTGGCGGGCGTGACGTTCGAGCGGGAGGCGACGATGCTCGGCGTAAGGACGGCGTCGGGGTTCTGCATGAAGAGACGCATGATCTTCACGCGGGCCGGAGAGTTGAAGATCGCGCCGAGGACATCGATGGACATGGGACGAGTATAGTCTGCCGAAAGCGGGCGCGCAAGTCTTGGACTCCGTCCCGCCAAGGCACGAAAAAGCCCCTGCATTGGGGGCTTTTTTCTGGGAACAAAACTGGGGATGCGTTACTTGAGGGTGACCTTGGCGCCTGCCTCTTCGAGCTTCTTCTTGAGCTCCTCGGCTTCTGCGGCCTTCATGCCTTCCTTGATCATCGCCGGAGCGCCGTCGACGAGGTCCTTGGCCTCCTTGAGACCGAGACCGAGGGCTTCCTTCACGACCTTCATGACCGCGATCTTCTGCTCGCCGCTCGAGGTGAGCTCGACGTTGAACGAGTCCTTCTCCTCTGCCGCACCTGCGCCCGCGCCCGCTGCCGGAGCTGCCGCGACTGCTGCCGCGGAAACGCCGAACTTCTCCTCGATCGCCTTCACGAGCTCGTTGAGCTCGAGGACGGATGCGCCTTCAAGGTCGCTGAGGAACGAATCGAATTTTGCCATACCTGTGTACTGTTGAATGAATGCTGAATAATATGCGCCCTATGCCTTCTTCTCCGCGACCTGATTGACCGCGATAGCGAGCCGCTGAAGCGGCGACTTGAGAAGGTAGGCGATCTGCGAAAGAAGCACTTCGCGCGACGGGATGGTCGCGATCGCGAGCATCTGTGCCTGGTCGGCATACGCTCCCTCGAACACGCCGCCAGCTATCGCCGGAGTCTGCTTCCCTTTCGAGAAGGCGTAGACTTCGCGCGGCGCTGCGAGCGAATCCGCGGAATACGCGACGCCGATCTCTCCCGCGAGCTCCGGTGCGGAACCGTTCACGCCCTTCTCGCCGAGCACGCGAGCAAGGAGCGTCTTCTTAGCGACCTTGTAGCCCACGCCCGCCTCGCGCAACTGCTTGCGCATGGCGTTCGCTTCGGCGACGGTCAGTCCCTTGAAGCTCACGAAAACGAGCGTCGACGCGTCTGCGAAAGCGCCCGTGAGGTCCTGCATGACCTCTGTTTTCTGCTGTTTGGTAAGTGCCATGTGTGTACTGTGCCTAAAAAATGCAAAAGGCCCGTAAGGGCCGTGCGTTCGTAGAACCCTCCTTGCGGAAGGCTTCGACCTCGGCCGGTCTTACGGGTATCCCCGCCGGCTTTCTACGGCAGGCTCATATTGCCAAATATGCGTGGAAAAGTCAACCGAACCGAACTACTGCGCCTGTCCGGACTGAGCCGCATTCTGAGTCTTGGAATAGTGGTTGGCGAGCACGAGACCCCCTGCGCCGAGCGCGCCCATAAGGATGAGGCCGAGGAGCATCTTGAAGAAATGACGGACGTACATGCCCACAGTATACCAGAGACGGCCGCGGCGCGGGACGGCTAGCGCGCAGCATCGGCATACACCATCTCGGAAACATGGGCGATGGCCATTTTGAGCTTTTCGATGTCCCGACCCTTGGTCATGACACAGAGCAGGTACGCGTCTCCGTCCGGATATACGATGCCGCAATCATGCAGTTCGACGGAGTTCGACGCGGCCATCCGCTCCTTCGACATGCTCGCCGAACTTATGCGCGACGACCGTGCCGGACGGCACGCCGGCAGCAAGACCGTCCATGAAGGTCGCGCGCGAAAGTATGGATAGGGCCTTCTCGCTGGAAGCATCCGACAAGTATGTTCCGTTATACATGATGCGGAAGAACACTGAGTAATCCGCGGCCGAGATAGTGTAGCGCTCCCCCGACTCCGGACCGGAAAGACCGAGCTCGCCGTACACTCCGGAGAGATAGTCGTCGGAGATGTTCGTGAGGAGTACGTTCATCGCGCCGTTGTCCGACTCAACGATCATGGCATCGATGAGCTCCGAAACGGAATAGGAGCGTCCGGGAACGAGCGCCGACGGCGCCTCGAACGGAACGTACTCAAGATGCTGAGCTATTCCCGGACCGTACGGGAGCCGCCGATCAAGCACGGACGGATCGCTGTCCGATTGCTTCAGGTATGCAACCATGATAACGACTTTCAGCAAGCTGGCAGGCGCGTACCGAACGCCCGGATCAATGCCGAACGAACCGCCTTTGCCGTAATTGATGAACACCACGGACGCAGTATCGAGCACGCCGGCTTTTTTCTGCTCGCCGACGTATGACTGTATCTTTTTTGCAAGCGACGCGTACTCGGGGCTCGGCACGGAAATATCGGGCCGCGACACCAGGAGAAGCGGTCGGATGAAGCGATAGGCTGCGGTGTTCTCGCGCACGGCCCTGGCAGAGACGACTACGGGCGGCTTTGCGGCGTACCCCGCCGCAAAGCCGCCCGCCGCGCACGCGAGCATTCCGAGCACGAGCAAAAACGTCTTATGCTTCAGGAAGCGTCGGATGATCTTTTGCATACTGCTCATATACGGCCGTGATGCCATCGCGCAGGCCGATCTTTGCCTTCCAGCCGAGCGCGTTGATCTTGGACACATCCATGAGCTTGCGGTACATGCCGTTCGGCTTGCTCGTATCCCACGAGAGCGTGCCTTCGAATCCGACGATGTCTTTGATCATCTCGGCAAGCGCTTTGATGGTGAGGTCTTCGCCGACGCCCACGTTCACGTGACCCGGCTCATTGTAGGTTTCCATCAAAAAGACGGCGGCTTCAGCCATGTCATCCACATGCAGGAATTCGCGCAACGGCGTGCCGTCGCCCCAGAGCGTGAGGTCGGCGTCGCCACGCAGCTTGGCCTCGTGGAAGCGGCGGATGAGCGCCGGCAGCACGTGCGAGTTCTGCAGATCGTAGTGGTCGTTCGGGCCGTACAGATTGGTCGGCATGGCAGAGATGTAGTTGTCCCCGTACTGGGCGCGGTACGCGTCGCAGATCTTGATGCCGGCGATCTTGGCGATGGCATACGGCTCGTTCGTCGGCTCAAGCTCGCCGGTGAGCAGATACTCTTCTTTGAGCGGCTGCTCGGCGAAGCGCGGATAGATGCAGGACGAACCGAGGAAGAGCAGTTTCTTCACGCCGTTCATGTGCGCGGCATGGATCACGTTCATCTCGATGACCATGTTGTTGTAGAGGAACTCGCCGCGATACGTGTTGTTTGCCATGATGCCGCCCACTTTGGCCGCCGCGAGATACACGTATTCCGGCTTCTCTGCAGCAAAGAAATCGAAGACCGCCTGCTGATTCATGAGATCAAGCTCGGCATGCGTGCGGCCGATGATGTTCGTATAGCCCTGTTGCTCGAGCCGGCGCACGATGGCGCTGCCCACCATGCCCCGATGCCCGGCTACGTAAATCTTCGCGTTCTTATCCATATTATTGTGTGTGCACACTTAGGATATTAATCGTGCCGCTTGGGCGGCGTGTAGCCGCATTCCTTGAGGATCTTCTCCTTGTTGAAGAGTTCGATGTCGTAGGCGACCATCTCGCGCACGATATCTTCGAGCGAATGCTTCGGCGTCCAGCCGAGCTTGGTGCGGGCCTTGGTCGAATCACCGATGAGCAGATCGACTTCCGTCGGGCGGAAATACATCGGATCGACCGCTACAACCTCCCTGCCGACCGGAAACAGCTCGAGCTTTTGGGACGACGCGGTGATGACGCCGACCTCCGCCGCTCCTTCACCCGTGAACTCAAGTTCGACGCCGACCTGGCGGAATGCCATGCGGATGAAATCGCGCACGGTCGTCGTGACGCCGGTGGCGATGACGAAATCTTCCGGGGTGTCATGCTGCAGCATGAGCCACATCGCTTCGACATAATCTTTGGCATGGCCCCAGTCGCGCTTGGCGTCGAGATTGCCGACATATATCTTCTCGGACAGACCGTGATACATCTCCGCGATCGCACGCGTGACTTTGCGCGTCAGGAACGTCTCGCCGCGCAGCGGAGACTCATGGTTGAACAGAATGCCGCTCACGGCGAACATGCCGTACGCTTCGCGGTAGTTGACCGTGATCGAATGCGCGAAGAGCTTGGCGGCGCCGTACGGCGAACGCGGATAGAACGGCGTCGTCTCCTTTTGCGGAACTTCCTGGGCAAGGCCGAACATCTCCGACGTGGATGCCTGGTAGAATTTAACCTTCTTCTCCATGCCGAGGATGCGCACGGCCTCGAGGATGCGGAGCGTGCCGATGCCGTCTGCGTTCGCGGCATACTCGGGCAGCTCAAAGGAGACCTTCACGTGGCTCATGGCGCCGAGGTTGTAGATTTCGTCAGGCTGGACGAGCTGGATGATGCGGATGAGATTGGTGCTGTCGGTCAGATCGCCGTAGTGGAGGATGAAATTGCGGTCTTCTTTGTGCGGGGGTTCGTAGAGATGATCGACGCGATCCGTATTAAGGAGCGAGCCGCGGCGCTTGATGCCGTGCACGACGTAGCCTTTCTTGATGAGGAACTCGGCGAGGTATGCGCCGTCCTGGCCGGTGATGCCCGTGATGAGCGCGACTTTCTTCTGCATACTCGATACCTTACCAATAAATCCGCGCCCTGTACAGAGCACGGATTTGCCACTATAATCCGCACATATGATACGTACCAGGCAGTACCTGCTCGGTGTCGGCGACCTGCTCATGTGCGGGGCCGCGCTGGCGCTCATGATCGTCCTGCGCTTCGGCCCGCACTATGATGCGCGCGTCGTCATGGCGCACATCACGTCGTTTGCCGGAGTGTTCGCGCTTTGGCTGGTCGTGTTCTTCGTATTCAACCTATATGACGTGCGGTCGATCAATCCGAGCCCGCGGACCATCGGCCTCCTGGGCGTCGCCATGACGGCCGCCGTAGTGCTCGGCGGCTTCGCCTTCTACATCTGGCGCGGCGCGGGCATCTCGCCGCGTACGAACCTCGCCATCACCGGAGCGATCGCCTTCGTGCTGATCGTGCTCTGGCGCCGCCTCTTCCACCGGTACATCGGCACGCTCTTGCCGCGCACGATCGTCCTTGTCGGTTCCCGCCCAGAACTGCTCGAGCTCGAAAAAGAACTCCGCGCCCACCCCGAGCTCGGCACGGTCACGGAGCGGATACCGTCGGTCGAGGCGGGCGCGCCGCTTCGCGGCGCGCCCGCAGCCGCCGACCTCATCATCCTCGAGGCCCGCACGCCCGAACTCATGGTGGCCATCGAACGCGGCTCGCGAGCGAGCGTACGCTCGCTCGCCGACGCATACCAGGAATTCTTCGCGCGCGTCCCGATCACGCTCATGGACGATGAGCTCGCCGCCCGCATCGCCGAAAAACGCGAAAGCTACGGCTACCGCACCGCCCGCCGCGCGCTCGAGATCGCCGTCTCGTCCCTCGTGCTGCTCCTCTCTTCCCCGTTCGTGCTCATCGCCTGCATCGCCAAGCGCCTCGAAGACGGCGGTCCCGCCATCCTCACCAATCATCTTCGCGTCGGCAAGGACGGCAAGCACTTCAATGCATACAAAATCCGCTCCATGGTCATGGATGCCGACAAGAGCGGCATGCAGTGGACGCGCGAACACGATCCGCGCATCACTCCGGTAGGCCGCGTCATCCGCAAACTCCACATCGACGAGGTGCCGCAATTCTGGAACATCCTCCGCGGCGACATGGCGCTTGTCGGTCCGCGCCCTGAGCAGCCCAAGTTCGTGACCGAACTCGAAGCCCAGATCTCCTACTACTATCTCCGCCAGACGATCAAGCCGGGATTCACCGGCTGGGCGCAGATCAAGTTCCGCTACGCACGCACCGTCGACGAATCGGAGAAAAAATGGGAGTACGACCTCTACTACCTGCTCCATCGCAGCTTCCTGCTCGACGTCGGCATCGTGCTCAAGACAATCCAGATCATCTTCACGCACTAGTTGACAAATGTGCAT
>CAZHLG010000021.1:0-11276 GCA_964533145.1 uncultured Candidatus Saccharibacteria bacterium | reverse complement strand
CACTCTGCCCGACGGCCTTTTGCGCTTCACTGGCGCGGTGGACGACACGGCCGCCTCGATGGACTCGAACGACCTTGAGAAGGAGCGCGGCATCACCATCTACTCGAAGAACTGCTCGCTCAACTACAAGGGCGTGAAGATCAACATCGTGGACACGCCGGGCCACGCCGACTTCGGCTCCGAAGTGGAGCGCGTGCTCCGCTCGATCGACACAGTGCTCCTTCTCGTCGACGCTCAGGAAGGCCCGATGCCGCAGACGCGGTTCGTGCTCAAGAAGTCGCTCGAGCTCGGCCTCAAGCCGATCGTCGTCATCAACAAGATCGATAAGCCGGCGGCGAACCCCGACCGCGTGCACGAAGAAGTGCTCGAGCTCTTCATCGAGCTCGGCGCCTCCGACGAGCAGATCGACTTCAAGACGATCTATGCCATCGGCCGCCAGGGCATCGCCAAGCGCGCGCTCGCCGACGAAGGCACGGACCTCGCGCCGCTCCTCGACATGATCCTCGAAGAGGTCCCGACCGCCACGAAAAACCCGGAAGCGCCGGCCGTCGCGCAGGCATTCAATCTTGCGTACGATTCGTTCCTCGGCCGCCTCGCCATCGTGCGCGTGTACGAAGGCACGATCAAGGACGGTTCGCAGATATTCGTGAAGCACGGCGCAGATACGCGCACGGCAAAGATCACCAAGCTGTACTCCTTCATCGGACAGAAGCGGGAAGTCGTGTCCGAGCTTGTCTCGGGCGACATCGGCATCGTCGCCGGCATCCAGGATGTCTATATCGGCGAGACTATCGCCGGCAGCACCGATGCGGCGGCACTCCCGACCATCGCCATCGACGAGCCGACCATCTCGCTCTCGTTCCTCGTGAACGACTCTCCGTTCGCCGGGCGCGACGGCAAGTTCGTCACCAGCCGTCAGATCCGCGAGCGCCTCGAGCGCGAACTTGAAGTGAACGTCGGCCTGCGCGTCGACTTCGATTCCGGCACCGGCAGCTCGTTTTCCGTGTCCGGACGCGGCGAGCTCCATATCGCCGTCCTGCTCGAGCAGATGCGCCGCGAAGGCTTCGAGGTGCAGGTCTCGCAGCCGAAGGCCATCACCAAGGAGATCGACGGCGTGAAGTGCGAGCCGTATGAGGAAGCGACAATCGACGTGCCGACGGAATTCTCCGGCACTGTCATCGAGACGCTCACCAAGCGCCGCGGCCTGCTGACCTCCATGACCGAAAAAGACGGCATCACGCGCATCCTCATCGAGATCCCGACGCGCGGCCTGCTCGGCTACCGCAACCAGTTCGTCATCGAGACCAAGGGCGAGGGCATCCTCTCGTCGCGTTTCGTCGAGTTCCGCCCGTACGCCGGAGAGATCAAGAAGCGGGAAGTGGGATCGATGATCTCCATGATCAGCGGCCAGGCCGCCGGATTCGCGCTCTGGAACCTCCAGGATCGCGGCGTGCTGTACATCGTGCACGGCACTGATGTCTACGAGGGCATGGTCATCGGCAACACGAGCAAGGGCGAGGAGATGACGGTCAATCCGATCAAAGGCAAGGCTCTCTCCAACGTCCGCGCCTCCGGTTCCGACGAGGCCATGTACCTCAAGCCGGCATGGGAGCTTTCCATCGAGCGCGGCCTCGAAGTCATGAACGAGGACGAGTATCTTGAGATCACGCCGCGCTTCGTCCGTCTGCGCAAAAAAGGCCTGACCGAGACCGACCGCGTGCGCATGGCGCGCAGCTAATGCAAAAAAACTGCCTTAACAAGGCAGTTTTTGGTTTTTCCGTTCCATGGCTTCAAGCAGCGCTTTTTCCTTGAGTTTCTGGACCCGTGGAAATGTTGCGTATTCGGCGAGGAGCTTTTTTGCTCCGTCTGCACCCGCAAGGATGAAGCTATGCTTTTTGATGCTTGACGGATCGCATTCGTCGAAATGCACGATGTGCAGCTGGTAGTTCGTCCACGATTCCGAGACCACGAAGTAATCATCCGTGACCTCGAGCAGTACGTGACGCTTGCTCCGCTGCTCTTTTTTCAATTTGTATTCAATGCCCGGGTGCTTGCCGGCGAACAGTGTCTCGACACTTTTGCGCGCCTCTCGTGCGGCGAGGTGGAGATTTTTGTGCTGTGTGCCCATTGCGTATATTTTCTATTAAAGTACATTATTATGATAATTATGTCAATCTCTCTCATGGAGATGCGGCGGGGCACTCGAAAAAGCCGCGGCTGGATGGTACAATCGCACAAGCTATGAAAAAAATATCCTCATTCTTTGTTTCCGCATATCGCGCGCATCCGAAGCGTTTTTGGATGGGCGGCGGCGTGGTCGCAATACTGATCATTATCGCGATCGCACATAAAAGCGCGTCGGTCATCACCGCGGTGCCCGTGCGCTCGGGCGATCTCACGCAGACCGTCCTTGGCACCGGCCAAGTGACCTCCGAGACGGATCTTTCGCTGTCGTTCTCTGCGGGCGGCGTCGTGATGCGCCTGCCGGTGTCGGTCGGCGACACTGTCTACAAGGGTCAGGTGCTTGCCTCGCTCGACAACCGCAACGAGTACGCCTCGCTCAAGAGCGCCCAGGCGAACTATCAGAAAGTGCTTGCCGGATCTTCGAACGAAGAGATCGCGGTCGCAGAGGCGGCGCAAAAGAGCGCGCAGTCGTCGCTTCGCAGCACGAAGGCCGTTCAGGAGACTCTTGTCGCGAACGCGCATCGCGCGCTTCTGAACGCGGACCTTGCGCCATCGCTTCTTTCCGGCGCGACTGGCACTGCGCCCACGGTGACCGGTACGTACATCGGCGCCATCGAAGGTTCGTATGAAATCACCCCGCACTCGATCGGCAACGGCGGCTATTTCAAATATTCAGGACTTGAGAACGGTACCGGGACGATCAGTACGACTGTTCCGATGCCGCTCGGCACGAAGGGTCTGTACATTCAGTTTCCGGCAAGCTTTATTGGCGACGGCAGCACTGTGTGGAACGTGGCGCTGCCGAACGCGGCGTCCGCGAACTATCTCGCCGCATACAATGCGTATCAGAACGCGCAGCAGACTCGCGACAGCGCGGTCAGTGCGGCTGAGGCTGCGCTTGCCGAGGCTGATGCCAACCTGGCGCTCAAGAAGGCCGCTGCCCGCCCGGCCGATCTGGCCGTAGCAGAGGCGCAGGTCGATGCCGCTCAGGCGACGTATGACAAGACGCTCATCGTGGCGCCGGCTTCTGGCACGATTACGCGCATCGACATCAAGATCGGCGAACGCGCCGACGCACAGAAAGAAATCATTGTCGTGCAGAACGTGACCGATCTGTATGTCGAGGCCAATATCAACGAGACCAATATCGCCAAAGTGGCGGTCGGGCAGAAAGTCTCCATGACGCTCGACGCTTTTGGCCCCGATGTCCCGTTCGCCGGCGAGGTCATTCATGTCGATCCGTCCGCTACGAGCGACGACGGCGTCGCGAACTACAAGATCAAAGTCTCGATCACTGATCCCTCAGGAGAGCACAAGATCCGTCCCGGCATGAACGCCAACATGACCATTACGGCATGGGAGCGCGCCGGCGTGCTTTCGGTCCCGAAGGCCGCCATCGAGCAGAAGGCGGACGGTGCGTATGTGAACGTGATCACGGACGATGAGAAAGGCGAGTATGTGTCGCGCCCGGTGACCATCGGCGCGACTGGCGACGGCGAGCTCGTCGAAATCCTCTCCGGTCTTAGCGCGTCGGATTCGGTCGCAATCGTCGCGAAAAAATAGCATGGCCGGACGCGAACGCATCGAAAACTCACTCTCGCAGAATTTGAAAGTCGGCTGGTATCTTGCCCGCCGCGACATCAAGCGGGCCAACAAGTGGACGACGGCGCTCATCGTGGCCGTCATGGCCTTCACGTTCCTCAACCTTGTCGTCGTCTCCGGCATCCTGATCGGCCTGATCCAGGGCTCTGAGGATGCGCAGAAGAAGTATGCGATCGGAGACATCGTCATATCGTCGTTCCTCAACCGGTCGTACATCGGCGAGACGCAGAAGATCTCGCGCATCGTCGAGACGGTTCCGGGATACAAATATCACACCGTGCGCTACAGCGGCTCGGCGCGCGTCGAAAGCGATTACCGCAAGACGCTCAAGCCGGGCGAAAAAGAAGACGGCGCCGGCGCGATATTTCTCGGCATCGACCCGCTGCAGGAACAGCGTTTCTCCGGCGTCTCGAAATTCGTCATCCGCGGATCGTACCTGACGCCCGAAGACCAGGACAGCGTCCTGATCGGCAAGAATCTTCTGTATGAATTCACGCCCATCGAGGCTCCGGGATTCCAGACGCTCAAGAACGTATCTGTAGGCTCCCGCATCCGGCTCACTGTCGGCAGCAGCGAGAAAGAATATTACGTGAAGGGCATTCTTTCATCCAAGGTGGACGAATTCGACACGTCCGTCGTCGCGCTGGCGAGCGAAGTCCGCAAAATGACCGGACGCACCGACCTGAACGCATCGACGATAGCAATCCAGCTCAAACCCGGCACCGACCCCGCGGCGGCAAAGGCGTTTCTGCTTGCGAGCGGGGTCGGGGAGTATGCACGCGTGCAGACGGCGGAGGAAGCATTCCCGAAGTTCCTTCAGGACATCAAAAACACGTTCGGCATCCTCGGCAATGCCATCTCGGGTATCGGCCTCGTTGTCGCTTCGATCACGATTTTCATCGTGATCTTCGTCAACGCCATCACGCGCCGCCGGTTCATCGGCATCCTCAAAGGCATCGGCATCAACCGCAAGGCGATCCTGTACTCGTATATGTTCCAGGCATTCATCTATGCGCTTGTCGGCATCGTGATCGGCATGGTGCTGGTCTTCGCGCTCATCAAGCCGTCTCTCGCCGCGCATCCGATCGATTTCCCGTTCTCGGACGGCATCCTTGTGGCGACGCTCGCCGGGACGATCACCCGCGGCCTCATTCTGCTCGTTACGACGGTCATCGCCGGCTATATCCCGGCCCGGATCGTCATCCGGCAGAACACACTCAGCGCGATCTTGGGAAGATAACCACACTCATTATGATCCAAGCGGAAAAACTCACCAAAATATTCACCTCCGGCGATCAGAAGATCGTCGCGCTCGACGAGCTCAGCTTCGCCGTGCCGGAAGGGCAGTTCCTCACCATCACGGGCAAGTCCGGTTCGGGAAAATCGACGCTGCTCTATCAGCTCGGCCTGCTCGACCTTCCGACGAGCGGCGGCGTCCTGATCGACGGCCGCGACATGGTCCCTGAGTCTGAGAATGAGCGCACCATGACGCGCCTCAACGATCTCGGCTACATTTTCCAGGATTACGCCATTCTGCCTTCGCTCACCGCGCTTGAGAACGTGATCGTTCCGCTCATCATGCAGGGATACTCGGAAAAAGAGGCCGAGATCAAAGCGACCAAAGCGCTCACCCGCGTCGGCCTCGGCGACCGCATGCACAATCTGCCGAGCCAGCTCTCCGGCGGCCAGCAGCAGCGCGTGGCCATCGCGCGGGCCATCGGCCACGATCCGAAGATCATCTTTGCCGATGAGCCTACGGCCAACCTCGACTCGGAGACGAGCGAGCAGGTCATACAGACGTTCATCGACCTCAACAAAGAAGGCCAGACCATCGTGATGGTCACGCACGAACCCGAATACGCGAAGATGGCGCATCGGACGATCACCATGGCGGACGGCAAGATCGTGAGCGATGTGATGAATCGGAAATAAGACAGTTTACTTTTTTATCCGTTCCCGCTAGGCTACAGCATATATGCGTTTTCATATCATCACGCTCTTCCCGGAGGCTTTCGATTCGTATCTCAAGGAATCCATCATTGGGCGGGCGATCAAGGAAAAGAGGATACAGGTGAGCTTCGCGAACCCGCGCATGTACGTGACGGGCAAATACAAGCGCGTCTGGCCGGACGGCAATGTCTCGCGCATCGTGGACGACCGCCCGTTCGGCGGCGGCCCGGGGATGATCATCCGCGCCGAGCCCGTCCTCAAGGCTGTCGAAGCCGTGCAGAAAAAAATAGCAAAGCGCCCAGGTGCTAAGGTGAAGGTCATCCATTTCGCTCCGGGCGGCAAGAAATTCACTACCGAATACGCGAAGGTTGCCGCAAAAAAATACACGGACATCGTCTTCCTATGCGGCCGCTATGAGGGCATCGACGCGCGCGTCGCCAAGATCCTGAAAGCCGAAGACGTTTCCATCGGGGACTACGTGCTCACCGGCGGCGAGCTGCCGGCCATGGTCGTGCTCGACTCGATGGCCCGCCAGATTCCGGGCGTGCTCGGCACATTCGAGTCGCTCGAGGAGGAGCGCGTCTCCTCCGGCGAATTCTACACGCGGCCTGAAGTGCTCGAATGGAAAGGGAAGAAGCACCGCGTGCCGGCAGTGCTGCTCTCCGGAGACCATAAGAAGATTGAGCTGTGGAAAAGGGGAAACGGCAAATAAAGGCTGATTTTTGAAAAATAAAGAACGCATAAAGATTCCGGATTGCGGGGCGTGAGATGGATGGTATACTCATCTGGCAATGGAAGGAACTATGACGCTCGACAAGCTCGCGGAGATGGTGGCAAACGGCTTCGCTGACACGAACGGCCGGATCGATGCGCTCGATAGCAAATTAAGCGCTCGCATTGACGAGTTGGATGGTCGTTTGAACGCAAAAATCGTCAACGTGGAACTGCGCCTCGGTCGGCGGATGGACATCCTGACCAAGGAAGTGCTCCGTCAGGGCGAGGTCATGGACGATCTTTCAAGCACTTTGAAGTCTCATTCCCGTATACTGCTCGACCACGAAGGTCGCCTGGAAAAGCTTGAATCGTAAGGTTTTCGGCAGTGGAAAACCGCTCTTGACTGGCGACGAAAAAAGAGTACAATATGCCCACTACGGACAGATTGAGTTTTAGTTGCGATCCGGAGCCTTTAGCAGCTAAATCGGCGCTCCACGCCGAATCGGGAACAACAGAATAGCCGGACGAGAAAAGCCCCGACAGAGGAGGAGGCTTCTCCCGTCCCGTTTTGCGTTGCACCCGGCAATAGAGACACGTATGTCGATCCACGCCCCGGCAGCGCGCCCCAAGAAGTACTTCCAGAAGTACAAGGCGCCGCTCGCCGAGTTCCCGGATCTGCTCGAAATGCAGATCCGTTCGTTCAAGGAATTGGTCGCGACGGGCCTCGGAGAGGTCTTCAAGGAATTCTCTCCGATCCCGGATTACTCAGGCAAGAAGTTCCAGCTGGAATTCACGCACTTCTCCCTCGGGGAGCCTAAGTGCGACGAGTTCTACGCGAAGGAAAACAAGGTTTCGTACGAAGCTCCGCTCAAGGTTCAGGTTCGTCTTACAAACAAGCTCACCGGCAGCTCGAAGGAACAGGAGATATTCCTGTCCGACCTGCCGATGATGACCGCGCACGGCACCTTTGTCATCAACGGCGTCGAGCGTGTCATCGTCCCGCAGCTTGCCCGCAGCTTCGGCATCTTCTTCACGGAGAACGAACTCAAAGGCAAGCGCTTTTTCGGCGCGAAAATCATCCCGGCGCGCGGCGTCTGGATCGAGATCGATCAGGAGACTGACGGCGTGGTGTATGTGCGCATCGACAAGAAGCGCAAATTCCCGGTCACGTCGCTGCTCCGCGCGTTCGGCTTCACCACCGACGAATCCATCAAGGAGGCATTTGCCGACGACGAGGAGACCCTCGCCGTTGTTTCCGCATGTCTCGCCAAGGATACGGCCAAGAGCCAGTCCGACGCGCACATCGAGATGTACAAGCGTCTCCGCGACGGCGATCTCGCCACGGCGGAGAATGCCAAGGAGTTCATCTCGGCCCTCTTTTCTTCTGATCGCTACGATCTTTCGCCGGTCGGCCGCTTCCGCTTCAACAAGCGTTTCGGCAAGGCCATGGACGACAAGTCTCTCGCCGTGCGCACGATCCAGCAGGACGATCTCGTCCAGGTCGTGAAGCACATCGTCGCGCTCTCGCGCACTCCGAACGCCAAGGCTGACGACATCGACCACCTCGCCCAGCGCCGCGTGCGCTACGTCGGCGAGCTCCTCGCTCAGAAGGTCCGCGTCGGCATGACGCAGATCAAGCGCAATGTCCAGGACCGCATGTCGACCATCGACACGGCGGCTGCGCTTCCGATCCAGATCATCAACCAGCGCCCGCTGCAGGCCCGCATCAAGGAATTCTTCACCACGAACCAGCTCTCCCAGTTCATGAACCAGGAGAACATCCTCGCCGAGGTGGAGCACCTGCGCACGCTTTCGGCGCTCGGCCCGGGCGGCCTCACGCGCGAGCGTGCCGGCCTCGAAGTGCGCGACGTGCACACGTCCCACTACGGCCGCGTCTGTCCGATCCATACCCCTGAAGGTCCGAACATCGGTCTCATTCTCCACCTGTCCATCTACGCCCGCATCAACGACTTCGGCATCATCGAGACGCCGTACGTGAAGGTCAAGAACGGCAAGGTGACGGAGGAGGTCCAGTATCTCAACGCGCTCGAAGAAGAAAAGTACGTGATCGCCCATGCAGCCACTCCGGTGAACGACAAGGGCATGATCGCCGAAGAGATGGTCGAAGCCCGCGTCCGCACGGAGCCGGGCCTCATCTCGCGCGACGAGATCGACTTCATCGACGTTGCTCCGTACCAGGCGTTCTCGATCGCGACCGCCATGGTGCCGTTCCTTGAGCACAACGACGCGAACCGCGCGCTCATGGGATCGAACATGCAGAAGCAGGCAACCCCGTGCCTCGTGCCGAACGCTCCGCTCGTCGCCACCGGCATCGAAGAGTACGCAGCGCCGTTCTCCGGCCGCCTCGTGCTCGCCGAAGAGGCGGGCGAGGTCGTCGCCGTCGACGCCCGCCACATCGTGGTCAAGGGCAAGAACGAGAAGAAGGAATATCCGCTCGTCAATTTCTCCCGCACCAACAACTTCACCGCGTTCCACCAGCGCCCGGTCGTGTCGGTCGGCCAGGCCGTCAAGAAGGGCCAGCTCCTCGCCGACATGTCGAGCTCCGACAACGGCCAGATCGCCCTCGGCCAGAACGTGCTCGTCGCGTTCATGTCCTGGAGCGGCAACAACTACGAAGACGCGATCATTCTCTCCGACCGCCTCGTGAAGGATTCGGTCTTCACTTCGATCTATGTCGAAGAGTTCGTCTGCATCGTCCGCGACACCAAGCTCGGACCGGAAGTCACCACGCGCGACATTCCGAACGTGGGCGAGGGCAAGCTCAAGGACCTCGACGAGGAAGGCATCATCCGCATCGGCGCAGAAGTCCGTGAGAACGACATTCTCGTGGGCAAGATCACGCCGAAGGGCGAGACCGAACTCACTCCTGAAGAGCGCCTCCTCCGCTCGATCTTCGCCGAGAAAGCGCGCGACGTGAAGGACACGTCGCTCCGCCTCGAGCACGGCAAGCGCGGCCGCATCATCGGCGTCAAGATCTTCTCTCGCGCAGAAGGCCATCAGCTCGAATCCGGCATCATCAAGAAAGTCGTCATCGAAGTCGCGCAGCTCCGCAACATCTCGGTGGGCGACAAGCTCGCCGGCCGTCACGGCAACAAGGGCGTCATCTCCACCATCCTCCCGCAGGAAGAGATGCCGTTCATGGCAGACGGCACTCCGGTCGACGTGATCCTCACGCCGCTCGGCGTCCCGAGCCGCATGAACCTCGGCCAGATCCTTGAGATGCACCTTGGCCTTGCCGCGAACACGCTCGGCTATCAGGCCATCGTGCCGCCGTTCTCCGGCGCGCGCGACACTGAGATCAAGGAAGAGCTCAAGAAGGCAGGGTTCCCTGAATCCGGCAAACTCCGCCTCTTCGACGGCCGCACCGGCGATGCGTTCGAACAGGACGTCGCCGTCGGCATCATGTACATGCTCAAGCTGCACCACATGGTGGAAGACAAGATCCACATGCGTTCCATCGGACCGTACTCGCTCATCACGCAGCAGCCGCTCGGCGGCAAGGCGCAGGGCGGCGGCCAGCGCTTCGGCGAAATGGAAGTGTGGGCGCTCGAAGGTTACGGCGCCTCGCACACGCTCCGCGAAATGCTCACCGTGAAGTCCGACGACATCACCGGCCGCTCCGCGAGCTTCGACGCCATCATCAAGGGCGAGAAGATCCCCGTTCCGAACACGCCCGCATCGTTCTCCGTCATGCTCAACTACCTCCGCGGCCTCGCCCTGGACGTTGACCTTAAGAAGACTGGTCGAATTGAGAAGCCGAGCGCAGCCGACGAGGCATAAGCGCGCCGACGCATCGCACACATCTATATGAAAACAATCGACACAAATTCGAACTTCGACTCGATCTCGCTCCGCCTCGCGAGCCCGGACCGCATCCGCGACTGGTCCTACGGCGAGGTGACCAAGCCCGAGACGATCAACTACCGCACCGGCCGCTCCGAGCGCGGCGGTCTCTTCGACGAGCGCATCTTCGGCCCGGAGAAGGACTACGAATGCTACTGCGGCAAATACCGCCGCATCCGCTACAAGGACATCGTCTGTGAAAAGTGCGGCGTGGAAGTCACGAAATCCATCGTGCGCCGCGAGCGCATGGGCCACATCGAGCTTGCCACTCCGGTCGCGCACATCTGGTTCCTGCGCGGCGTGCCGAGCCGCATGAGCATCCTGCTCAACATCACCGCGACCGACCTTGAGAAGGTGATCTACTTCGCCGGCTACATCATCATGAAGGTGTATCAGGAGGAGAAAGACAAGCTCATCAAGAACCTCGAGAACGAGTACAAGACCAAGGTCAAGAGCGCCGCTGACGAGGAGACCAAGACCAAGCTCAAGGAATTGCTCATGTCCGCAAAGAAGGAGATCGGCGAGATCTACGAAGGCAAAGTCCTCACGGAGATCGCGTACCACCGCTACTCGCTCAAATACGGCACGTGCTTCGAAGCGTCCATCGGCGCCGAGGCAATCTACTCGATCCTCAAGAACCTCGACCTCGCCAAGCTCCAGGAGCTCACCGAGGCCGCGCATGAGAAGGCGAGCGCCGTCGAGCGCGAGAAGCTCGAGAAGCGCCTTTCGCTCATCCGCTCCATGATCACGAGCGGCATCCGCCCTGAGTGGATGTTCCTCACCGTGCTTCCGGTCATCCCGCCGGCGCTCCGCCCGATGGTCGCCCTCGAAGGCGGCCGCCACGCGACGTCCGACATCAACGACCTCTACCGCCGCGTCATCAACCGCAACAACCGCCTCCGCAAGCTCAAGGAGATCGGCGCTCCGGACGTGATCCTGCGCAACGAGAAGCGCATCCTTCA
>CAZHLG010000020.1:0-13088 GCA_964533145.1 uncultured Candidatus Saccharibacteria bacterium | reverse complement strand
GATGTTTCGGATGTCTGTTTTTTCCATAGTGAATATAAAACGCCCCGGCGGGGCTTTCAGTGAGTTCATAATAACCTAGTTTTTAAATTTTAGCAAATAAAAACAGCGTCATGCTTGATGACGCTGTTACGGCTGCAAGATCAAAAACTTCGAGCCGGCGCGCAGTTCGACCGAGTTTTTGAATTCGTACTCCCAACGGTTTCTCGACGGTTCGCTCGAATACGCTTCCTTCGGTCTCGTCCATGAGAGCTGCACGAAACGAATGCGGCCTCCAATGCCCTGCATCGGGAAATAATTGTTCTTTTTCTGGTCAAGCAATCCAGCCTGTCCTTCGACTGCCTGCTGCGAAGCGATCCATCGTACCTGCTGCGGAGTGAAGAAGGGCGTCCGCACCGCTTCGTGCATTTCAAGAAGCGACACGACATGCTCGGCATCGAGATTGCAGACAGACGTGCACACGCGCGCCGCACGTTCATCGGTAGCATCGTATGAATGCAGCAGAACGTCCTTCGTCGAGTACTGAGGCACACTACGAAAAGGCTTTTTACTGTTGAACACTTCGGCACTGCATGCTTTCTGCTGCGGCGGAACGACCAACGAGTCTGGACTGTGCTCTAAAAAATCAACCTTCCCGATCGGCAGCAATTGAGCGAGAAGCGAGATCGAACCGAGCCAGTATTGCTGGCAAGACTCTTCGAGTGAGGCAATGATGCTTAAGCAACTATGAAAAAGTTCCCGAAGCGTTTTATCCGGATAACGGTCGATGTACGGCCCCGGGTACGGCTCTTGTTTCGGATTGCTCAGGATGAGATCTTGGATCTCATCAGGACTCGATTCGAACAGCGCGCGAAGCGGATCGTACGCCCGCGACCAAAAGAATATCTCGTCCGGATTCAAATCCGCACAGATATCCAGCAGCGTTTGCAGAAATTGCCTGCCATGCGTATTCCTTTGTAAATGTTCCATGCGAATATGTTTTTCCGCATTCTACAGATGTTCTCTTGCGTGTCAAAAACAAAAGGCGGCTACTACGCAAGTTGCTTGAATTGCCTGAAATGAAAATACCCCGCGCCGGCGGGATATTTTCCGAAACAGCACCTCTGTGGATTACAGATTCTTGAGATCGGCCATCGCCTCGTCGAAGCTCTCCTCGATGCCGGCGGCCTTCATGCCGCCTTCCGGTTCGTTGATCTTGAGGTTCACGCGGGAGTTGTTCTTCATGCCGATGACGCGCAGGAGCGTGCGGATCGCCTTTGCGGTGTTGCCCTGGCGACCGATGATCTTGCCCATGTCCGCCGGGTTGACGGAGAGCTTCACGAGCACGCCCATCTCGTCCACCGTGCGTTCGATCTTCACGTCGGCCGGATTGTCTACGAGCGCTTTGACCACATATTCGAGAAATGCCGTATCGAGTTCCATATATTCGTTCTGAATGACTGCTAAATCTGCTTATGAGACTGCGCGATGCTTCGACGGCACCGCATAGGAAAAAGTATACAAAGGAACGCTCGCGCACGCAAACGAAAGGCCGGATCGCTCCGGCCCTCCATTACGACTTCTTGAGTTCCTTGCGCTTCTTAGTCGGGCTCTTCTTGCCGAGGACGTTCTTTTTCTTGCCCTCGATGACACCCTTCGTGACCAGGAAGTTATGGACGGTGTCGGACGCCTGCGCGCCGACGCTCATCCAGTGCTTGACGCGGTCAGCCTCGATGGCAACAACGCCGGATTTCGGGTTATAGGATCCCAGGATCTCCTGGAACTTGCCACTCTTGGCGGCGTTTTTCTTGTCGGTCAAAACGACGCGGAAATGCGCCTCGTTCTTGCGGCCTATGCGCTGCATTCGGATCATCAACATATGTACCGGGTATCCTACCAGAAAATCAAAAAAAGGCAAGTTTCCTTGCCTTTTTAATTCTATCCGTGCTCACGGTGTCAAAGTTAGCTCCTTTGCGTCTAAGATTGGAAGCTCGTCGATGACCACAATTGCTGACGGGCTGCATTCCTCTTCTTTCTGAGTGTATATATCCTCTAACTTCTTACAGAAGATATCGATCAGAATGGCCTTATCCCTAGAAAAGTCTTCCGTTGACAGGCCGCTGATTTTAAAGAAGTCAGTCTCAAGCGGAATCGAATCATGCGAAGCCAGATTCAGGTGCTTGGTCGTTTTAAAATCAAACGAAATACCTCCATTTGGCAGATCCGCACGAGGATCAGTGATTGTCGCACGACCTTCCCACCACAGCTCTGAATTTTCAGTATCGCGCACTCCGCCGTTAGGATTTATCCAAGTATGACGATGCGGAACGCCCGACACATGCAAATTAAATTTTTGACCCCTCAGGGTGAACGAAGAACTTTTCATGCTTTTTTGTTTTAAATGATTAATTTTTTGAATTTCTTACATAGTATCACATTTATCTAAAAAATGTCAAGTATTGAGCCCTGAAACAAGCATGTCCACAATTTTCGTTCCCGGATGGTATAGTGGACACACATGCGCACATCACAAAAGAATGAGAACGGTCGCAAACCCGCTCCGAGACAAAACCGTCGCGAAGGACGCCTTACGGAAGAAGGGACGCTGATCGTCATTGGCCGCGGAGGCGGCGTGGTGAAGACCGATGCACATCCGGAGGGCATCCGGGTGTATGAGGAGAACCTGAACAAGGCTTTGCATGGGGACGAGGTGAAGGTCGAGGTCATCGGCCGGCGCGGCGCCCGCTCTGCGGGCGCCGCGCCGGAGATCGTCGGCCGCATAACCGAGATTCTCCTGCGCGCCAAGACCGAATTCACCGGCGTGCTCATGCTCGAGAACGGCACCTACTATCTCAAAGCAAGCGACCCCAAAATGTACGCGCGCATCCTCATCTCCCGCAACGCGCTCGGCGGCGCAGAGCCCGGCCAGCGCATCTATGCGGCCATGGAGCGCTGGAACGGCCGCGACCCGGAAGGGCGCATCCTCAAAATCCTCGGCAAGCCGGGCGAGCACGAAACAGAGATGCAGGCCATCGCGCTCGAGCGCGGCTTCACGGAAGATTTTCCGGAGACGGTGATTGCCGAGGCCGAAACCATCGACGCGCGCGGCATCACGGAAGAAGACCTGGCCGGCCGCCGCGATTTCCGCAAGATCGTGACCTTCACCATCGACCCGTACGATGCGAAAGATTTCGACGACGCCATCTCCGTTGAGAAGCTCGCAAGCGGCGACGTTGAGATCGGCATCCACATCGCCGACGTCTCGCATTATGTGCAGCCCAAGACCGACCTCGACCGCGAGGCGCTCGAACGAGGCACGTCCGTATACCTCGTCGACCGGACCATCCCCATGCTCCCCCGCGCACTCTCGGACGATCTCTGCTCGCTCCTTCCGCATGTCGACCGCCTGACCATGAGCGCCGTCGTCACCTTCGGCCCGGACGGCGAGGAGAAGGGCGCCTGGTTCGGCCCGACCGTGATCCACTCGGCGCACCGCTTCACCTATGAAAGTGCTCAGGAAGTGCTCGACGGCGCGCCGCACGAACTGCGTGAGGAACTCATGGAGGCCGCACGCGTCGCGCGCGGCCTCGGCAAAGAGCGAATCGCGAAAGGTGCGCTCGTCCTCGAACAGGAAGAGATCAAGGTGCTCATCGACGAAGCCGGCCGCCCGACCAAGATCGTGAAGAAGGTCCGCACGGAGAGCCACACGCTCATCGAAGAGCTCATGCTGCTTGCGAACAGGCGCATCGCCGAATTCCTTGAGCGCGGCGGCAAGAAAGCACGGCCTCAACATGCAGGCAAGGACGGCGAGGGCGAGCACGCGCTCATCTACCGCGTCCATGACCAGCCGAGCTTCGAAAAAGCCGACGACCTGGCATTCTTCATGCGTTCCATCGGCTACCCGATCCCGCTCCGCAAAGACGGCTCGCTCGACCCGCGCTCGCTCACGGCCGTGATCGAAAAGCTCGAGAACGGCGATCTCAAACAGACGGCGCTCTCCTTCATCGTGCGCAGTATGGCCAAGGCGGTATATACGACCAAAAACATCGGCCACTACGGCCTCCAATTCGAGCATTACACGCACTTCACCTCCCCCATCCGCCGCTATCCGGACCTGGTGATCCACCGCCTGCTGCGATTCGCCCTCGCCGGCAAGCCAGCACCTGCCAGCACCCGCAAAGCATATGAGCGCATCGCGCGGCTGTGCAGCATGGCCGAAATCAGGGCAGCGGATGCCGAACGCGAGAGCGTCAAATTCAAACTCACCGAATACATGGCCACGAAGATCGGCCAGACGATCACGGGCATGATCACGGGCGTCACCGAGTGGGGCATCTACGTGCGCGACAAGGAGACGACGGCTGAAGGCCTCGTCGGCATGCGCACGCTCGGCAACGAATCGTTCACGCTCAATCCGAAACTCGCGACCATGGTCGGGGAAATCTCGAAGCGTTCGTTCCGCATCGGTGATACAATACAGGTGCGCATCGTCCGCGCGGACCCGGAACGCAGGCAGATAGATTATGAAATCGTACAATGACTTCGCGCTCGTCGCAGGCCTTGTCGTGGTCGGGCTTTTCGCCGGCTTTTTCGGCCGTCTGGCCGAAAAAGCCGGCACGCTTGCCTTCTCCCCCGCAGCGCAACTCAATTCTGCCGCGGCCATCCTCGCAACCGAGCAGAACATCGTGCAGTCCGTCCCTCCGGAGATAACGCTCGGCTTCGTCGGCGACATCATGCTCGACCGCGGCGTGAAGAAAAAAGTCTCGACCGTCTTCGGCGGCGATTACGCCAAACTCTTCACGGGCGCCGAATTCCTCACCGAACCGGACATCATGTTCGCCAACCTCGAAGGCCCCGTGAGCGACACCGGCACGGACCGGCACAATCTCTACTCCTTCCGCATGGATCCGAAGGTCTTGCCCGCGCTCAAGGACGCCGGCATCGACGTCGTCTCCTTTGCGAACAACCACATCGGCGACTGGGGCCGTCCCGCATTCGAAGACTCGCTCTCCCGCATCCGCGCCTCCGGAATCCTGCCGTGCGGCGCGGGCATGAACAAAGCCGAGGCATCGGCGCCAACCATCCTCTCGGAGAATGGCTACACCGTCGGCTTCCTGTGCTTCTCAGACGTCGGACCGAACGACATGGCCGCGACCGCAGACCGGAGCGGCATCCTGCTCGCCTCCGATCCTGAATTCGACGCCGTCATACACAGCGCCTCGCAGAAAGTGAACGCCCTCATTGTCTCCTTCCACTGGGGCGAAGAATATGAAACAGCGCACAATGCGCGGCAGGAAGAGCTCGCTAAGCGCGCGATAGATGCAGGCGCAGTCATGGTCGCCGGACACCATCCCCACGTGGCGCAGGACATCGGTGAGCACAGCGGCGCACCGATCATCTACAGCCTTGGCAACTTCATCTTCGATCAGTACTTCTCCGCCGAGACCATGCGCGGACTCTACGTTACCGCCACGCTCTCGGGAAAGACAATCTCGAATCTCTCCCCGCACATCGTCCGCATAAACAAGAACTCGGCGCCGACTCTGGAAAAATAAAAAACGCGCATAAGCGCGTTTTTTTTGTTTTACGGATAGAAAAGTGTCCTCGTAAGGATGAAAAGATTGGCTAGCGCCATGATGCACATCAAGACAACTGACATGCCTACAATGGCAAACCTCCAAACCGGCATCTCTGACACGTCGCCGTTGATCAAAAAGATGACCAGTCCGAGCAGCATGACTGCAACCCCGGTACCGACCACAGCCCAAGGAGGATCACCACCCGCGAGTGCGCTGGTCGTGACTCCGGCAATGATGATGCAGGAGAGGACAAGCAATCCCCAGATACTTAAGACACTCCATACAAAACTATAGCGGACAACCGGTCCGACCGGATTTCCAGTGCGTATTCCCATATGTATTTTTTTTATAATTATATATTATAAAAAATAAATGTCAATTCATATGCAAGAGCGCCCAAAAAATAAAACTCTCATACGAGAGTTTTATGCTGACACTGAAACACGCTTGGGTGTTTTTGCCGAACGCGGTCTGCGTTGCACTCCGACGAGAACAACCGTTCCGAGAGAGATGATGATGCCAAGAGTCGATGAGACCCCGATGGCTATTCCCCTCGACCTCTCTTCCTCGACTTTTTTTTCTTGCTTCGCCAGCCGGGCAGAAAATGCCTGCGTCAGGGCGGCGATCTTCTGGTCGCATTCGGACACAGACTGCTTCCCCTGCGTCGGGGCACCATATGACACCGGATCATTCTTGGCTCCGGCAGAAAACGAAAGTGCACCGCATGCGAGCGCTATCAGCAGCACCATTTTTTTCATAGTTTCAATTTTAAAGGTCCACAAAAACTTCCGTGCACTGTACCATGCCGGAACCGCGCGGGCAACAGACGCTTATTTTGCGATCAGGACGGCTTCGTCGAATTTGATGGACAGGAGCTTGGATGCGCCGTCGATGCCCATGGTCACGCCGTAGAGCACCTGGGCGCGCGACATGGTCTCGCGGTTGTGCGTGACGACGATGAGTTTCGAGTGCTTGGAAAGATGGCCGAGCATGTCGCCGTATTTGCGGCTGTTGGCTTCGTCGAGAGCGGCGTCGGTCTCGTCGAGCACGAGGAACGGCGGCGGGTTGACCTGGCTCATGGCAAACAGCAGCGCAATGGAGATGAGCGAACGTTCGCCTCCCGAGAGCATGGCGAGATCGCGCACTTTTTTATGCGGAAGCGAAACGTTGATCTCGATGCCATGCTCAAGCGGCAGCGCATCGTCCGCGCCGGAATCCATGTCCCCTTCCTCGTCCCGGCCGCGCTTGTGTTCGACGACGATGGACAGGAATGCGCTGCCGCCGCCGAACATCAGTTTGAAAAATTCCCCGAACTCGATATTGATCTTCTCGATGCCTTCTTTGAAGGTACGGTCGATCGTGTCGCGCAGCTCGCGGATGAGCTCGCGCAAAGACGCGAGGCTGGCTTCGATATCAGACAGCTCGCGCGAAAGGAACACGTCGCGATCCTTGGTGTCTTCGTATTCTTTGAGCACTTCGGCTCCGCTCGCAGCTCCGGCATCCTCAAGCTTGATCTTGATGCGCTCGAGCTTGCGATGGATCGCCTCGCGTTCGGCGGCGGCCTCAGGCGTGTCGTCGCTCGCTGCCGCCGGATGCGACGACGTGAACCGGACGCCGACAAGCGCCTCGGCTTCTCTGGTCTCTTCGTCGAGCAGGGCGATGCGGCGAAGCACGCCCTCCTTTCTGAGTTCGCATTCGCGCAGGCGCCCCTCGAGCGTGGCGCGCTTTGCCGCGCCGGCATACGAGCTGCGCTCGGCTTCGCGGATCTCGGCATCGAGCGCAGCAAGCTTGCCTCGCGACATCTCGGCCTGATTGCGCGCGCTCGCCGCAAAGACATCCGTCTCGCGGAGCCGCGCCTCGAGCGCGGCTCGCTCTTCTTCGATGGCGGCGCGGATGCCGCTCGTGTCTTCGTGCACGCTCTTGCCCTTGAGCGCATCAGCAAAAGCATGCACTTTCCGCTTCATGCCGGCAAGCGCGCTGCGGACCGCAGCGATGTCTCCGACAGCTTCTGTCTGGTCGAGTATTGAAATGATGTCTGCACAAAGTGTCTCGACATCATGCGCGGGAACACTCGTGACCCCAGGAACGGTCGTCACGACGGCAAGCGCGTCGAGTTTGCCCTCGATGCGGCCGAGGGCTCGGCCGAGCTCCTCGCGCTCGCGCGACAAACGCTGCGCCTCGCCCTCGGCGGCACGGACCTCCTCAAGAATACGGCGCCGCTCATCCTCGCGCGCGCCCGAGACGCGCGCCTCGCTCGCCGGCTCAAGGCCGGAAAGCTCCTGACGGATGTCAGCCTCGTCGGCGCGCACTGCCCGCTCCGCGTATTGCGCTGCCGCCGCTTCGCGCACGGAATAGTCCGCGAAAAGACCCGCGAATTCCGCGCGCATGTCTTCCGCCATTTTGATCTTCTCTACCTGCTTCGAAAGGAACGTGAGGTGCGGAGCCAGCTCGCGGCGGAGCGCCTGGACCTCCTTCATGTTCGCCGCCGTCTTCTCGATCTTGCGCTCGGCTTCGCGGATGCGCGTCTGGTAGACCTTGAGCCCGAGAGCGTCTTCCACCATGGCGCGGCGGTCGCGGGCAGACGCGGAAAGCAAGCGGTCCGCCTCGCCCTGCGAGATGATGTGATGGCCGGATGCGCCGATATTCACGGAGCCGAGCAGTTCCGTGATGTCCTTGAGGCGCACGCCGGTGCCGTTGATGAAATATTCCGAGCCGCCGTCCGAAGCGACTTCGCGCGCGAGCGTGATCTCGTCGAACGAAAGGTCGGCCGCGGCGCCGGACGAGCTTGAGAAAGCAAATTTCCGGTCGGCATTGTCGAACGTGATCGCCACGCGGGCCTTGTTCGCGCCGCCGAGCAGCTTGGAGCCTTTCCAGATCAGGTCGGTCGATCCTTTGCCGCGCAGGCTCTTCATGGACTGCTCGCCGAGCACGAAACGGATGGACTCAACCACATTGGACTTACCCGAACCGTTCGGACCGACGATGGCGGTGATCGGTGTGTCGAAAGAAAGCGCCGTCTTCTTGGCGAAGGATTTGAATCCGGAGATTTCGATGCGCTTCAGCATATGGCTCTATTCTAATCGAGCCACTTCTTTGCCGCCAGTGCATTACGCGCGGCTTCCTGTTCCGCTTCCTGCTTGGAGCGGCCTTTGCCTTCGGCGATCTTGTCGGCACCGAAGAAAATACCGATGGTGAAATGCTTGTCGTGGTCGGGACCGCTCTCGCGGACGACCTTGTAGCTCGGCGTCACGCCGATATGCTCCTGCGCCTTCTCCTGCACGAGACTCTTCGAGTCGCGCCAGAGCTTCTTGCGCACGACATCCGCCGCGCGCTTATACAGAAAACGCTCGATGAACTTCTCCGCAGCAGCGTAGCCCTGATCGAGATATACGGCGCCGATGAGCGCCTCGATGGCGTTCGCAAGAATGTAGAGCCGGGCCTTGCCCGTGTCTTTCTGCTCGCCGCGCGAGAGGAAGAGGTAGTCGTTCATGCCGATCTCGTTCGCGAATTCGGCCATCGTGTTGGCGTTCACGAGCGCGGCACGGTACGAAGTAAGCTCGCCTTCCGGAGAATCCGGATAGGTCGTGTAGAGATAGTCGGTCACGGCAAGCTCAAGCACGGCGTCGCCGAGGAATTCGAGGCGCTCGTTGTGCTCAAGCCCGACGCGCGGATTTTCGTTCAAAAAAGACCGGTGGACAAAAGCCTGCGCAAGGAGATCGCGGTCTTTGAACGCGACTCCAATCGCGGCTTCGAACGTGTCCCAGTCGCGAGTGAGATTCTGCATATGTCAGTAACGGAATTAAGGAGTAACGGATGCGCCCGCGCCGCTCGCGGCGAGTTTGGTGATCGCAGTGGCCATGTAGCCGGTCACGTCGTCGTACATCTTGAGGCCGGCGACTTCCGCGACCGAGAACCACCGTGCATCGTCGAGACCGCCGGATTTGTTGAGCAGTTCGACGGGCACATGTTTGCTTTCGGCAAGGAAAAAAGTCACGCGTTTCTTGGTCTTGCCCTTTTCGGGGTGCGATGCAACGTATTCGCTCTCGCCGACTTTGTCTTTGATCACGATGTCGAGGCCGACCTCTTCCTTGATCTCACGGACAGCCGCCTGCTCGGGCGTCTCGCCCGCCTCTACGCCGCCCTTCGAAAGAGTCCAATACCCGAAGATGTCATGCACGAGCGCGAAATACAGTTCTTCGCCGTGCCAGGAATATATAAGGGCTCCGGCTTTCTGTTCGACAGGAAGCTTGGTGATATCGACCTCTTCATGCTTTTTCTGGCGCTTGGAGACCTGGTCTTTGCCGGGTTCGCCGATCTCCTTGTACACGGCGCCGAGCACGCCGTTGATGAAGCGCGACGAGCTGTCGCCGCCGAACGTCTTGGCAAGTTCGATGGATTCGTTGATCGCCACCTTGGGCGGGACCTCCGCATGATCGCCGAAAAGCAGTTCGCCGAGGCCGAGGCGCAGGATGCTGCGGTCGACGGCGTTGATCTTCTCGATCGGCCACTCGGGAGCGGCTTTTTCGATGATCTGGTCGATGATCTCCCGCTTGCCCACGACATAGCCGAGGATCTTTTCCATGAAGGCAAGGTCCTCGTTTCCGGGAGCGAATTCGCCCTCGTTGCGCTCAAGCATCTCAGTGATGCCTTCCTGGGGATACCCTTTGAAATCCCACTCGAAGAGTGTTTGAAGGACGATCGAACGTGAAAGGTGCCTATTTGCCATGTGCGTGTATTGCTAGGTGCACTGCAAACCTGCCAAACGCAGAGAAGAGCATTTCGGGATTCCCCGCGCACACTCTTCTCCAAACTTGAATTCGTATGGACTATTTCGAGCGCTTCGCAGCCTTTTTCTCGGCCTTTTTGACCTGATCGACGACCTTGCGGCCGCGATAATACCCGCAAGCGGTGCAGACCGTATGCGGAGCGCGCATGGCACCGCAGTGGGTGCATGCGGAAAACGCCGCGCCTTTGAGGGCGTGGTGGCTCCGGCGGTTGCCGGTGTGGGCACGGGTGTGACGCATTCGAACTACCATACAGGGACCAGCATATCAAATTATTCTAAAAATGCAAGCGCTTCATAAAACTGCGCCGATGCAGTGGGCACGGACCATTGGCGCGGATGGCATCCATATGCTTGCGGGTGCCATAGCCGACATGCGCATTGAAGCCGTACGCCGGAAATACTGCATGTTGGCGGAGCATGTGCCGATCCCGCGAGACCTTGGCCACAATGGATGCCAGCGAGATGACAGCCTCCGTCTCATCGCCTTTTATGATCGTCCTCTGAGATCGGAACTCGGGCGGTGCCTTGAGACCGCCGTCGAGCACGACACGGGCTGACGCATCCCGGGCGACGGCGCGCAGCGACCGGGCGAGCGCCCGCCGAATGGCGGGCGCGATGCCGATGCGGTCGATCGTGCTCGCTGACACCATCGTGACTGCGAAGCGGCACTTCCCTTCTTTCTGCCACGTGCGGATCTGGGCATCCCACCGCTCGCGCTGCTCTCGGGTGAGCTTCTTCGAGTCCCGCAGCGGCACGCCGAATGCGCGTGCCGCCCGCGCGCATTTCGCATCCGTGAATGCAAAAGCACCCACCGCAACCGGCCCCGCAAGCGGGCCGCGTCCGACTTCATCGATCCCGACCGTCAGTCTCATGCGACGAGTATAACAAAAGCCGCGCATCGCGCAGCTTTTGAAAAAGGATCATGCCTACCACGAGAAAGGAACTCTCCAGCCTTTCTTACTGTCAAAACATGAACAAACCTCAAGATACAATGCGAATAAAAAGTGCTTCATATGCGCTGTATTTTATTACTGTAACTGTACTCCTTCCATAGTGCGTGTCAAACAAAGAAAATACCGCCCTGCAAAGACGGTATTCGCACGCATATTATCTTCTGGTCTTGTGCCCAAGACCGGACACAAAAATCATTCCCCAAAAAAGAACGCATGCCAGCGGCAGAATCCAGCAGATACTCCAAGGAGACGGATCGCGGGAAAGGAATATCGGGCTCATTTTTCCTTTAATTGAATCACGGTAGTGTTTTTTGTCAATTCACTCACCGCGCTGGTATACTACCGGCACTCATGGCATCCGACTTCGTCCACCTGCACACGCATTCGCACTATTCCCTGCTCGACGGCCTCACCAAACTCGAGGACATGGTGAGCATCGCCAAGAAAAACGGGCAGACAGCCATCGCGCTCACCGACCACGGCAACATGTACGGCGCGATCGAGTTCTACAAGATCGCCAAGAAAGCGGGCATCAAGCCGATAATCGGCGTCGAAGCCTACATGACGGCCGGGTCGCGCAAAGAAAAGACGGCGGAGACCGGCCAGAAGCGCTACTATCACCTCATCCTGCTCGCCAAGAACCTGCAGGGCTACAAGAATCTCATCCGCCTCGTCACCATCGCCAACCTCGAAGGCTACTATTACAAGCCGCGCATGGACAAGGAGATCTTGCGCGAGTACCACGAAGGCGTGATCGCGCTGTCCGGGTGCATGGGCGGCGAGCTGTCGCAAACCGTGCTTGCCGGCAATCTCGAACGAGCCGACCAACTTGTCGCCGAATACCAGGAGATCTTCGGTGTGGAAAATTACTTCATCGAGGTCCAGGCGCACCCGTCCATCGAGCGCGACCGTGAGCTGCGCGAGGCGCTTCTCGCTCTGGCCAAAAAGCACGGCGTTACGGCCGTAGCCACACAGGACTCGCACTACCCATGCCACGACGACCACGAGGCGCATCACACACTGCTCTCGATCAACACGCAGGGCGACGGCAAGAACGCAGGGCAGTTCGAATTCTCAAGCGACGACTTCTCGCTCATCGACGAGGCGACCGCCCTCGACTATTTCAAAGACGCGCCCGAGACGGTCGCGAACACGAAACTCGTAGCCGACCTGTGCGAAGACTACGAGATAGAACTCGGCAAGGCATACTTCCCCGAATTCCCGCTCGACGGCATCACTGCGGACGAAAAGCTGCGCGAACTCGCATACGCCGGCTTCGGCTTCCGCGAGCTCGAGCAGACCCCCGCATATATAGAACGTCTCGACTACGAGCTTTCCGTCATCAAACAAAAAGGCTACGCGGGCTACTTCCTCGTCGTGGGCGACCTGCTCCGCCACGCCCGCGAAAACGGCATTCTCACCAACATCCGCGGATCGGTCGCCGGATCGCTCACCACGTACCTGCTCGGCATCACGAACGTCGATCCGCTCGTGTACAAACTGCCGTTCGAACGCTTCCTCAACCCTGAGCGTCCGTCGCTCCCCGATATCGACATGGACTACGCCGACAACCGCCGCCACGAAATGATCGAATATGCGCGCGTGAAATACGGCGAGGAGCATGTCGCCCAGATCGGCACGTTCGGAACCATGATGGCAAAAGGCTCCGTGCGCGACGTCGCCCGCGCCCTCGGCTACCCGTACGCCATCGGCGACCGTATCTCGAGCATGATCCCCATGGGTTCGCAGGGTTTCCCCATGACAATCGACCGCGCTATGGAAATGGTGCCTGAG
>CAZHLG010000019.1:0-14674 GCA_964533145.1 uncultured Candidatus Saccharibacteria bacterium | reverse complement strand
CCGGACGCGCTTCTCATCGTCGACCCGAAGAAGGAGGAGATCGCCGTGCGCGAGGCCGCCCGCCTCGGCATTCCGACGATCGCCGTCGCAAGCACCGACTGCGACATCACCGCTGTCACCTACCCCGTTCTTGCGAACGATTCCTCCCGCGCGTCGATCGACTTCATCGTGAAGCGCCTCGCCGACGCCTACAAGCACTAATCAAGTTTGCTATACTTACCTGCATATGATCACCACAGAACAAGTCAAAGAATTGCGTGACAAGACCGGCGTCTCCGTGATGCAGTGCAAGAAGGCTCTCGAGGAGTCCGGCGGCGATATGGAAAAGGCGCTGCTCATCCTCAAGAAAAAATCGACCGAGATCGCGGCCAAGAAATCGGACCGCGAAGCGGCCGCAGGCGCGGTCGCAAAGGCAGAGGCTGCCGGCCATGCCGTGCTCTTCGCGCTCCGCTGCGAAACAGACTTCGTCGCCAAGAACGCGGATTTCGTCGCCATCGCCGAAACGCTTGCCCAGAAGGCGCTCGCCGAAGGGGCGGACGCCGCGAAGGCGGCGTCCGCGGAGCTCATCTCCGAGGGCATTCAGAAGCTCGGCGAAAACATCCAGTTCGGCGAGCTCGCCGTCGTCGAAGCGCCGGTCACCGGCACCTACGTGCATGACGGCCGCGTCGGCGCAGCAGTCGGCCTGTCCGGCGGCACCGAGGCCCTCGCCAGGGACATCGCCATGCACATCGCCGCGATGAACCCGGAATACAAGACCCGCGCCGACGTTCCGGCCGAGGCGACGGACAGCGTCAAGGCGATGTTCGCCGAAGAGGTCGCCAACTCCGGCAAGCCGGCCGACATCCAGGAAAAGATGCTCGCCGGCAAGATCGACACATTCTTCAAGGAGCGCACGCTCCTTGATCAGGCATTCATCAAGAATCCTGACACGACGATCGCCGCCCTGCTCAAGCAGGCAGGCGCGGAACTCGTCTCGTTCTCCCGCGTCGCGGCCGCCTAACCGGCGTCCGCGCGCACCCGATATGATATTCACCATCGCACTATTCTTCTGTTCGGTCGCCCTGGCATTCGCCATGATCGCCCGCAAAGTATGGCTTGTCCGCAGCGGCAAGTACTCGGCGGGCACGTACGAAGAAGCCGACTGGACCGAGCTCTCGATCGAAGCCGTGCGCCAGCGCCTGATCGAGCTCGCAAAATTCACAGCGCATCATTCGGTGCTGCTCGCGCTCAAGGGATGGATCATCGTCGCCAGCTGGCTCCGCCGCGCCGACCGTGCCATCAAGGAGCGTCTCATGCGCTTCCTGCACCGCAACGGGCACTATCGCAGCGGCGGCGGCAAGCCGTCGGGATTCATCGAAGACATCCGCGCCCACAAAGAAGCGGTCGTCGCCGAGACCCGCGGCGAAAGCGTTCAGACTGCGACTGAAGCAGAAGAAAAATAAGGTATACTTATGTGCGGTGCGCGCCGCCTTAGCTCAGTTGGTAGAGCGCCATACTTGTAATATGGATGTCCCCGGTTCGAATCCGGGAGGTGGCTCAACAAAATCAAGGAAGATGCAACGATACGCATCTTCCTTGATTTTTTCTTGAACGCTGTTTTTTACAATGAACACATGCTCAGATGCAAACAGTGCAACCTCGAATTAACGAGACGGCATCAATACGAATACTGCTCGAACAAATGTCAGACGGAGAAAAAATTCCATCAATATATTTCAGAATGGAAAAAAGAAAAACAGACAGGAAACATCGGCATACATACGGGAAACATATCCGGTCACATCAAAAAATATCTCCGTCAGAAATACCCACGGTGCTGTTTGTGCGGCTGGGACAGAATACATTCCCTTTCAGGAAGAGTTCCTCTTGAGATTGATCACATTGACGGAAACTCCCTGAACAACAAAGAATCGAACCTTCGCATGCTCTGTCCAAACTGCCACTCGCTTACTGGTACATACAAGAACTTCAATAATGGAAACGGCAGGGCGTGGAGAAAAAACAAATATCTTAAGAACAAACGGGTTTAACGCGATGAGCGGTACTTCCCAGCCCAAGCTCGGAAACGAACCGTGAGCAGGTCGTGCAGGGCCGTACGGAAAGCCCGGGCTTTGAGCGATGAATCGCCGACTTCGCGCCAGACGATGGGCACTTCGCGCAAAGACAATCCGAGCCTGCGGGCAATGTAGAGCGCTTCCATATCGAAACCCCAGCCGGCGATGGTGAGACGGGAAAACACGGCTTCGGCGGCCCGAGCCGTAAAGAGCTTGAACGCGCACTGCGTGTCGCGCACGCCCGGCAGAAGCAGCGCGCGGACCAGGAGGTTGCCGACTCGCGAAAGTGCACGGCGATGCCAGGAAACCGTGCGGTCGGCGCCGGACACATAGCGGGAACCGAAGACGACGTCGCACCCCTCGTCCGCAAGCGGCCACAACTTCTCGATCTCCCCTATCTTCGCCGCATTGTCGGCGTCCATATAGATGCGGTACTCGCCGCAGGCCGCGCGCATGCCGTGCGCCACTGCAAGTCCTTTTGTTCCGGAGGGGCTTCTGACAAAGCCGAGATCGATATGGCGGAGCATGGGAAATTCGGCTTCAAGCGACGCCACGACGACGGCCGTCGCATCGGTGCAATTGTTGAGCGCGACGATCACTTCGCTTTGGTAGCCCTGCGCGGCAAGGTACGCGCAAGTCTCGCGTATCGTCGGCGCGATGCGCTTTTCTTCGTTGTATGCGGGAATGATGACAGACAGCCGGATGCTCATATGCGTTCGTACAGCGTAACACGGCAGCGGCCGGCGGCGCCATCCGCGGCGACGCGAGATTCGGATGAGATGCGCGAGAGCGCGGCCGCCTTCCCTTCCGTGCAGCCCGAATCGAACCGGCACACCGTTTCGAGCGTGCACATGTCGAGCAGCACATGCGTCAGGCCGGCGCGGTTCGCCTCGTATTTGATCAAAACTTCACGCCAGTCGTCGTAGAGCGTCGCCGGAACGCGCGCGTCTGAGACCGCGGCGGGAAACGGCGACGCTGAGAGCACTCCGGGGACGCGCCCGGTGCGGCGCTCGTACTCGCCAAGGGCCGTGCCCACGACATCGTATATCTGATCGTTTTTCTGGAACGATCGGGCGACAGTCCGTGCAGACCAGGCGCCCCACACGCTGCATGCAATAAGCACGGACATGGCGACCTTTCTGCCGCCAAGGCGCCAAGTTGCCCACGAGAGGCCGACACCGGCAATCACAAGAACCATCGGGAGAAATGCGAGCGAATAGCGGAGTTCCTTGTGCGGCAGTCGGGTGAAGTATGCAAGATACAGCGCAAGATACAGAAAGACTGCGCCGTACCGGATACGGGCATCGGCCGAGCGCCGCGCAGCGAGCGCGAGGCCGAGCGTGACAAGCACGCATCCGGCAAGGATGTTCGCCTTCAGCAGCGAGACGACATAAAACCCGGGCGCTTGCCGATACAGTTCAGGCAGATTGCGTATGATGGCCGAACCGGCGCGGAGCGGAAGAAACGCGTCGCCATACGCCACGGCATTCGCGCCGAAAAACATGAGCGTGAGCACACAGAATCCGAGCACATACCATCCCGCGGAGACAAGAGCGGCACGGCGATCGCCTGCCATGAACTTCCGCCACTCACGCATGACAATGACCGCTCCGGACACCACGAAAACCAGGCCGTGCGGAAACCGGAAAAGGAAGGCGAGGCTTGCGTAGAGGCCGGCGGCCGCGTACCCGCGGCCGCCGGCCGTTCGGAGCGCAGCATTCACGGAAGCAAGGGCAAAAGCCGTCGAGATGATGTCGGTCATCGGGATCGACGCGTATGTCAAAAAAAGCGGGGTCATGGCAACGAGCACTGCGGCAAAATTCCCCGCCCCGGGCCGCAGCGCGTCGCCTAAACGATACGCGAAATACAAGCACAGGCAGGCTCCGGCAATGGCGACATACTGTCCGAAACGATACGGATCAAGGCCCGCCTTCCATGCAGCACCGAGGAGCACCGGCAGTCCCACAGGACGGAGCGTCTCCCACAGACCAACCGCACCGGACGAATACAAGTATTTTCCCATTCCAACATACACGGAACCGTCCCATGAGAGAGCCGCCGGTATGCGCGAAAGCACGAATTCGACAGCAGCATAGCCGCCGATGAGCCAGGCGATGAACGGCATGTTTTTGAGCTGTCTGGAAAAACCCGTCATGCCTTGAAGACAAACCGCTTATAGCCGACAAAGTTCACGACCAAACTCACGCAGGTGCCCATCATCGAAGCGACATTTGCCCGCACAAGCGGATCGAACAACGCTGCGTTCGAAAGCATGCCGAAAAACACAGTCGGCAGCAGCACGTTCACCGCGAATCCGACCGCGGCGACAAGCCCGAACCGTCCGACTTCCCGGACCCGGGCGGACTGGCGTACTCTGAACGTGAAATATTTGTTCGCGAAATACGCAAACGTCGCAGCAGCAACGAACGAGCAGCTCTTGAGAACGACGTACGTGTCCGGGCCGAATGCGTGTTGTTCCGGAGGAAACGCAAGCATGAGCACGTTAAGCGCGGCAAGATCGACGGCGGTCGCGCCGACCCCTGAGACCACGAAGCGTCCTAGCTGCCCGATGACCGTGCGCCTGCTGCCAGTGTCCGTCATGGCCTAGCGTTCGCCCGTCTTGGCGCCCGTATCGATAGCCGGCTTTTTTGCCTTGAGCTTGAGGAGCGATTTGAGCGTGTCGAGCTCGGTGAATCCGGCGTACGTCTTGCCTTCGACGATCACCGACGGCAGCTCGCCCACGGCATACAGCTTGGCGAGCGTCTGCACGGCAGAAAGCTCAGACTTTGCCTCAAAGACATACACGCGCACTTCCGGGTTCTCGTCGCGGAGCGCGGAGAGTGCGCGCCACTGGCGGGCGCAATCCTCGCAATCGTCTTCGTTCGAATAAAAATAGATCACGGTCGGCGTGTGCGTCTTGCAGCGCTCGTCGACGCGGCGGAGCAGCAACAGGTCCTTGATCTCAAGCAGCGAGAAGTAGCTGCGGAGCGAGACAATGTCCGGATTATGGGCACCGATCGTGCGCTCGCCGTAGTCGAGCTTGTCGGAGAGCGTGGAGAGCTCTTCGGACAGCACGGCACTCGAACTGGCATCGCATGCAGTCTCTGAGAGCAGCATGTACTGCGTCTCGGAGGAGAGAATGTTGAGCGCGATCTGATCCTGGATCGTCTTGAGCGAGGAGATCTTCTTGTTCCCGAAATGGTTGCTCAAATAGAAGCCGGTCAAGAAGAGAGCCAGGGTGATCACGAACACGATCGCGTAGCGTTTGTAGTCAGACATAGATGATCAGCGCCAGACGGACCCGGCGCGGGTAAGCGAATTATAAATGGCACGCAGGAGCCAGAGCGGCGCCACAACGGAATAGACGATGAAAAAATACACGAGGTCCATCGACGGCACCGGGCGGCGTCCGTAGACGCGCTTGCCGAGCATGAAGGACACCGCGACGAGGATATACAGCATGGCGATCAGGAAAAACGTGCTGCCGGTGTTGATGAAAAACGGATCGAAGTGCACCGGCGGCAGGCGCAGTGCGCCAGTGTCGCGCCAATACAGGATCGCATCGGCGATCTTCTTGCCGACGCGCACGAGCAGCATGATGAAAAGGTAGATGACACCGAAAATGGAGATCACGCCCGCCGGCAGCGTCACAAGCGCGACCGGGCCGTACTTCCTGCGGAAGATCAGGTGGCGGTAGTCCTTGAGGTTTTCGATGTAGCCGAACATCCAGCGCAGCCGCTGCTTGAACAGCTTGCGCACCGAATTCGGCGCCGTCGTATACACGTAGGCGTCGTTGCACTGATCGATCTGCATGCCGTTCTGGTACATGCGGAGCGTGATCTCGAAGTCCTCCGTATTGTGCGCCTTCTTGTACTTGCCGATCTTCTCGAAGACCTCGCGGCGGAACACGGTGAACGAGCCGGATGCGACATGCAGACCGTTGACCGACGCGAACATCTTCTTGATGTACGCTGCCATCGTATAGTCGGCCTTCTGAGCAAGCTCGACGACGTTCTTGGGCCGATGCACGATGACCGTCGGCGAGACGGCCATGATCTTCGGGTCGGCAAAGTACGTAAGCATGCGCTTGAGCGCGTCCGGCGCCACGAAAGAGTCCGCGTCGAGACAGGCGACGAATTCGCCCTCCGAGCGGTCGATGCCGAGGTTCACGGCAGTGTGCTTGCCGCCGTTTTCTTTGCGCACGATGTCGATCTGCGGATAGCCTTCGTATTTCCGCATCGCATCCCACGTGCCGTCGGTCGAGCCGTCATCGACGAGATGGAAACGGAGCTTGTCTTTCGGGTAATCGAGGGCGAGCAGCGACTGCACGGTGCCGTCGATGGTCTTCTGTTCGTTCCAGCACGGCACGATGATGTCAACGCTCGGATACTCGGAAAGGCTCACCGCAGGCCGCAGCTTGATGTCCTTGCGGCGCTCAAGAAAAACCACGAGCAGGAAGACCTGCACGTACAGCGCCGAAAAGGCAGTTATATAGAAAATGACGTTAAAAAAAGCCTCCATACGGAAGGTCTCGCGCGCATACAGTATAGCAGAAAACGGCCCCGGAATCCACCGGGGCCGTTTCCGAAAAACAGCGGGAACTAGGCCTGGGCACCAGTCGAACATGCAGCGCAGGCAGCGGCGCACTTGGCGCACTTGCAGTGCCAGAGCTTGCAGAGAGCAGCGATGCCGACGAGGACGTAGACAACGGCCTCGACCGTCGCCCACTTGCCAAGGAGCATGTGCACGAGGTTCCAGCTCATGTCATGCATCGAGCCGAAGATCATGCCCGCGCCGACGAGGCCCCAGTTGAGACCGCCGACAAAGACGAGCAGACCGCACACCTTGTTCAGACCGCAACCTTTCATCATCATATGCTTACTGTAACGCTAACTGATAATTCCCCTTTCAGGGTTCGATTACCCTTTTAGTATACCGCACGTGCGTGAGTATGTGAATGTCAAGACGGCGAAAACCTGGCCATGCTCAGACCGCCAGGACCTGATGCTTGATCAGCTCTTGGTACTCCTTAGATTTTTTCTGAAGCTCCTCGTGCGTACCGCTGGCGACAATGACGCCATTCGCCACGACAAAAATAATATCTGCATCAGTTATCGTCGAAAGACGGTGCGCGATCATGATCGTCGTGCGACCTTTTGCTCCTCGCTCAATCGCCTCATGGATCAATTTTTCATTGATGGAATCAAGGGCGCTTGTCGCCTCGTCGAAGATAAGGATCTTAGGATTCTTAATCAGCGCGCGGGCGATGCCAATACGCTGACGCTCGCCGCCGGAGACCTTGACTCCGTTCTCGCCAATGATCGTATCAAGACCCTCTGCAAGCTTCGCGATAAAATCTTCCAACGAGGCATCCCTGACAGCTTTCTGTAAATCATCTTCGGAGACAGAAGTCCCTGGCGCAAGCCCAAACAAGATGTTCTCTCGGATACTTCGATCAAGCAATTCTATCTTTTGTTCCACATTACCGATTTTTTGGCGAAACCAATGCAGGTCCATCTCAGCAAGAGGTACGCCATCGATCAGGATCACACCTTTGCTCGGATCATAGTACCGACGCATGAGATTGACGATGGTTGATTTACCGGAACCCGACACGCCAACGAACCCGACCTTAGACCCTGCAGGAATGACCAGATTTACGTTCGAGACCGCCTGCGATTCTTCAAGCTGATCGCCTGCCTGCATTTCGTCGTCTTCCTCTGGTTTGTCCGATCGAGCATGGCGATACGGATACGCGAAACTGACATCCTGAAATTCTATCTTGCCCTGGAAAGATTCTACGGTCGCGCCGCCGACATTCGGATCGACGTCCGGAGCGATATCAAGCAAGTCATACAGCTTTTTGATCTCAATCTCCAAAGCGAGCATTCGGCGCTGCATGCTCATGATCTCTATGAGATTGCCGAAGATCATGGAACTGATCCAAGAAGTAAGCGTCACGAACATGCCAGTGGGAAGATCCCCCGTGAAGATAAAGTATGTTCCAAGACCGAGCGAGACAAACTGACCGACCAGAATGATCGGACGCTGCGAATAGAAGCTGCGTATGTAATCGCGCCATGTCCGGCTTGCCAAAGAGAGGAACTCGCCTCCCTTCTTCCCGTATTCTTCGACAACCTCTGCCTCGCGCCCTTCGGCGATAACGAGCGTCGCGTTGCGGAAGAATTCGTTCTGCAGCTTACCCATACCCTGACGCTGCTTACGCATCGTATCAAGACGCGAGAAATACCGTTTGTTTCTCCGGATCGAGACCCAAAAATACGCAACAATGAACACGGATGCAAGGGCTGCAATCCTCCACTCAACATAGGCAAGGATTCCGAGAGTGAGAAATACGGAAAGGAGCTTCGGAATCACGCCGTAGAGCATGTTCTTCATGTATTCAGTGAGCGCGTTCTGTCCTCGATTCACGATGGACTGCCGTATGCCGGAATGTTCATTGATATGCTGTCCGACAGAAAACGCAAGCATTTTTTTGAGAGTCTCATTCGTCAGATACTGATCAAGATTGTCATCCAGTTTCGTGATCTCGAAATATTCGCGAACCCATGACAAGACATTCGTTTGAACAAGCGTCATCGCGAAAGCAGCCAACAGAAAAAGTACCGTGTGTCGTGCATCGGCGGCAAGGACGGCATCCACGCTCTTTCCAAACACGTACGGAGACAGCGAGCCGAGGAACTGCCCGAAAAACAAGAGTCCAAGCACGAGCAAAGAAGCCTTCCAGAAAGGTCTGAAAATACGGATATTCCGGACGAAAAAACTTGTTTTGGTGTTAGTCAAAATAATTTTTCAATCGCAGGATGCGCTCATGCGTGCGGAGTTTCTCGTGCACTTTGGCTTCGATCTGGCGGATGCGCTCGCGCGTCACGCCGAACTCGGTGCCCACTTCTTCAAGCGTGTGCTGGACGCCATCTGAGAGACCGTAGCGCATCTCGAGGATCTTGCGCTCCTTCGGGGAAAGCTCGTCGAGCACGCTCTTGATCTGGTCCTGGAGGATGCGGCGCGAAGCCTCCTGGTCCGGGCGGAGGATCTTGTCATCGGCGATGAATTCGCCGCGGGTCGATTTCTCGTCGTCGTCGCCAATCGGCTGTTCGAGAGAGACCGTGTCCTGCGAGATGTTCTCGATCACGTGCACCTTGTCCACGTCGATGCCCATCTCGATGGCGATCTCCTCCGCGAGCGGATCGCGGCCGAGGTCCTGTGCCAGGCGGCGGTAGACCTGTTTGTACTTGGAGATCGTCTCGACCATGTGCACCGGGATGCGGATCGTGCGGGACTGGTCGGCGAGCGCGCGGGTGATGCTCTGGCGGATCCACCAGGTCGCGTAGGTGGAGAATTTGTAGCCCTTGGTCCAGTCGAATTTCTCGACTGCCTTGAAGAGGCCGAGGTTGCCCTCCTGAATGAGGTCGAGGAGCGTCAGGTCAGAACTGCGGCCGACGTATTTTTTGGCGATCGAGACCACCAGACGGAGGTTGGCGCGGGCGAGCAAGTTCTTGGCCTCGTTGTCTCCGGCCTGAATGCGCTTGGCGAGGTCTTTTTCCTCCCCTGCCTGTATGAGCGAGTACTGGCCGATCTCCTTGAGATACATCTGGATCGAGTCGTAGCTGCCGTCCGCCTTTTCGTCCTTGCCGTGCGTCTCGCCGTCGATGTCGAGCAAGTTGCCGCCCTCGAGCACGTCGATGCCGGCAGTCGTGAGTTTCTCGTATAAGCCGTCGAGAAAGTCGATGTCGGTCTCGATATTCGGGAACGACCGGAGAATCTCGTCGTAGGTGATGAAGCCGCGCTTCTTGCCCTTGGCAAGGAGTTCTTCGGCGCGGTCGGTCGGGAGCGCCTTCTTCTTCGGAGATTTCTTCGCGGCGACGCGTCCGGCCGCGATGGCGCTCGAGCCCTTCGCGGCTTTCTTGGCGGGAACCTTTTTGGGCGCTGCTTTCTTTGCCGGAGCTTTCTTCGGAGCCGGCTTCTTCGGCGCTGCTTTCTTTGCCGGAGCTTTCTTCGGAGCCGGCTTCTTCACGACGGGGACCTTCTTTTTCTTTGTGTCTTTTTTGCTTGCCATAGAGTTGCTAGGACGCACGCTGCTAATGAGTATATATCTTATGTATTCAAAAATCGACTGCTTTTAATGGCGTTGAGACGGACGGTGATTTCCTGCGATCGTTCGAGGAGCGCGCGAAGCGTATCGCCGTCGGACACTCGCTCGGCTTCGGATATGCGGGCCATGAGGTCGGACAATGCGGCGGCGAGCATCTCTTCTTCGAGGTTGTCGAGCAGTTCCTCGGACGCTTCTTTGAGCAGTTTCGGTTCGGCATACAGAAGCTCGACTTCGAACATGCGCTCGTTCTTCTTTTCGGGAGGGGCTGCGTAGAGCTCCGCGAAGCGCGCGCCAAGCGTGGTCTCAAGACGACTCCGGAACAGAGACACATCGATCGCAGGCTCGGCCTTCCCCTCTTCCGAAAACAGGATTCCGAAAAGACGGTCTTCGATACGGGCGCGGCGGGGATCGCGCTCGGACGTTTTCGCGGCCGGTGCCGCCGCGCCCGACGCCGGCTTGTCGCTCGACTTGATACGGGCGACATCTTCGGCGAGCGCTTCCTCGGCGATACCGGCCTTGGCCGATATCTCGCGGATGAAGTGCGCGCGCTCGACCGCGCTCGGCATGACCGCCACATACGGCAGTATCTTGTCGCGGATGGCGCGTGCACGCGCAAGGTCGGAGAGCGGGTGTTCGAACAGCACGGAGAGATAGAAGCTCACGATATGCTGCGCGCCGGAGACGATCTTCTTCCATTCCTCGACGCCGCGGTCGCGGATCGTATCGGCCGGATCAAGACCTGCCGGCAGTTTCGCGACCTTGACCTGCATGCCGAGCGACAGGCCGATGCGCTCGGCACGGCCGGCCGCACGCATGCCGGCCTTGTCAGCATCAAAGGCAATGACGAGATTTTTCGAGAGCGCATGCACCTGGCCGAGGCCGGAGAGCAGTCCGCGTTCCTCGTCGGCCATGAGCGCGTCGCCGAGCGCAGTGCCGCTTGAAGCGACAGTGTTGGCAAAGCCGGCCTGATGGGAGAGCACGAGGTCCATCTGTCCTTCCACCAAGATCGCCTGATCGCGCTTTCTGATTTCGAACTTGGCCTTGTCGAGACCATAGAGCGTGCTCCCCTTCTTGAAGATCGGCGTCTCGGGCGAGTTGATGTACTTGCCCATGACGGAACCGTCGTCATGCAGGATGCGTCCGGAGAACGCGATCACGCGGCCGCCGGTATCGTTGATCGGAAACATCACGCGGTCGCGGAACCGATCATAGATCTCGCCGGAGGGATTTTCGTCCGGGTGCTTGGCGAGACCTGCGGCAACGAGCTCTTTGTCAGAGAAGCCGAGCTTGCGCATGGCCGTGACGAGCGGGCGCCAGCCGGACGTTTTTTCTCCCGGCGCATAGCCGATGCGGAACGCTTTGACGGTCTCCGCGGAAAGGCCGCGCCGCCCCACATATGCCTGCGCATCCGTGTCGCGGGAAAATTCGGCCTCGTAGAAACGGCAGGCGTTCTCCATGAGCTCATACAGACGGTCCTTCTCGGAACGTTCCTGCTTGGCTTCTGCCGCCCGGTAGGGCTCGAGCTCAACGCCGGCACGCACGGCGAGCGCCGCAAGGGCACCTTTGAAATCAAGACCTTCGAATTGCTCGACGAACGTGAAGATGTCGCCTTTCGCGCCGCAGCCGAAGCAGTAGAAACTGCCCCGGCCGGGCGACACGAAAAACGACGGGGTCTTCTCGTTGTGGAACGGGCAGCATGCCTTATAGTTCTGCCCTGCTTTCTCGAGCTTCAGGTACGAAGATACGACGTCGGTTATCGAAAGCCGCTCTTTGATTGTTTCGGCTGAAGAAGACATAGTTCGCGCGGGCACCGGAGCACCGGGGGCGGGGCGCGCTTCGCGCGCCCCGCCCCTTCGCACGCCTACCTATTCCGCCGGGATCTCTGCCGGAGCTTCCGGAGCGGCATCCTCGCCGTAACCGGTACCCGCCGGGATGAGGCGGCCGATGATCACGTTTTCCTTGAGACCGCGAAGCGTATCCACGCCGCCGCGGATGGCGTTCGTGATGAGCACGCGGTTGGTGTTCTGGAACGAAGCAGCGGACAGCCACGACTTGGTCGTGAGCGCCGTCTCGGAGATGCCGAGGACGAGCGGATCGGCCTTGGCCTCCGTCTTGCCCTCTCTGCGCATCTGCTCGTTCTCCTCGAGAAGCTCGACAGCTTCGACGATCTCGCTCGGCGAGAATCCTGTTTCGCCGGCATCCTTGACCTTGCGGCGGCTGAACATCTGGCGAATGATGATCTCGATATGCTTGCGGGAGATGGACGCGCCCTGAAGCTCGTACACCTTGTTGATCTCGTGGATGATGTACTCTTCCGCGCGCTCGCGGCCGCCGTACTTGAAGATCTCGGAGATATCGGCGGAGCCGTCGGTCATGATGTCGCCCTTCTTGACCGCGTCGCCCTTCTTGACGGACGGGATGCGGTGCGGCGGGAGTTCGTACGTGGTTTCGTTCGACTTGCCGTCAACCTTGGTGTCATGCAAGACGACGATGGAGACGAGCGTACCCTCCTTCTTGATGTCGATCACGGTGCCGTCCTCGTGGGCGACGACTGCCGGGTTCTTCGGCAAGCGGCGCTCGAAGATCTCTTCGACGCGCGGCAGGCCGGCCGTGATGTCGACGCCCGCCACGCCGCCGGCGTGGAAGGTGCGGAGCGTGAGCTGCGTGCCCGGCTCGCCGATGGCCTGCGCCGCGACGATACCGACAGCCTCACCGAGCTCGACCATGTGGTTGCGGCCGAGATCAAGACCGTAGCACTGGCGGCAGATGCCGTAGGCGGTCTTGCAGGTCAGCGGCGTACGGACGAGCACTTCGGTCACGCCGGCAGCCTCGATCTTTGCTGCCATTTCCTTGGTGATGAGCACGCCGCGCTTGTGCATGACTGCGCCGTCCGGACCTTTGAGGTCCGCAGCGAGCACGCGGCCGCGGATGGTCTTCGAGACCGGGATCTCGATGCCGAGGACATTGTCCTTCTTCATGAGCTTGCCGTCCTTAGTACCGCAGTCTTCTTCGGTGACGACCACATCCTGTGCGACGTCGACGAGACGGCGCGTGAGGTAGCCGGCCTTCGCGGTGTTAAGCGCGGTGTCGGCAAGACCCTTACGGGAACCGTGCGTGGAGATGAAGTACTCGATCGGCGAGAAGCCTTCTTTGAACGACGGGACGATCGGGAAATCGATCGTGCGGCCGCTCGGCGAGATGATGAGACCCTTCATGCCTGCCATCTGCGCGAGGTTCGACATCGAACCGCGGGCGCCGGAAAGGATCATGTCGGAAACGGAACCGTTCGGATCGAGCGTCGCCGGAAGCAGCGCTTCGATCTCCTTCTTGATGCCTTCCCAGATCTCGATCGTCATGCGGTAGCGCTCATCGTCGGAGATGAAGCCTTCTTCGTACTGGCGATTGACCTCCGCCTCCTTGGCGCGGCCCTTCGTGACGAGCGCGGCCTTGCCTTCCGGGACGCGGACATTGTCCATGCCCCACGTCACGCCGGACTTGGTGCTGTAGTGGAAGCCGAACGCCTTGATCTTGTCGAGCAGCTCCGGCATCTCCTCGATGCCGTAGTGCATGATGAACTCGTCGACGAGCGCGTTGATGCGCTTCTGCGAGATCGTGTCGTTTATGTACGGGAAATCCTCCGGGAGGATCGAGTTGAAGAGGATGCGGCCGACGGTCGTCTCGAACGGCTGTCCGCCGAATCCGGCGTACTTCTGCTTGTCCGTACCAAGGACCTTGATCTTGGCGCGAAGCGACACGGCGCCGAAATCGTATGCGGTGATGGCCTGGTTCGGCGAGCCGAACATCATGCCTTCGCCCGTCTCGCCCTCGCCCATCTTCGTCATCCAGTAGCAGCCGAGCGTGATGTCGAGCAGCTTCGCGGAAACGATCGGGTCGCCGTTCTGCGGCTTGAGGATGTTCTTGTTGGAAGCCATGCGCTCCTCGGCCTCGCGCTGCGCCTCGTCAGAGAGCGGCACGTACACGGCCATCTGGTCGCCGTCGAAGTCGGCGTTGAAGGCCGGACAGACGAGCGGGTGCACCTGGATGGCATTGCCTTCGATGAGCACCGGCTTGAATGCCTGGATGCCGAGGCGGTGGAGCGTCGGGGCGCGGTTGAGAAGCACGCGCTTGCCCTTGATGACCTCTTCGAGGATCGCCCACACCTCCGGAATGCCGTCTTCGATGAGGCGGTTGGCGCCGCGGATGTTGTACGCAAGCTCCTGCGCGATGAGGCGGGAGATCACGAACGGACGGAACAGCTCGAGCGCCATGTGCTTCGGAAGTCCGCACTGCGAGAGCTTGAGGTTCGAGCCCACGACGATCACGGAACGGCCCGAGTAGTCCACGCGCTTGCCGAGGAGGTTCTGGCGGAAGAGGCCCTGCTTGGACTTGAGGTTGTCCGAGAGCGACTTGAGCGCGCGGCGCTGCGCCTGGTTCATGGCGACGGAGTCGTTCTGGCGCGCGATCGAGTTGTCGATGAGCGCGTCGACGGCTTCCTGAAGGATGCGCT
>CAZHLG010000018.1:0-15515 GCA_964533145.1 uncultured Candidatus Saccharibacteria bacterium | reverse complement strand
CAGCGCTTCCTCTCGCAGCCGTTCTTCGTGGCCGAGCAGTTCACCGGCGCGCCGGGCATGTACGTGCCGCTCGCCGAGACTATCCGCTCGTTCCGCGAGATCCTTGACGGCAAGCACGACGACAAGCCGGAGAAGGAGTTCTACATGAAGGGCGCGCTGTAGGAAAAAGAAAAACACCGCTTAGAATAAACGGTGCTGCGGTGCTCTCTGATTCTACTGGGGTGCCATAATCCATACAGCGGCTCTGCATAGCAAAATATAGCCTGTAACGAGGATGATGGCAGTAGTGACTGCAAGTACAAAAACTACAAGCATGTCACCGATCACTTTCATCATAGGAAATTAATTTAATCAAATAATACTGTTGCGTTTCGTAATGTCAATACATCAGCTAAAACTGAAAATCATCACGCCCGAGCGCACGGTGCTCGAGGAGGCGGTGGATTCGGTCACGATCCCGACGACGCTTGGCGAGATCGGCATCTTTCCGCAGCACATTCCGCTCGTGGCGGCCGTTGCTTCCGGCGATATTGTCGCAAAAAAGGACGGGGAAGACATTCCGATGGCCGTTTCGGGCGGGTTCGTCGAAGTTCGACGGGGAGCGGACGGCAGTGCCACCGAGGTCGCCGTGCTCGCCGATTTTGCGGAGCATGTCGCCGAGATCTCGGAAGAAGCCGCAGAGAAGGCGCGCGCACGTGCGGCGGAGCTCATGCAGATGAAGCATAATGCCGAAGACGTGAACTTCGAGCATTTTGCCGCCGAGCTCGAGCGCAGCCTCACGCGCGCAAAGATCGCCGACAAGTGGCGCGGCAAGAAATACCGGATGTAAGCATTCTGTGCCGAAAAAATCCACAGTTCGTGTCTTGAAAAAAATACACAGACCACTATAATGGAAACATAAGTGGTCGACAGAAGAGAGAGTCCCCGGCGTAGCCTATCTGCGCCGGGGCTTTTTCTTTTCTTGCATTGTACGGTAGTATGAACCGGTATGGGATACCACAAGCGCTACGAAGACAGCTATCTCGACGAAGAAGACGACGGCGTCGAGGGACAGACGGATGCCGAACGGCTTGTGTCGGTGATAGGGAAGCCTGACCGCACGGAAGCCGACATGTCTCGCATGGAAAAATTGTCGCATCGACTGGTCATGGCGGCCGGCATGCCGGGTGCGCTCGGCGCGCAGGCTGTGAGCGGCATCGCGCATGCAGCGCAGGCATATGCCGATGCCGGCGATGTCGCAGCGGCCGCTGCGTTGTGGGCGCGGGTCGCCGATACGGCCGAGCAGTCGGGCAATCGCGAACTGTATTATCGCGCCGTGGACGAACTCGGCGCTCTTGGCTAGTCCGATCTGCGTTTGCTAGAATTGGTGCATGGAACACACTGAAACAAAGGAAAAGAAAGGCGCGCGCCTGCGCGCCGAAGTGCGCGAGAAGACGCTCGGATATCTCTTGGCAGCCCTCGGCCTTGTCGCCGGCCTTGCTTGGAACGATGCGATTTCTGAGCTCATCAAGCAGCTCTTTCCGCTCGACCAAGGAACGCTTGTCGCGAAGTTCGTGTATGCGGCGACCATTACGCTTGCGGTCGTCTTCGCTTCGACGACGCTCCTGCGCGTCTTCGGCGAGAAAAAATAACCGCGCAAAAAAACGGGCAAAAGTAAAATCCGTCGTTAGACGGATTTTACTTTGAGATTCGATTTCTTGTCTTTGTCGATCTTCGGGAGCCGGATCGTGAGCAGGCCGTGCCGTTCGATGGCCTCCGCTTCGTCAGGTTCGACTTCTGCGGGCAGGGAGACCGTGCGGGAGAATGCGCCCCAGTAGAGTTCGCGGCTGAAGTAATGGTCGTCCTCGACCGTCTTTGAGATTTCGCGCTTGCCGCGGACCGTGAGCATGTCGCGGGTGATGTTGATCTCAAGATGTTCGGGCTTCACTCCGGCGACGAATGTCTGGACGATGATCTCGGACGGTGTCTGGTAGACGTCGAGGGCGAGCTCTCCCTCGGGCTCTTCTTCGGGCGCCCATGGATCGGTTGTCGTTTCGAACGATTGGACCTGGCGCTCGAGTTCGGGCTGGTCTTCCTGCATCCGGATCGTGCCGGAGAGGCGTTCGAAGAACGAGCGTTTCTTTTCTTTTTGTGCCATGCGCGAAGATTAGCGCACAGGGTACGCGACGTCTTGCACGTACGCGCCCATGCGCCTGAGCCTCTCGAAGAGAAGCATGATGATGATAGTGACGACCCAGAGGAAACCGAATACCTGGATGAAGTTCTCTCCGTTCTTCTGCATTATAAAAAAGTTGAAGACGCTGTGCAAGGCGATTGCTGCGCCGAGGCCGAGCATTCTGAAGAAAGAACGCACGGATGCGCCGCGGAAGAACGCGAGACCCATCGAAACGCCGACCAGTCCGGTCGTGACGGCGTGGAGCAGCGTCGAACCGAGGAAGCGCATGTTGCCTGTCAGGAACGAAACCGTCGTATTCGATGACGCGAGCGGGTTGAAGAGATACATCGCATTCTCGAGCGCTGCGAAGCCGAGGCCTGCGGAGATGAGATATATCGCATAGTCAGCCGGTTCGTCGAGATACGGATTGCGGACCATGATGACGGCGAAGGCGAGGTACTTCACGACCTCTTCGCTTGCCGCCCAGAGCACGATTTGCGTGGTGCTGCCTGAGACCGTCGCTGCGATGAGTTTTTGGACAGGCAGGACAAGCAGCACCGAAAGCATGCCTGCGAAGAACGTGATCATGACCAATCCGCGCGGCTCGCGTGCCTGCCCGCTGCCATCCTCGCGCAGCCAGAAAAAAAGCCAAAGCAACGCCGGCAGCGTGCCTGCGATGAGGGCGATGATGAAGGCGTTGGGGTTTTGGGCGAGGGTTACGCTGTGCATGGCCACGCTTCTGTCATGAGCATTGTATCATGGCCGGAGAGCGTCCAGAGTTCTTCTGTTATGAACGGCATGAAGGGATGCAAGGCGCGGAGCATGAGCGGCAGGGACAGGGCGAGCAGGGCGCGGGCCGATGCGGCTCCAGTCTCGCCGTTTTCGGCGATCTTTTTCTTGGAACGCTCGATCACGATATCTGCGAATGTGTGCCAGACAAAGTGATAGAGTTTGTCCGCGACCAGATAAAAGCGGTAGGCGTCCATTTCTTTCGTGATTTCGTCGAGCAGGGCGCGGAATTCGGCGAGTGTTGCAGCGTCTTCTCTGTCGAGCGTATGTTCCTCTGCGGCGGCGATGCCGCCGGATCCGGCCGTGTTCTCAAGGACGAAACGCGCAATGTTCCAGAGCTTGTTGGCGAATTTCGAGTATGCTTTGAGTTTGTCGTCGCCGAGATTCGAGTCGTTGCCGGGGCCGACGCCGACGATCATGGCCATGCGAAGCGCGTCCGTGCCGTACTTGTCGATGAGCGTGAGCGGGTCGACGATGTTGCCGAGGGACTTGCTCATTTTGCGGCCTTTTTCGTCGCGAACGAGACCGTGCAAGTACACTGTCTTGAACGGAATATCCCCGAGAAGGTACTGCGACATGAGGATCATGCGCGCGACCCAGAAGAAAAGGATGTCATGGCCGGTCTCGAGCACGGTCGTCGGGTGATAGGTTTTGAGATCGTCGGCTGCTTCGTTCGGCCAGCCGAGCGTGGAGAAGGTCCACAGGCCTGAAGAAAACCACGTATCGAGCGTGTCTTCGTCCTGAGCCCAGCCGTCGCCCGCGGGCGCTTCGATGCCGCAATAGATCTCGTCACCGCGATACCAGACCGGGATGCGGTGTCCGTACCAGATCTGGCGCGAGATGCACCAGTCGCGGAGGTTGTTGATCCAGTTGAAGTAGACGTTTTCGAAACGGTCAGGCAGGATGGAAACGCGTTTTTCACGCACCGGTTCAAGCATGAGCTCTTTGAGCGTTTTGCCGCCGCGCGAAGCGATCGGCGTATTCACATTGATGAACCATTGGAGTTTCGGCAACGGTTCGATGATCGCGCCGGTGCGCTCGGCTGTGGAGACGTTCTGCGTGATCTCTTCTTCCTTTTCCATCAGGCCTTCGGTGCGGAGCCATTCGGCGACGATTTCCCGCGCCTCGGAGGTCTTCTTGCCGAGGAGCTGCTCGCCGCCGACGGTCATTTTGGCGTATTCGTTGATGACCTGCTTGGTCTGCAGACCGTGGCGCTGGGCGATCTCGGCGTCGATCTGGCTGTGGGCGGGAGTCACGCCGAGCGCGCCCGTACCGAATTCCTTTTCGACGCTTTCATCCGCGACGATCTTCACGTGGATCGGCACGCCGCAGAAGACGGCATCGTATTCCTTGCCGATGAACGCCGCATAGCGCTCGTCGTCCGGATTCACTGCGACAGCAGTGTCGCCAACCTTGGTTTCCGGGCGGGTGGTGGAGATCGAGATAGGGAAGTCCTTGGAGTACTTGAATGTGTAGAGCTTGGCCTTGCGCTCTTCGTAGACGATCTCATCGTCTGAGATCACCGTCTGTCCTTTCGGATCCCAGTTCACGATGCGGTGGCCGCGGTAAATCAGGCCCTCATCATACATGCGTTTGAAGGCTGTGCGCACCGCAAAATTGCGCTGCTCGTCGAGCGTGAATGCCTCGCGGCTCCAGTCGAGCGATGCTCCCATGCGGCGGGCCTGGTTGACGATGGTGTCATGGCTCTCCTGCGCGAACTGTTCGACGCGCTTCAAAAATTCCTCGCGGCCGAGGTCTGTCTTGCGCTTGCCTTCTTCTTTTTCGAGTATCTTCTCAACTTTGGATTGCGTGGCGATGGCGGCGTGGTCGGTGCCCGGCAGCCACAGCGCGCGCTTGCCCTGCATGCGGGCGTAGCGGGTCATGATGTCTTCGATGACGAGCATCATGGCGTGGCCGGTGTGGAGCGTCCCGGTCACGTTGGGCGGGGGCAGGACGATGGAGAACGGTTCGGCATCGGCCCGGGTGACGCCGTCTTTGACGCAGACATCCGGATTGAAGCGGCCGCTCTGTTCCCAGTCGGCGTAGATGCGGCTTTCCGTGCCGCTCGGGCTATACGGTTTGAGCAGCGGTTCCGGAATATTGTTGTCGTTATGCATCCTGAAACTATAGCATTTTAAAGGCTATTTTCAATCGATTTGCAGTCTGGCGGCACTGTGGCATAATTCAGAAAACGGGACCTATGAAAGACAATACGAAGACTCTTGAGAAAGTCGAATTGAGCGATCGCGGCTGGAGAGAGCTGCGGGAACGTATCCAGCAAGGAGAAGTTGTGCGCGATAGGCGCGGACACCTTCCTTTTTCTCCGGTATTCAAGAAAAAACAGAAAAAAGTCATATACTCCCGGAGAGGATATATGTTCGTACCAAAGTAAAAACGTATACAAAGCGCCCGTCAGGGCGCTTTTACAATGCCATGTTTCCTTGGGCGATGAGCCGTTTTGAAGCGAGCGGCGCCGGCTTTCCGAAGTATCCAGCCAGACCGATCATGATGGCATTGTCGGTCGAGAGGCCTTTGGTCGGAAACGTCACTGCGATTTCGGCAGCGTGGGCGGCGGCGGCGAGGCGCGCGCGGAGCTCGCCGTTCGCAGAAACGCCGCCGCCCACGATGATATGCTTCACGCCATGCGCAGTCGCGGCCTTGACGGTCTTTGTGACAAGCACGTCGCAGACGGCATCTTCGAATTCACGGGCGATCTCCGTCTTTGTCTGTTCGTCTACGGTCAGCTGCTGCGCCGCGCGGTCCCGCAGCGTGTAGAGCACCGCTGTCTTGAGTCCGGAAAACGAAAAGTCGTAATCGCCTGAATGCAGCATCGGACGGGGGAGTTCGAACGTCTTCGGCAGATCATGCTCGCGCGCCGCGGCTGCCAGGCGCGAAATCTCAGGACCGCCCGGGTACGGCAGTTCGAGCATGCGCGCGACTTTGTCGAAAGCCTCGCCCGCCGCATCGTCGCGCGTCTGGCCGAGCAGCGTGTACGAGCCGATTTTCTTGGCGAGGACTATCTCCGTATGGCCGCCCGAGACGAGCAGCGAGATCGCAGGCAGGCCGAGCGCGGCGTCGGAAAGCGAGAATGTCGCCGCGCCGTCAGGCGCGGCGACGGAGAGCACATGGCCCTCCATGTGGTTCGTCGGCACGACGGGTATGCCCCAGACGAGCGAGAGTGCTTTGGCGAAATTGATGCCTACCCAGAGGGCCGGGGCGAGTCCGGGACCGACAGTCACGGCGATCCGGTCGATGTCCGGTTTTTCGATGTTCGGGATCTCTGTCAGGAAGCGCTCGAGCAGTTCGGGTTCGCGGTCGAGCATCAGGCGCAGTTTCTTCTCTGTCGCGCCAAGCGGCGTCGGCTTTGCCGTGCGCGCAACGAGTCCGGCCTGTGCAAGCGTTTCCAGCGTGAGCGGCAGGATGGCGCGCGCATGCTCGCGCTTGGCCATCATGGGAAAGACGCCGCCATACTGGGCATGCAGGGCGATTTGCGATGCGACGAGATGCGCCTCGATGGTGAATTCCGGATTTTTTGCTCCGCGTGCCGAAAGCACGGCAATGGCCGTTTCGTCGCAGGATGTTTCGATGGCGAGTATCCGCATATGCTACTTCTTTTGCACGTCGGCTATGATGGCCATATGGTCACTCACGCCGCTTGCAAGACGCACTTCAGGCGCTGCGTACGACGGGCTCAGGAACAGGCCGTCCACCATGAGCGGTTCGTTGTCGGCGCGGATGGCGGCTCCTGCCCGATGGATATCGCAGTCGATGCTCATCGTGTATTCGGTCGGTATTGCGTCGGTATACCGGGCCGCCAGGAGCGAAAATGTTTCTTTACCCCGAGGCGCGTTCATGTCGCCGCAGAAGACGATCTCGCCGAGCGGCGCGAGGGACGCGAGCAATTTTTCCGCGGCGTCGAGCTGGGTCGAGGTACTCTGCCCGCGCGGCGTGACCGGCAGATGCGCGGTTGCGATGCGGAACATCGTGCCGGTCTCGTCCGGTATGTCGGCCCAGACCATGGCGCGCTCTTTTTCCACATCAGGCACGACGGCGGCGTACGCTTCGAACGGAAGCAGTGCGTGCTCTTTCGTACCGAGATAGAATTCGCTGCCGTGGGCCGCTATCGTTTTGGCGAAGATTCCGACTCCCTGGCGCTTGCCCATCTGCTCAGGGTACGAATGATGGTTGCTGTAGCTTGATGCCTGGAATACATATGCGCAGTCGAGCGCCGCCGCGATGTCGGCAACGTCTTTTTCCATGAGCTCCTGCAGGCACACGACGTCTGACTGCTCGTTCTTGAGGAACGGGATGACCAGATCAAGATGCTTATCGAGCTCGATGTTGAGAGAAATGAGTTTCATGTGCTAGATGCCGCGCACGACGCGGATTTTTGCGCCGATCGCGTTGAGGCGCTCGGCGATCTCTTCATAGCCGCGGGTGATCGAATACACGTTGCGGAGCACGCTGGTGCCTTCGGCTGCAAGCATGGCGATGAGGATCACTGCCGACGGACGGAGCGCTGGCGGGCAGACGATCTGCGCCGCCTTGAGCTTGGTCGGACCCTCGATGAAGGCCCGGTGCGGGTCCACAAGCCGGACGTTCGCGCCAAGCTTGTTGAGTTCGGTGAAGTAGATGGCGCGGTTTTCCCAGCTCCAGTCGTGTATGAGCGTCGTACCTTTGGCTTGCGTGGCGATCGTCGCGAAGAAGGGGAGATTGTCGTTCTGCATGCCCGGAAACGGCTGCGCATGCAGCTTGTCGTGCGGTGCGGTGAGTTTGGACGGCTCAACGGTTATGTCGACCAGCTTGGTGCGGCCGTTGTTCGAGAGATACTTCTTTCCGGTTTTGATCCGGGCGCCCATGTGGCGGAGTTTCTCGACTTCAAGTTCCATGAATTCAATCGGGCAGCGCGTCACGGTGAGCGTCGAGGTGGTCACGATGCCTGCCGAGAGGAAAAACATGCTCTCGATCGGGTCTTCGCTGTTCCAGTGCTCGACGGTCTCGTCGATGTCCGCCTTTCCGTGCACGACAAGCGTCGTCGTCCCGATGCCGTCGATGCGCACGCCCATTTTTTCCATCAGGAAGCATACATCCTGCACCTGGTAGTTCGGCGGAGCAAGACGGATCGTCGTCGGTCCGGGAATGCGCGAGGCCGCGATGATCATGGAGATCGCGCCGGTATCGCTCGATTCGTACAGGACGAATTCGGCAGGCTTGAGCTTTTGGTGCGAGATCTCGTATTCGTCCGCAAGCGTGCGGATTTTGACCCCGAATTTGCCGAGGCCGTATTTGTGCGCGCCGATCGTGCGCTCGCCCATTTTGCAGCCGCCCGAATGGGGGAAGGAGAATTTTTTGGACCAGTGGATGAGCGCGCCGACGAACGTGAAGGAGCGCGTGCGGCGTGCGGCGTCGAGGTCCATCGTTTGGAACGAAAGTTGCGCGGGCGGAACGATCTCAAGCGTATCCTGCGCCGTCCAGCGCACGGAAACGCCGAGCGATTCCATGATCTCGATGTAGCGGAAGACCTCTTCGATGCGCGGGATGCCGTGCAGGATGGTCGTGCCGCGGTTCGCCAAGGACGCGCAGAGCATGTTGATCGCGCCGTTTTTCGAGTAGTTGGTGCGGATGCTGCCTGAGAGTTTACGCCCGCCTGTCACTTCAAAATCGATGCTTTTCTGAAGGGAGAGGATCTGTCGGCCGAGGAATTCGCTCACTTTGGCGAGCTGGGCGAGCGTGAGATTTTGCTCGCCTTTTTCCATGCGGGCGACGGCGCTCTGGCTGGTCGAGAGCGCGCTCGCAAGCTCGGCCTGGGTCAGGCCGCGCTCTTCGCGGAGGTCGCGGATGAAGGCTCCGATCTTGACCTGGTCGTCTATGGTGGATGTCTGAGCCATATATGCGGCACATAATATCTCATATATGATATACTTGCAACGCATATGGCTATTCTCCGCGAACATGACGTGCCGCTGGCGAGCCTTTCCACGTTCCGCATCGGCGGCACTGCCCGCGAGATAGTGACGCTCGAGACCGAAGCCGACGTCGCCGAGTTTTTTGCGGCGCTTCCGACGGATACCGCGTGGCTTGTCTTGGGCGGCGGATCGAATGTTGTGTTTCCGGACGGAGACACGAGTGCGAACATCGTCCGTCTCGGCATGCGGGACATCGCCCTGGTCTCCGATGAGGGCATGTATGCCGAAGTATCGATCGGTGCAGGTACTGTCTGGGATGATGTGTGCGCCTGGGCTGTCGCACGCGGACTGTGCGGCATCGAGGCGCTCTCGGCCATTCCCGGCAGCACGGGGGCCACACCGATACAGAATGTCGGCGCCTACGGCACGGAGATCAAGGACGTTCTTGTTTCCGTGCGTGCATACGACCGCGAGCGGAAGGCCTTTGTCGAGCTCGCGAACGCCGAATGCGCGTTCGCGTACCGCGACAGCCTTTTCAAGCATGCGCGCGACGCGGCCGGCAGGCCGCAGTATGTCATCACGGAGGTACGGCTGCGGCTTTCGCGCGCGGCGGCGAAGCCGCCGCGCTACCCGGGCGTGGCAGAGTACTTTGCCGCACAGAGCATCAGCAAGCCGTCCCTCGCCCAGATCCGGGCCGCCATCATCGCCATCCGCGCCAAGAAGCTGCCGGATCCGCGCGAGATCGCGTCCGTCGGCTCCTTTTTCAAGAACCCATTCGTGAGCGAGGCGGAGGCCAAAGACCTTGCCGAGCGTTTTCCGGACATGAAGATGTTCCCGACGGAAGACGGCCGCGTTAAGATTCCCGCCGGCTGGCTCATCGAGAATGCCGGCCTGAAAGGGAAGTCATTCGGCCCGATCAAGACTTATGAGCATAATGCGCTCGTGCTCGTGAACACCGGCACTGCGACCCGCGCCGATCTTGCTGCGGCCGTCGCCGAGATTGTCGGTGCGGTGAACGACCTTTTCAGCATACGACTCGAACCCGAGCCTGAGCTTCTTTGATCACGGTATATTCGTCATTGTTCCGACAGCGGCAGTTGCGGTTATTTGACTTTTTGTATTAAATATGATACAATAAAGAAAAATTAAAATATGAATAAAGACTTATTAAGACAACTACAGGAGGCCTTGCAAACCGCCGCCTCTGAACAGTCCAAGAACCGGGATTATGCCGGACTGATATCGCTTGCATACCACGCGCTCTATGAATTGCAGGTGCTCAGCGATGACCTGGAAGACTCAGAACGGATAACTTTGTATGGGCTCATCAGCATGCTTCATGATGTTACTTCAGGAATGGAGCACTATGCGCAGAAATATGCTGAAGAGCATATCCACAATACCTGTGATTACAAGATCGCGCGTGAGCTAGTGTTCGGTTTCCTTGGCAACGATCCCACGTTCCTGCGGCAAGTCATGAATCATTACTATTATGACGGCCTACTCGTCTACAGAGCGTCCGAGCAGTTGATCGAGCTCGAAGGCCTTCTTGGTCTTTATAAGGCAATGACGTTCGCGCAGTCTACTTCCGAGTATACCAAGCTCGAACTGCTCGACCTGTATTTCGGCCAGCTGAAAGAGCATGTCGACGACCCAGCCTTCACGTTCAAGAATGTCGGCGATATCGCGTCGAATTCATTGATGCCGCTTTACATACGGAAAGAAATGGCCGCGATGATTCTCAGGAAAAACATGCTCGACGACCAACACCGGAACCATTACATGGAATTGTATACCACGGTATTGTTCCCGGCCCGAGATGAGGAAGACCTCGACCGTTTAAGCAAAGAGTATTTTCAAAAAGCGTAAGCTGTCGCGATAGTGCATGCCGCCGGAAATTTCCGGCGGCTTTTTGTTTTCAAATCGGCATAGACGTAGTAGCATGGGCCCATGCGCATACTCTATTCGTACCTCAGGAAATACTGGAAGCTCTGCCTGCTCACGCTCGTTCTTGCGGCGGTCAACCAGACATTCTCGCTCCTTGATCCGTACATTTTCCAGCATGTCATCGACCGATACGCCACGCATCCGGAGCTTTTTTCCCAGCCGGAATTTTTCCGCGGCGTCGGCATGCTGCTCGCCGCCATCGTGGGTGTGGCATTCGTGTCGCGCACGGCCAAGAATTTCCAGGACTATTTCTTGAACGGCGTGACGCAGCGTGTCGGCGCCGATATCTACCGTGACGGCGTCGAGCATGCGCTCTCGCTTCCGTATGAGCGCTTCGAGGATGAGCGGAGCGGCGAATTGCTCGGCCGTCTGCAGAAAGTCCGCCAGGACACGGAGAAGTTCATCAGCTCGTTCATCAACGTGCTTTTTGTGTCGCTCATCGGTTTCATCTTCGTCACTGTCTACGCCTTCAATGTGTATTGGGGCATCGCGGTTGCGTTCCTGTCGGCTGCGCCGCTCATCGGCGGCATGAGTCTGCTGCTTTCGAGGAAGATCAAGCGCGTGCAGCAGACAATCGTCGCCGAGACTACGGCGCTCGCCGGCTCGACAACCGAATCGCTCCGCAACATCGAATTGGTCAAAAGCCTCGGCCTTGCCGGGCAGGAAGTCTCGCGCCTCAATGCGACGACCGGCAGGATCCTGAAGCTTGAACTCAAAAAACTGCGGTATCTCCGCAGCTTGAGCTTCGTGCAGGGGACCATCATCAATCTCATCCGCACGTCGATCCTGTTTTTCATGATGTACCTGATCTACGCCCGGATCATCACGTTCGGCGAGTTCTTCTCACTCTTCGTCTACTCGTTCTACGTGTTCGGCCCGCTGCAGGAGATCGGCACCGTCATCGGCGCGTACCGCGAAGCCGAGGCGTCGCTTGCCATATTCAAAACGCTCCGCGAGACGCCGCGCGAGCCTGAGCCATCGAACCCTGAGACGCTCGGACCGATACGAACGCTGTCGTTCAAGAACGTCGCGTTCGGATATGCGAGCGCGACTGCGCAGGCGCTCGAAGACATCTCCTTCGGTCTCGCAAGCGGGGATACGGTCGCCTTTGTCGGCCCGTCCGGTTCCGGCAAGACATCGCTCGTCAAACTGCTTGTCGGCCTGTATGCGCCGACGGCCGGCGACATCCGCTACAACGGCATACGCCAGGATGCCATCCGCAAGAACGATCTCCGCACGCAGATCGGTTTTGTCACGCAGGACACGCAGCTCTTTGCCGGCACGATCCGTGAAAACCTGCTCTTCGTGAAGCCTGACGCGACCGACGACGAATGCATGGACGCACTCATGAAAGCCCAGTGCCAGAATCTGCTCGAGCGCGGCGGCCAGGGCCTCGATACAGTCATTGGCGAAGGCGGCGTGAAGGTTTCCGGAGGCGAAAAGCAGCGCCTGTCCATCGCCCGGGCTCTTCTGCGCGCACCTGCGCTGCTTGTCTTCGACGAAGCCACAAGCGCGCTCGATTCGCTCACCGAGGAAGAGATAGGCAGGACGATCAAGGACGTCTCGCGTACCGGGTCGCACATGACGGTGCTCATCGCGCACCGGCTCTCGACTGTCATGCATGCAAGCGCCATCCATGTGCTCGAAAAAGGCCGCATTGTGGAATCCGGCACGCACGACGAGCTGCTCGGCGCCAAAGGTCTGTATTACGCCATGTGGCGTCAGCAAATCGGGGAGCGGGCATAGTATTAGTTTATGCAAAAGCCGGCCTAACGGCCGGCTTTTGTACTCTGTGAGGGAAGAATTCTTACCCCGAATTCAGAAATATGGGCGAAATACCCTTTTACATTCGTTTTTACTGATTTAGCAAGGGAAATAAGAAAGATATGAAAATAAAATGCCCCAGATCACAATCTGAGGCATTCGACCTAATTACAGGCCAGTTTTCTTTTTTTGCAGGGAAATACTTCCATCAGCAAAAATTTCGATTCGGCACTTCCTTTCTACGGTGCTATGATATTTTTCACATTTTTCAGAATTTATCCAACCATCTATTATTAGACGTTTTTTCTCCGTTGGCTCATTCTCAAAATGTGATTCCGGAAGGCTCCATATTGAGGCATCAATCTTTTCGATTACGACTTCGAATACTACATCAGACTTTTTTATAGATTTGAATTTCATAAGTGGCAACCGAAATCCGGTAACAAGGAAATCAGAAAATATGGACATTAAATCTTTGATAGAAGGTCCAGTTACTGAGATTTTTTTCATACAGAACTTAATTTATATTGTGAAAAATATTGTGAAAAAACGTGTCTGATTAGACACTACAATAAATCTATATTTAGTCAAATTCGAGTGCGCGATAGAGGATTCGAACCTCTGACCCTCCCCACGTCAAGGGGATGCTCTACCAACTGAGCTAACCGCGCAATAGGCCCAGTCTACCATATTGGGCCATAAATTCAACTGTTACGACAAATCGCGCTGAGGAGTATACTTGGAGCATGACATACGATACCATCGCGTCCAAGGACGCCGTAGAGAAGACAATGCAGATGCTGTCTGAGCGGGGATATCTGCCCGAATATGTCGAGACAGGAGCCGAGGCGCTTGCGCGCATCAAGGCTCTGATACCAGCCGGCGCTTCCGTGATGAACGGATCATCCCGCACGCTCGATGAGATCGGTTTTATCGGGTATCTCAAAACGGGCGAGCACGGTTGGAGCAATCTGCATGCTGCGATCCTTGCCGAGCAGGATCCCGGGGCGCAGGCGGCGCTTCGGAAACAATCGGTCTTGTCGGACTTCTACCTCGGCAGTGTCCATGCAGTCTCGGAGACCGGCGAGCTGGTCATCGCTTCCAACACCGGAAGCCAGCTTCCGCATATCGCCTTCACGTCGCCGAACATTGTTTTTGTGGTCGGTGCGCAGAAGCTTGCGCCGACGCTCGATGCGGCGCTCTCGCGCTTGCGCGAGCATGTCTTTCCGCTTGAAGACGCTCGGATGAAAGAGGCTGGCATGGGCGGAAGCTTCATCTCGAAGATCCTCATTCTCAATCGGGAGCCGTCCTTCATGGGACGCAAAGTGCATATTATTTTTGTGAACGAGAAGCTTGGGTTTTAAGCGGGTCGGAAAAGGGCTGCACGGCTTCGCCGTGCAGCCCTTTTTGTATTTGCTTAACCCTCGTGATGTGCGCCTTCCTCATGATGCGCATGCGTTTCGCTGTGCGAATGCTCGGCAGACGCTTCCTTCTTCGCGCCACGCTGCTGCTTGGAGAAGACATAAATGTAGAGTATGTCGAGGATGCCCGCCGTGTTGATCACGAGCAGTACCACGAACCAGACTTTGTCTCGCTTTCCGGCTGCGGTCCAGAGCGACCAGCCTTTCCAGGCAATGCTCCACGCGGCAAGCAGGATACCGATAACGGCGAACGGATACAAGCCAGGCATGCCCAGGCCAAAAATATTGTGTCCCATCATGGTTCAAGTATACCATAGTTGCCTTGTTCGGTATGCGCGGAAGATCCTGTCCGAGCCGACCCACCCCTTGCAAAATATGAATAAGTATGCTATAAAAAGCGCTCACTAAAAATGTTCATTGAAAATGAAAAAAATGTTTTTTGCCGTGCTTTTCGGAGCGCTCATTGCTCCGGCGTGTTTAAACCTGCAGACCGTTGCGGCTAAGCCCGCGGTAGAGCGTGTCGCCTTTGTCCAAGGGATTGCTGTTACGGCTGTGCCGAACGGTCCCGATGAGTACCTGATCACCTGCACCGCTCCTGAGGACGGTCCTGGCGTGTTGCGGATATTCAACGCGACAGACAACGAAGTCGAAGTCATGCAGCAGATCGGCATTGTCGACGGCCAGTATCAGTATGCTTTCAAGCCCAAGAAAAAGGGGAGATTGATACAGTACTGGATCCACTTTTATTTCAGTGGGTCGGTGGTGACGATACCGCTTCAGGTTTCTTGATGCAGAGCCCCGGATACAGATATGTCCGGGGCTTTTTTTGTGTAACGAGCAGGATTTGACGACAAATCAAATATGATGTATTGTTTCATTAACTAAAATTTCACATAATGAATAACCTACAGGAACTTGCCGATATTGCTCAAGCGGCAAACAAAAATCTCGATACGGCGATCAGGGCGAACATCTGCGATGAGATCGAAGCCCTCCGCGCGCTGAACCCCGCCCCAGAAATCCAGTTTGTATTGGATCTTTTGAAGACCAACCAGAAAAAATGGACGGTCGTGCCTGAGGAGCGTTGCATCACATGTATACTCCTGCTTGAAGAATTAGATGAATCAGAGAAAAAGGCCAGGCGGCTGATCGAGACATCAGAAGAGACTATCGGCCTGCAGAAAAACGGCATTCGCTTTTTTGTCGATGAGCGTTTTGCTCAATTTATGATCACATATCGATTGAGCACTACGATCACAGTCAGGTATTTTCAAAAGTCCGGATACGGTGAAGAAGGACGATTGACCGTGCAGTCCAGGATCGCAGACAATACGCAGCTTGATTTTGTATGTATTGAAGACAGTTTCCACTCTGTCGATCCTGTACTCGATTTGTTTCCATGCCGGCATCCCGAAAAAATGCTCGTATGGATGATGCGAGGGCTGCAAGATTGAAGAAAGACATCAAGTCCACCATCGGAAAATCCACCGCATGGTGGATTTTTTTTGTAAATTTATGGAAACTAGGCATGAC
>CAZHLG010000017.1:0-16239 GCA_964533145.1 uncultured Candidatus Saccharibacteria bacterium | reverse complement strand
CGGAAAATCCATTGCCAAGCAAAATGCCCCGAATGGGGCATTTTGCTATTTCTTGACCTCTTTATGCTTCTTCTGAGCCTTGCACCACTTGCAGTACTTGTTGAGTTCGATCTTGCGAGTGACGAGCTTCTTGTTCTTGCGGCTCCAGTAGTTGATGCGCTTGCAGGTGCCGCAGGCCAGTTTGATGAGTTTGTCTTGAGACATATAGGGTATGGGGTTACGGGAGAAACAATAGCATATATGACCAGAAAACGCAAGGCTTACCGGATGATTCTGGGCAAAAGGGCGCTGATCCGGGTCACCGCCTCGTAATTGATGGTTCCGGACCAATCCCCGAGGTCTTCGGCGGAGATACGGTCCTTCCCCTGCTCTCCCAGCAACACGGCTTCGTCCCCCTCCGCGACTCCGCGGACAGCGGAAACATCCACGACGAACATGTTCATGGATACGCGGCCGAGCACGCGGCAGCGCTTGCCGCCGATCAGCACGTAACCCTTGTTCGAAAGCGCGCGCGGATAGCCGTCCGCATAGCCCTGCGGAATGAGCGCGACTTTGGTCGCCCGCTTCGTCATATAGGTGAGCCCGTAGCCGACGGTGCGGCCAGCCGGAAGTGTCTTCACTTGGGCAACATGCGTTTTCCACGAAAGCACCGGCCTGAGAGAAAGCTCACTCTTCCCATATGCATATTCAAGATGCTCGGACGGCCAAAGACCGTACATGCCGATGCCGCAGCGGACGATCGTATTCTTGCCGGCCGCTTTTTCGTAAGCCAGAAGGCCGCTTGTCGCGGAAATATGCGTCGCAAGACCGCCGTAACCGTGCTTCTCCGCGATCGCCAGCATGCTCTCATACGCGGACACCTGCCGCTCGGCATGGGTGAGATTGTTCGTATCTTCGATGTTTGCAAAATGGGCGTACATGCCCGTGATGCGGACATGCCTGCACGCCCGTGCAGCCGCAAACAATTTCGGAAGATCGCTCTCGATGAAGCCCTCGCGGCCGAGCAGTGCGTCCACCGCGATATGCACCTCGGCCTTTTTCTGTGCGCGGCGCGCGGCCTTCTCGATCTCCCCGAGCTGCGTTGCGGAGAACACGCCGAGGATCGCCCCAAGCGACAGCGCCTCGCCGAGTGCGCTCGGCGCCACATACCCGAGCACGAAGCATGGCTTTTTTGAAACAACGCGAAGGAGCCGCAGTTCTTCGAGCGAATTCACCAGAAAGTAGTCGGCAAATCTCTCCGCGAGCTTGGCAATCTCGTTCTGCCCATGACCATACGCGTTGCCCTTGATCGCAAGCGCAAACCGCACGCCCGGCTTCGCGACGGCGCGCACGCTTCTCAGGTTGTGTTCGATGCTCTTTTTTGAGAGTTCGACGTATGAAAGCGGCAGTTTTGCGCTCATGTGCTCCCGGCAGGAATCGAACCTGCATCAGCCCCTTCGGAGGGGGCTATCCTATCCATTGAACGACGGAAGCGGCAAGGTAGTTATACCAATATCCGGCGGGAATTGAAAGAAGTCGCAAAATATGTATACTGTATGGGTTCGCACACCTGCGTCGGTGGCGGAGTGGTCAATCGCACTTGACTGTAAATCAAGCGACTTATGTCTACGAAGGTTCGAATCCTTCCCGGCGCACAGCGGTTTTGCATGCAAAAAAGCCGGCACGCATGTGCCGGCTTTTGCTGTGCGCACTATTCACTCATGTGTCGTCCCAGTCGAATCTCGGCAATCTTGTCTGCGCGAACACAAGCCACGCAAGCGCGATGGTGATGTACTCCACTCCGGCAAGCAGCATGGTCAGCGAGAGCGGTTTGAGCCATACGACACAATACCCGAACAACAGCATGCTTACCGAACCGATGCCGCCGATGATCTTCGCTCTGACCGAAACGAACACTCCCGAGACCATGGCGCAGATGCCGGATATGAACGGGAGCAGGAACAACAGCAGCGTGACGTACAGATACGGGCCGCTATAAAAGGCGATCCGTTCGTCGTCGGACCGCGGCAGCTCCAAAATGCTTAGTACAAGCAGCGTAAGCCCCGCCACAGAGAACAGTGCGATCGAAACCTTTTTGAGTATCATAGAATCCAAATTTGTTTGGACCAACGATACTATTGACGGAATGGACTGTCAAATCACACATGCATAAAAACCGGCATTGATGCCGGTTTTTTGTTTGCTGCACGCGAACGCACCTACGCGATTGCCGAACCGATTACTCGCGTCGTTACAGAATATCCCTCAAATTGACCTGGAATTAACTCGCCCGAAGCAAGCTCTCTCGAGAGGAAAAGAACTATGCCTCGACCGTCATCTCCATTACTGACAACAAGTCCCGGATATTTTTTATTAAGCAGCCGGGCAAGAGTTCTGTGTTCTGTGTGAATTGTCTTTTGCTTGGCGAAAAAAATCCACGCAAGCGCCATCATGCAGTATTCGCCGCCGAGCAAAAACAGCACTAACACCAAAGAAGTCGGAGAAGGGCTTAGGAAACTGACCAAAAAGCAGCCTACCGAACCACAATAGCCAACGATCTTCGATTGAGCATGGACAAAGACTTCTGATGCAGAAGCGTATGCTCCGGAAACGAGAGCTAACAAAAGAAAACCGACAACAACATAAAAGAACGGCTGCGAATGATAGACCAGGAACGGAATATCGGAGCGCGAGAGTACCACAAAAGCGCTGGCAAGAAACAGTATTCCGAATACGGAAAACCACGCAATTGAGAGTTTTTTGATTATCATAGAACGATATTTTAGTTGTCCTAAAAATACCATTCATATGTATATCTGTCAAACATACAAAGCCCGGGCAGACACCCAGGCTTTGCGTATTGAATCTTTCAGATCTTATGCGATCTTTTTGGTGCGTGCGGCGATAGCGCTCTTCACTTTCTTCGCGGCTTTCTTGGCCTCGATGAGGAGATCGCCGTTCTTCACGGTCACACGGACGGTGTCTCCCTTCCCTACGCCGTTGCCGATAATGAACGAAGCGACCGGATTGAGGATCTTGGTCTGAATGAGGCGGTTGAGCGGACGAGCGCCGTAATGCGGGTCGTGGCCGGCATCGGCCATATGGTCGAGGGCTTCGCTCGTGATATCGAGCGCGATGCCTTTCTGGGCGAGGCGGTCCGCCACGATCTTCGTGCGCAGCCCGACGATCTCCCGGACCGCCTCCTTGCCGAGCACGTCGAAGAGCACGATCTCGTCAACGCGGTTGAGGAATTCCGGACGGAACTGCTCCTTGAGCGCATCCATGACTTTGTCTTTCACGGCGGCGTAATCGCCCGCCGCATTCGTCTGGGAGAAGCCGATCGATTCCATCTTCTCGATGTACTGCGAGCCGATATTGCTCGTCATGATGATGACGGTGTTCTTGAAGTTCACGACGCGGCCCTTGGCATCCGTCAGGCGTCCGTCGTCGAGCACTTGCAGCAGCATGTTGAAGACCTCCGGATGCGCCTTTTCGATCTCGTCGAACAGCACCACCGCGTACGGGCGATGGCGCACGGCCTCGGTGAGCTGACCGCTCTCCTCATGGCCGACATAGCCGGGTGGCGAACCGACAAGCTTGGACACGCTGTGACGCTCCATGTATTCGCTCATGTCCACGCGGATAAGTGCCTTGTCGTCATTGAACATGAATTCGGCAAGCGCCTTGGTCAGTTCGGTCTTACCCACGCCTGTCGGACCGAGGAAAATGAACGAGCCGATCGGACGGTTCGGGTCCGCGATGCCGGCGCGCGAACGGCGGACTACGTCGGCGACGCGTTTGATGGCGTCAGCCTGGCCCACGACACGCTTGCCGAGTTCGGCTTCCATGCGCTCGAGCTTCGCGCGCTCTTCTTCGAGCATCTTGGTGAGAGGGATGCCTGTCCAGCGCGCGACCACTTCGGCGATGTCTTCGGCGGTGATCTCCTCCTTGAGGATACGGCGGGACTTCTGGAGTTTCTTGAGGCGGGCGAGTTTCTGGTCGAGTTCCTTCTGAAGCGTCGGCAGGCGGCCGTAGCGGATCTCGGCGGCTTTGGTCAGATCGACGCGCAGCTCGGCGTTGTCAGCTTCGAGCCTGAGCGATTCAAGCTCCTTCTTGATGCCGCGCAATTCCGCCACGAGCGTCTTCTCGTTCTGCCATTTGAGCTCGATCTCTTTGGTCTTCTCCGCATGGTTGGCGATCTCGCGATCGATCTCCTTGATGCGAGCCTTCGTTTCGCTGCCGGCGCTGCCGACCTCGACCTCCTTTTTCAAAGCCTCGCGCTCAACCTCAAGACGCATGATCTTGCGGTGCGCCTCCTCGAGCACGGGCGGCTTGTTCTCAAGCGCGATACGGAGCGCGGATGCAGCCTCGTCGACGAGATCGATGGCCTTGTCCGGCAGAAAACGGTTGGTGATGTAGCGGGTCGAGAAATTCACGGCAGCGACGATGGCGTCGTCCGTGATGCGCACGCCGTGATAAACCTCATATTTTTCCTTGAGACCGCGCAATATGGCGATGGCATCTTCCGGCGACGGTTCGTCGACAAACACAGGCTGGAAACGGCGCGCGAGGGCCGGATCCTTCTCGATGTATTTCTGATACTCCTTGATCGTCGTGGCGCCGATGGCACGCAGCTCGCCGCGCGCAAGGGCCGGCTTGAGCATGTTGGAAGCATCGAGCGAGCCTTCCGAAGCGCCCGCACCCACGAGCGTGTGGATCTCGTCGACGAAAAGAATGACTTTGCCGTCGGTTTTCTCGATCTCCTTCATGATGTTCTTGAGGCGCTCTTCGAACTCGCCGCGGTACTTCGTGCCGGCGAGCAGCGAGCCGAGATCGAGCGAGACGATTTCCTTGTCTTTCAGGCTCTCGGAGATATCGCCTTTTGCGATGCGGTTGGCAAGGCCTTCAACGACGGCCGTCTTACCGGTGCCGGCCTCGCCGATCAGGATCGGATTGTTCTTGGTGCGGCGCGAAAGGATCTGCATGATGCGCATGATCTCCGTATCGCGGCCGATGACCGGGTCGAGCTTGTCTTCGCGAGCGAGCTTGGTGAGATTGCGGGTGTACTTGGTCAGCATGCGCGCTTTCTTCGGACTGTCCGACTCCCCTGCGCTCGAATTCTTGAGTTCGTCGAGCACTTTGAGCACGAGCTCCTTCGAGAGGCGGAACCGCGAAAGCGTCTCCTGCGTGTCGCCCGGAGTTTCGAGGATAGCGAGGAACAGATGCTCGGTCGACACAAACTCGTCCTTGAGCACGGCGGCGATCTTCGAGCTCTGCTCGATGGCCTGCGCGAGGTCCGGCGTCAGATAGATCTGGTAGCTCGGCGAGAGCGTATGCGACTGTTCCGGCGCTTCGATCGATTCGAGGACGGTATCGGTGAGCAAGATCGTGTCCACGTCGAGCTTGTCGAGGATGGAGATCACCATGGACTCCTCCTGCGTCAGAAGGGCGCCGAGAAGATGCATCGACGAGACATGGTTCTGCCCGCGCTCAATGGCGAGCTCATGGGCGCGGCGGATGGCTTCTTTTGCTTTGGTAGTGAAATGATTGAATGGAGGCATATGGTTTTTGAAGGCCCTTTATAGGGCAACTTTAGCAGTATACTGTCAATTGGCCGCCTCGGCAAGCGCGGCCTTTTCGGCTTCTGCGGCAAGCTGCATGACCGCATCAATGCCGACGATCTGCGCGCCTTTTGCAGTGGAAGTCCTGAAGCCGATCACGGAGCCGTCGAGATTGACGACCGCAGTGCCGTACGGGACCTCAGAGAGTACGAGTGACGTCAATACGGCATTCCAGGAACGCGTCACATCGCGTTCGGATGTCTGCTTGACGATGCTCTGCACGATTCCCTTGCTCACGTTCTCAGCGCCGACGGCCACGACCGTCGAACCCGGCTTCGCATCTGCATCCGTGCCCGCAGAGATCTTTGGCGCGCGCTTTTCATCGCCCGCGGCGTTGCTTGCAGAAAGGAACGTGAAGCCGACCTCCGATACTGGCAGTACTTTTGCAGCAAGCACGGCACCGTCCTTTTTGACTGTGTACTGCTTCCCTCGTTCGATATCGCCCCACGATGCCGCAAAAAGGCCTCCGCCGAGCGAGTACGCCGAACCATACTGCGTGCCGTCCACGGCATCATAGAGACCGTAGATGTTCTCGCGCGTCTTGGTCACGGCATCGACGACAAGATCGTCTTCCTTCACGACCACGGTCTGGACTTTACTCGAACCCGGAACGACTTTTTCGACGGTCTGCTGCACGACGCGATTGATCGTCTGCGATACTGCAGCAGGAGCCTGATCCATGAGCGTCACTGTCACGATGCCGGTCGCAACCGAAGTAACGAACGACAGCAGGAACGCAAGCAGTATCAGCTGCGTCTTGTTCAGGTCCTTTATTTCAATGGGTTTTATCTCCTGCTCGGGATGCATATAATGGAGTATAGCACGGCGGTCAATGGAAAACGCTTACGAAATATGGCGGCGGCCCGATACTTGCTTTTTTAAAATATATGTGATATAATAAAGAAAAAGCACGTATGAAAAAATTGATAGCAATAGGTATGACACTGACTCTCTTTCTCGCATCCTGCACTGAAAACGAGAGAGCAAAAAACTATGGCGGGACCGCTAAAGTTTCTTTACCCAAAGGTCAGAAACTTGTAACGGTTACTTGGAAAGACGACAATATCTGGTATCTTACCAAACCGATGCATGCCACCGATACGCCTGAAACGTACACGTTCAAAGAAGAAAGTTCGTATGGCATCATCCAAGGCGCCGTTATTATTACGGAGCAAAGATAGATCCGCATTTGAAAAAACCGTTCCGAAAGGAGCGGTTTTATTTTTTCCAGGCGGAATATTTCTTCATGATCGAAGCCAGGGCTTTGAGAGCGGCAGCGATGTCGCTCTTTTTCGTGCCACGGCCGAGCGAGAAGCGCACACTTCCCCACTGTTTGCCGTCGCCTGCGCCGTAGAGCGCGGCGAGCACCTGCGATTCGGACTCGTCGGAGGCGGAACACGCACTGCCTGCGGAGGCCGCGATGCCGCGCGCGTCGAGCTCGAGGACGAGAAGCTCGCTCGCCATACCAGGGAACGAGATGTGGACGTTGTTCGGGAGCCGGTGTTCTCTGCTGCCGTTGATGCGCGCTTCCGGGAACTTTTTCTGGATGCGGGCGAAGAAATGATCACGGAGCGCCGAAAGGCGCTCCGCCTCGCGGGACTTTTCTTTTTCGACGACAGCGCAGGCAGCCGCGAAGGCTGCGATCGCGGGAAGATTTTCCGTACCGGGACGCAGACTGTACTCCTGCCCGCCGCCATACTGCACGGGAGTAAGTTTCGTGCCGCGGCGCACATAGAGTGCGGCTGCACCGTGCCCGCCGCCCATTTTGATCGCCGAAAAAGAAACAAGGTCGGCACCGAGCCGGTCCGCATGCATGTCGAGGTAGTGCGCTGCCTGACAGGCGTCAGTATGAAAATACGGATAGCTGCCCGCCGCCTGACCGCGACCGAGCGTCTTTTTGAAATGGCGGATCTCTTTTGCTATCTCCGGTATCGGCTGAACCGTGCCGATCTCATTGTTCGCATACATGACCGAAACGAGCACCGTCTCCGGGCGGAGCGCCTCGCGGACATGCTTCGGATCGACACGACCGTCCGCGCCGACAGACACATACGTGACCTCGGCGCCGAGGCTTTCCATATGACGGTAGCGCTCGAGGACGGCGGGATGCTCCGTCGCGAGGGTGACGAAGTGCGGATGAGGGAGAATGCCGCTTTCGATCGCATGGCTGCACGCGCCGAGGATCGCGAGATTATCGGATTCGGTGCCGGTCGCGGTGAAAATGATCTCATCGGGATGGGCGTCGAGGGTCGCGGCGACGGCGCGCCGGGCTTCGGCGAGCGCACGGCTCGCCGCGACCCCCTCCTTGTGGATCGAGCTCGCATTGCCAAAAAGCCGTTCGGCGTGCCGCCGCGCCTTCCGCGCAGCCGGAATCTCCGGTGCCGCGGCGGCATAATCCATATATATGCGTTTCGAGAACATATTCACACAGTAACAAAAAAGAAAAAGCCTGCCAAAGGCAGGCTTTTGTCTCTCTTTTACGAGGACTGAATATCGAACAAATACTGGAAGACCCAAAATGTCTTTTTGGATCCTCCGTCAAAGACTTTCTTCTCGAAATCGATTCCTCGGGTACCGACTTTCAAAGACCCGAGCGCATACGCGCTGAAATGAATAAGGCTATCAATACCATTGCGATCGAACGGCTTTGCCACAACGTATGTTTCTTCGTCGAACGCATGGTCGCCGGAATGCACAGAGATCTTAGCCGCGATCTCCGTATCCTCTCCACAGGTAAAAAGATATTCATCGTGTCGGCACGCAATATCGGCATACGAATAGAGCTGGCCGCTCGCATACCCAAGCAAAGACAGTCGCAGCCGGATCAGATGCACGACATGCTTATCTTTCTTTGTGAATGGCTTGGTGAATACGGGCGAAAGCGGATTTTCGCGGTCATTGATCTTCGTACGGAGAGTACGCGACGTAGTTCCGCCAATCGTGAGACATGCGATCTGGAACGGCCATTCCGGAAGGTTGTACCAAAGATGGCCTGTCGCCGCATGATTTTCTTTGGCTTTATCCCATGTCGCAAGATCAGAGAGCTGTCGCTTCCATTGATCCACCATGATATCTGGATTCTGGTCTTTCAAGAACCTCTGGATTCTGTGGAGATGCATGGCACCGTCGGAGCCGCAGATCAGGTTCGCGATTTGAGCGTTTATTCTGGCAAGATCCTGCGCAGAGAGAGCAGCGGAAGTATGTCGCTTCATTGTGTATATGTTTAGTTTTTAAATAATGGCCCAGAGTCAATTCCAAGCTTTTCGTATAAACTATACAACTATAATATCATTAAGTCAATGATCCCGTAATCATGCGCTGAACGCCGCCGCTCGAGATGCCTTTTAATTATCTGTCTTTTGTTGTATACTCCTTTTCACATGAGTACCGCAAACCTGCTCCTCGGAGGGCTTTTTCTTTTGACGCTCGTATCACTTACGAGCCTCTTCCTGGTTGTACGCCTCCAGCTCCGCATGCGAAGACTCTTTGCCGGAGCAAAAGCCAAGGATCTTGAAAGCCTCATGGGCGAGATCGTCGAACGGGTCAAAGCCCTGCGCGACCGCGCCGACGACCAGGCCGAAGCCACGCACATGCTCGAGTCCCGGCTCGAAAAGCAGGGCCGCGGCGTACGGCTCGTGCGGTTCAATCCGTTCGCCGAAGTCGGAGGCAACCACAGCTTTGCCGTCGCGATCGTCAACAAAGAAGGCGACGGCGTCGTCTTTTCCAGTCTGTACTCCCGCGACCGCATGAGTGTCTTCGCCAAACCCATCGAAGGAGGCACGAGCGATATAGAACTTACTCCCGAAGAGGCCGGCGTCGTCGCCCAGGCCCGCGAGGACGCGAACGCATAATCACCTTTTCTCATATGAAGCCCGAACACACACACCAGTCCCGCGCCCCGATCGTCGTCGTCATGGGCCACATCGACCACGGCAAGTCGACGCTCCTCGACTACATCCGCAAAACGAACGTCGTCGACAAAGAAGCCGGCGGCATCACGCAGCACCTCTCGGCGTACGAAGTAGCACATAAAGATCAGGAGGGCCGCGACCGCACGATCACGTTCCTCGACACGCCGGGCCACGAAGCGTTCAAGGGTATGCGCAGCCGCGGTGCGCAGGCGGCCGACATCGCCATTCTCGTCGTTTCGGCGGAAGATTCGGTCAAAGCTCAGACGATCGAAGCGTGGAAGAGCATCACCGAAGCCAATCTCCCCTACATCGTCGCCATCAACAAGATCGACAAGCCGAACGCCAACCCGGAAAAGGTCAAAATGGACCTCGCGGAAAAAGGCATTTATGTCGAAGGATTCGGCGGCGACATCCCCTTTGCTGAGATCTCGGCCAAGGCAGGCACGGGCATCGACCATCTGCTTGAGCTCATTCTGCTTGTCGCAGACCTCGCCGAGCTCAAAGGCGACGCGTCCCGTCCGGCCGAAGGCGTGATCATCGAAAGCCATCTCGACGCTCGCCGCGGCATCACCGCGACGCTCATCGTCCGCGACGGCACGCTCACAAAGGGCATGTTCGTGGGCTGCGGCCCGGCGATCGTCGGCACGCGCATCATGGAGAATTTCCACGGCAAAGCCATGGACGCGGCGACCATCTCGCAGCCCGTCGGCATCGTCGGCTGGAGCCAGATGCCGGCCGTCGGCGGTATCTTCAAGGCATATACGAGCAAGGCCGAAGCCGAGCGCGCCGCCGCGAGAGAGGCCGCGGACAGTGCCGCAAAAGAGACCCGCGGCGGCGCGCCGAAAGACGCCCGCAAACTCGTCCCGATCATCATCCGCACCGACACGGCCGGCACCGCCGACGCCGTCGTCTCAGAGATCAAAAAAATCGAGCAGCCGACGATCGGCTGGAAGATCATTTCGGCGGCCGTCGGAACGATCGGCGAGAACGACATCCGCACCGCATCCGTCGACCCGGACACGCTCATCGTCGGATTCAATACGAAGCTCGACCCGCGCGCCCGCGACCTCAACGAGCAGGTCGGCATTGCGGTGCACACGTTCGACATCATCTACAAACTCTCCGAATTCCTCGCCGAGATCCTCGAAGAACGCCGCCCGCGCGTCGAATCGCTCGTTGCCGTCGGCGTGCTCAAAGCGCAGGCGCTCTTTGCCAAGACCAAGGACCGCCAGGTCGTCGGCGGCACCGTGCAGAAAGGCGAGATCGCCGTCGGCAACGAGGTGCGCATCCTGCGCCGCGAGAACGAGATCGGCAAGGGCACGATCGTCGGCCTTGAGCAGAACCGCAACAAGACCAAGACCGTATCGGAAGGCCTGCAGTGCGGCGCGCTCATCGAAAGCCGCATCGAGATCGCTCCGGGCGACATGATCGAGGCAATCACCCGAGTCGTCGAATAGCCATATGCGAGACACCAACCACAACGAGCGCCTCGAAGAAGCAATCACCCGCGAAGCGGCGCAGTTCTTCGAACGCGAAGGCAACCGCTCCGCCCTCATCACGATCACCAACACGGTGCTCACCAAGCGCGGCAACGGCGCCACGATCTTCGTCTCCGTGTTCCCATCCGACAAGGAGCAAGCGGCGCTTGATTTCGTCGAGCGCAATCTCGGCGAGCTGCGCCTCGCGCTCAAAGAGCGCATCAAAAGCCGGCGCATCCCGACCTTGCGGGTGATCGCCGACCACGGCGAGCAGGCGCGCGAGGAGATCAACCGTTTGCTCCGTGAAGAATAAAGCGATATAGTGCCAGTACGGCCTGGTAGAAAAGTGGTAATTCAGGGGACTGCAAATCCCCCATCGCGGGTTCGATTCCCGCCCAGGCCTCAGTGCGCGCCGCCCGAGTGATGGAATGGTAGACATAGGGGGCTTAAACCCCCCGGCCCGCAAGGGCGTGTGGGTTCGAGTCCCACCTTGGGCACCGCGGCTTGAAAAAATCCGCAAAACGGATATACTGTTCACTGTTCGCGTCCCGCCCATAGCTCAGCTGGTAGAGCACTCGACTCTTAATCGATTGGTCCCTGGTTCGAATCCAGGTGGGCGGACAACACTGTGCGGGAACGATCGCCGGGGTGGCGAAATTGGTAGACGCACTTGCCTTAGGAGCAAGCGGGGCGACCCATGGAGGTTCAAGTCCTCTCCCCGGCACCGACCGAAAAAGGCCTTATTACAGGCCTTTTTTCGTGCCGCCATACTATTGACTTTTTGTCAAAATAGGAGTATAATGCACTTAAATTCCTGACAACAGTACGCGGGCAGAACCTGCGGAATCACCGATATATTTTCTAACTCTTTAACAAAACATGTATGCACAAAACACAGAAAACAAAGAAGCGGCGCGAACGCCCGCTGTATTGGCTCGAATTGATCATCTGCTTCGCAGCCCTGATCGGAACAATCACGATCGAACCGTACGCGTACTATCAGAATGCGTACGGGCAATTGAGTCCTAAACTCTTTTATTTGAGCGCGATAGTAGTCTGTTTCGATGTATCGCTGCTTATCTGGATCTTCTATTCCATCGATTTTCCGGGAACAGGAAAATACTGCGTCCGAATGAATTTGGGTGACGTATTCCTCTATCCGGTAGTCGCTCGGAATAATGATGGGTTCATAAACGACCCGGAGAGCGTCAACTATGACGACCGCTACACCGATTATGAGTTCATCGAGACCTACGAGAAATCCGGCTCAAAAGGCCAGCAGTACGGACCTCCGGGATACTTGAGTAATCCGAACGGTCATACACTGACAGCGTTGATCGATGACAGGACACCTATCGAAAAAGCGATCGGCGGAAGGTACGCCGGACTTTTTACGAAGCGGGCCTATATGCTCCATCATACGCATATGGCCAAGCAGAAAAAAGACCTGCAGCAAAGCGACGTTGTGTCCTTTGAGTACAACGACGGCGAGTACGTCGTTGTTGAGTCAAAAAACCTGATTTCCCGCAAACCGCTGTTCTGGACAGATGTCATTATCTGCGAACGCATGGAAACCGGGGCAGGAAGCTATGGCAGAACCAGTGCGGCAATACGCACCGAACTTGAAGAGGACGCGAGCCACGGGCATGATCTTCCGGCAAACGGAAACACGCCAACACCGCAAGTACAGTTGCTTTCCGTCAACCTGACAATCAAATGCCAGTTCAGGATACGCAACGTATACACGATCTTCACCAAGAGCGTAGATACGCACCGCGCAGCACTCATGGTCATCACAGCTGTAGTCAGAGACTTCGTCGGAACGGTCGACATCGACCAGTTACAGGCGATACGCCACACCGAAGAAGGATTGAAGACGCTTGTGCCGAAGATCAATGAGATCCTCAGAACATTCGGTTTTGAGGTCGCCGGAGCGCTGTTCTTGGAGGGAATCGATCCTGCTGACGACATGTCGAAGAAAATGTTTGACGCACAGCGGAAAACATTCATCGCCTTCAAAGAAGGCGAGCAGCTCAACATCACAGCGACCGCGGAAGCTCAAGCGACAGAGACAACTGCTAACGCACAAGCCAATGCGTACAAGACCGTCCGGGACGCACAGGCAACGTCAGACAAAAAGTATGTCGACGATGTCACGATACCCGTAATCCGGGAAAAGAACGAAAAGTATACCCAGCTCGGCAAGGTCACCGGAACACTCGTCTTGAACGAATCCGGAGAGGGCTCACATGACGTCCCGACGGTACTCCCATTGCAACAGCCCAAGCAGCTGAAACAAAAGACCGCGGAAAGCACTGAAAAGCCTGCGCACAAACACGGAGAGAAAAAAGATCATCCACAAAAAAACAACGACAATGAACACGATGAACATCATTAAATGGCTGCTCATAGCCACATTGCCGCTGATTATCCTGGCGGCGATCATCTTCAGGAAACATGCGGTCCGCGGTGCGCGTGCAGGATCACAGGCCGTTACAAGCATGTTCAGGAACACAGGAACCAAAACCTGGGTGACGATCATGTCTGTCGCTGCGATCCTTTTGCTCGGATGGCTTTTTTGGCCGGACAGCGCAAAAAAAGAACCGCGCACAGTCGCTTCTGAAGAACCCCGCTACGGTAAACAAGGCCGATGCAAAGGCGCATGGCGGCATGTCGATACAAGCTTCACGCTCGTCGGCAGCTTTCCACTGACCATCGGAAACGATGAAATCTTCACCTGTACCCCAAGCGCTCGCTGTTCTGTGTGGGTCGATGACAGATGGTATATAGACGGTCCCGGAATGAAGAACGACTTCGCCGGAGCGCATCACTACATCTTCAAGTCACTCGGCACGTCCGGAGTTACGCTCACACTGCGATTCGCTCCGGCGACTCTGCATGCACAAAAATAGCGCCGTGTGCTCAAACACCAAAGGCCGCGCTTCGCGCGGCCTTTTTTCGTGCCCTGAACGGAAAGTAGCGGCTAGCCGTTCACGATCGGATTCGGATCAAGCCCGAACGTATTCTGGATGAAGTGCAGCAATGCATACACCGAGAACATGATCGCCATGCCGACAACGCCCCACAGCATATGCTGCTTGCCGGTCTCGCGGTCCTCTGCCTGATCGGCTTTGGTGAGAAACTCGACCATGCCCCAAAGGAACACGGTGAGCGCGATTCCGAACATGAGGATGATGGCGGGATTGAGGATGTATTTGTTCACCCGGCCGACAAACTGCGCCACCGGAGCGACGACGTACGCGCCGCCCGGTGAACGCATTTTCTTCAGGAAAGATTTCATGTCTGTTGTATAAGACGCATCGAGGCCGCCTCGGAAGGCGGCCTCGATCGCGGACACTAGTTGAAGACCGGAAGGCTCGGAGCCGCGACTCCCTGAAGGCCGAAGGTGCTCGTCAGGATGTTCACGAGACCCCAGAGACCGACGATGACTGCGAAGCCGATAATGCCCCAGACCATGATCGTGCGGCCGGCACCCTTCTCTTCGGCATCGCTCGCGATCACGAACTTGACCACGCCGTAAATAAAGAACAGCACTGCGCCGAGGATCAGGACCGGAATGATGATCTTGATGATCGAATAGATCTTGCAGATCACTGCCTCGATGCCGTAATAGATGCCCGAGCACGTGCCGGCCGGATTGACCTGAGCGAACGCGCTCAGCGGGAGGAGGGCGCTTGCCGCCGCACCGAGAACCGCAAGTTTCTTTTTCATACTTTCGCTTATGGCGCCGGCCGCATACGCGGAGCACGGACGCGCTTACTGCTAATCAACGTATACCTAGCTCGATTATACCACGCAAGCGCAGCAGCAATGCAAGCATTCCGTGGGGATAGCTATCCGTTCGGATCGGTCGGAAGCATCGGAACCACGTTGGCGACGCCGAACGTGTCGGTCAGGATGCGGACAAGGCCCCATACGCTGAACATGACCGCGAGCGCGACGACGCCCCAGATCATGAACTGTCTTCCCTGCTCCTTCTCTGCCGCTTCGGCCGTCGAGATGAACTTGACCATGCCCCAGATGAAGACGGCGAACGCAATGGCAAAAAGAAGCGGCACGATCGAGTCGAGCACAAGGCACGTAATGTATTTGATCACGCCGGAAAGGTTCGTATTCCCGAGCTGCAGCGTAGTTCCCACGCCATAGCAGTACGCGGTCTGGCCGCTCGTGCTCGACGGAGCCGAGCCGGGATTGATCGTTCCCGGACCCTGGCCTTTCGGATAGGAAGGTGTTTCTCCGGATCCTGCGGGAGGCCAGCCGACCCAGCTCGAGCCATCAAGAGTGCTCGGCGTGCCGCCACCAGACGGCGTATCTCCGGTGAGCTGCGCAGCCGCCATGGCCGGCACGAAAACGAGCGATCCGAGCACGCACAACAGAGAGCAGATGCGGAGCACGCGAGATGTAAAGTATGTCTTCATACGACAAGCATTAACAGGCACCTCCGGCCAGACAGCCGACGGTGTTCTGGATAACAAGGGCGAGGCCTTTGGCGCCGAGCACGATAGCTGCGCCGATCATCGTGTAGAGCAGCGCGTTCTTGGCCTTACCGACTTCCTCGACATTGCCGCGCGCAAGCACGAAAAGCAGGCCCGAATAGAGCATCATGATCACGACCACCGGCGAAAGAAGCAGCACGACGGCATCGAGCACATTGGCGATGAACGTATTGAGGTCGCCTGTATCCGAACCAAGCGGATTCTCAAGATGAAAATCGATCTTCATCTCCGAAACACTTGTCTGGTTGCTCGTAGCGACCGAAGGGACGTTCGTCACATCCGCAAGTGCCGGAACCGGCGCAATCACGACCGACCCCAAAAGCATCAAGCCGGAAAGGAACGTGAGTACAGTGGTCTTTTTCATACGATTAGTATAGCAATTCGGATTACAGTGGCGCTAGTAGAATACTGGAAAGACATTCTCGTCCACGCCAAGCTGGACAAGCACGAAACGCACGATGAGCCACGCGGCCATGGCTATCACCAAGCCGACGATCGCCTTCCAAAACATGCCCTTGGCTTTGGTCACCTGCTCGGCAGAACCGCCTGAGGTCAGAATCAAGAAACCTCCCCACAGCAAGGTGACGACGACGATGATCGGCGCTACGTAGAATATGAGAAAACGGATCAGACGCCCTATCAGGATCATGACCTGCTCAAAGCCGCACGCCTGCCGTCCGGCCGCATCAAGCGGTCCGTCCTGCCCGCACGGCACGAGCCCGCCGGACGGCAG
>CAZHLG010000016.1:0-17427 GCA_964533145.1 uncultured Candidatus Saccharibacteria bacterium | reverse complement strand
AAACGAGCCAATAGCTGCAAAGGCTTTGATTTTCCACATTGCCCATTATTTGGTTAGAAATAGTTTATCTTTTTTCTGATACGATAGTGGCATGTCTACCACGTATTCTCGTCGTGCGGTCGTGCCTATCGTGCGCGGTCCCGGATATCATGAGCGCACATACTATCCTGATGTCATCCGCGACGCTCCGGCGTACCGGTCTTCGTCCGAAAAGCTTGTTGCCGAAGGTGCTGCGGCGCTCTCCGCGGCCGAACTTTTTGCCGTTGTTTTCGATTCAACAAGCGGCTCGACGGAGGATGTTGCCGCGCTCTCGGCTCGCGTGATCAAAGAATACGGCGAGCAGGCCGTCATGTCCGCCACGGATGCGGAGCAGCTGGCCGAGGACCTTGCTGTCGAATTGCCGCAGGCTGCCCGGATCGTCGCCGTCGGCGAGCTCGGCCGCCGTTTCCATAAGAAGAACGACATGGCAGCGCCCGTATTGCGTTCCGCCCGCGATGTGTTCATTTTTGCGTCCGGCATGCGCGAGCTGTCCAAGGAGCATCTGCGCGGCATCTACCTCAATCCGCACTATCGGGTCGTCCATGACGAGGTCATCTCGATCGGCACCGTGGACGCGAATATCATCCATCCGCGCGAAGTCTTCAAGCCGGCGCTTGAGTATTCCGCGGCTGCCGTGATCCTCGTGCATAATCATCCGTCAGGGGAAACGAGCCCGAGCGACGCCGACATCGCCATCACGAAGCAGCTTGTCGAGGCGGCCAAACTGCTCGGCATCGATCTCATCGACCACGTCATCGTCACGAAGGACGATTTCAAGAGCGTGCCGGTCGATTATTCGCGCTAATTCTTTCAAAATATGTATGCGATCAAAGAAAACGTGCGTTCGTACATAGTGTCCGATGCTGTCGGAACGCCGCTGTACTATATTGCGGCGGACGGGGCGAGTCTGGTCCGTGACGGAGACGGGCAGCGATTCCTCCTTGATTATTTGGAGGATGCGCAGGCGGTGTTCAAGCGGGAGGTCTCGGAGCTGCTCGATACGGATCGCCGCTTCACGGAAAAGGACGAAGAGCGGCTCACTATGATGCTGAAACTCCTTGTCGATGCGCGTAAGACTTGGGAAGAGGAAGACTCTGTCGGAAAAGGGAGGCGTCGCTAGCTCTTGAGGAATTTTTTCGCCAAAGCCTCGGCTTTTTTCGCCGAGGTTTTTGCGTTCGGGTCGAGCCAGATGACGTCTGTGTTGCGTCGGAACCAGCGGCGCTGCCGTTTTGCGTAGCGCCATGATTCGGTCAGGATGCTGTGCACGAACGCCGTGCGGTCGGTCTTTTTCGTGAGATACTCTGCCATGCTCCGGTATTCGAGTCCGAGTTCGCGCATGCGCTTCCACGAGAGGCCTGCGGCATGCAGCCGCTCGGCTTCTTTGAGCATACCGTGCTTGAGCCGGACATCGAGGCGTCGCGCGATGCGTTCTCTGAGCGTTGCGTCAGGCATGTCGAGGCCGAGCGTGAGCGTCTGGTACGGCGAATCCGTGCGGGATAGTGCAGGGACGCGTCCGAGCGATTGTGCGATCTCGATGGAACGGATGATGCGGACTTTGTTGTTCGGATCCATCGCTTTGGCCCGCTGCGGATCGAGTTTTTCGAGCATGGCAAAGAGCGCCGGCGCGGTTTTCTGCGCGAGTTTTTTTCTGAGGGCTTCGTTCGGCTGCACGTCGGGCAGCGAGAGTCCGAGCAGGGCGTCGATATAGAATCCCGTGCCGCCGCAGACAATCGGCAGTTTGCCGCGCGCTGCGATGCCCGCGATCGCCTCTCTGGCCAGGACTGCGTACTCGGCCGCGGAGAACTGCCGCTTTGGGCTGGCAACGTCGAGGAGATGGTGAGGCACGCCGCGCATTTCGCGCTTCGTCGCCTTGCCCGTGCCGAGATCGAGTCCGCGGTATATCTGCCGCGAATCGGCCGAAACGACCTCGCCGTCGAGGGCTCGGGCAAGTTCTATCGCGAGCGCGGTCTTGCCCGTGGCCGTCGGGCCGAGGATGACCAATAGCTTCTGCTTCATGTGTAGTGCCGGAGGAGGGACTTGAACCCTCAAGCCTTGCGGCGCGCGGTTTTGAATCGCGAGCGGTTACCAATTTCGCCACTCCGGCAGCGAATAGCAAACTGGCCGCATTCTACACGAAATCGTCCGGTTTTTCCATTTTTCCACGCTTTCAAAAAAACTGCCGCGCGGGTATACTGGCCCCATGGCAGAATTTTACTCCAATTCCATTTTCTGGGTCGAGGTCGACAAGGTGCGTCCCAATCCGTATCAGCCGCGCCGCGAGTTCGAGGAAGGGCCGCTCAAAGACCTTGCCGAGTCGATCCGCCAGTATGGCGTGATGCAGCCGCTCACGGTCTCGCGCATCGAGTACCAGAAGGACGACGGCGGCATCGCCGTCGAGTACGAGCTTATCGCCGGAGAGCGCCGTCTGCGCGCATCGAAGCTCGCCGGGCTGACGCAGGTGCCGGTGCTCATCCGCCAAGGGGATACGCCGCAGGTCAAGCTTGAGCTTGCCATCATCGAAAACCTGCAGCGCGCCGATCTCAATCCGGTCGAGCGCGCGCTCGCGTTCTCACGCCTTGCCGAGGAATTCAAGCTCCCGCACGCGGAGATCGGCCGCAAGCTCGGCCGCAGCCGCGAGTATGTCTCCAACACGCTCCGCATTCTCGCGCTGCCGCAGGAAATGCTTGAGGCGCTTTCCGTGGGCAAGATCACGGAAGGCCATACGCGTCCGCTGCTCATGCTCATCGACCGTCCCGAGGAGCAGGCGGTGCTGTTCAAGGAAATCGTGAACAAAAAAGTGACCGTCCGCGACGCCGAGCGTGCCGCGCGCGCCATCGCCGTCGAGCGCACGCGCAAGACAGCTGCTCCCGCAGATCCGGAGATCGCCGTCATTGAGGCGCGCCTGCAGGAGATGCTTGGCGAGCGCGTGCATGTTGAGACCGACGCCATCGGCGGCCGTGTGACCATCAGTTTCCTTACGCCGGAAGAGCTCAAGGCGATCGTGGCGCAGATTCAGTCTGCCGGCACCGATGCTCAGTCAGGCGAGGCTGGGGAATTGCCGGTTGTTGCTGAGGAGGCGCAGCCGGCACCGGCTCCTTTGGGTGCCGGCCAGCGGCCTGCGGCTCCGGAAACTGAAAAGCCGGACGAATCCGACTTGTACAGCATCTCGAGTTTCAGTCTTTAGCCGCGGAATTTCTTCGGCAGGAAGCGGGCCAAAAGCCCGCTTTCGTGTTCGCGCAGGTAGGCGCGGATGTGCTTGCGGGCTAGGCCTGTTTTCGCGTACTCAAGCCACTTGCTTTTCGGTGTGGCGTCTTTGCGCGTCTCCACTTCGACGATGTCGCCGGAATTAAGCACGGTGCCGAGCGCTACGAATTTTCCGTTGACGCGCGCTCCCGAGGCATGGTCGCCGATGTCCGAATGCACTGCGTATGCGAAGTCGATCACGCTTGAGTCGTGGGGCAGATCAATCACGTCGCCGACGGGCGTGAATGCATAGATGCGGTCATTGAAGAAGTCCGCTTTCAGGTGTTTCAGGAAGTCATCCGGCGCGGCGAGCGTGCCGTCGTCGTTGAGTTTTTTGAATTCGTCGATCCAGCGGAACTTCGCGTCCGGACCGCCGTCTTTCGACGCTTCTTTGTATAGGTAATGCGAGGCGATGCCGTATTCGGCGCGGTTGTGCATCTCCTCCGTACGGATCTGGATCTCGACGAGGCCGCCGTTGCCGGTGAAGACGGTCGTATGGAGCGACTGGTAGCCGTTGAGTTTCGGAAGGGCGATGAAGTCTTTGATTCGCGCGGGGAGCGGTTTCCAGAGCGAGTGCACGAGGCCGAGCGTCGCGTAGCATTCTTCGACCGTGCCGACGATGATGCGGATGGCGACGACATCGTACACATTTTCGATGCTCATTTCGCGCTTGCGGAGCTTTTTCCAGAGACTGTACGCATGCTTCACGCGGTACTCGACTTTTTTTGCATGCACGCCGCTTTTGGCAAGCTGCACCATGAGTTCCGCGTAGACGTCTTTGAGCGATTGGCGGATCATGGCGCTGCGCTCTTCGAGCATTGCCAGGACTTTTGCAGCCTCTTCGGGGTATGCAAAAGGGAATGCCGCGTCTTCGATCTCTCCTTTGAGGCGTCCGATGCCGAGACGGTCGGCAAGCGGGGCGTAGATCTCGATGGATTCCATGGCGATGCGCTTCTGTTTGTCGGCGCGGACATGCTCGAGCGTGCGGAGATTGTGGAGCCGGTCCGCGAGTTTGATCATGAGCACGCGGTAATCCTCGGCGAGCGCCATGAGGAATTTGCGGAGCGACTCGACATGCCGGGTGTGTCCCTGATACTTCACTTTGCCGAGCTTGGTCACGCCTTTGACGAGGCGGACGATCTCGGGACCGAACTCCTTTTCGAGAGCCTCTTCCGTGGTCTCGGTGTCCTCAAGCGTGTCGTGCAGGAATCCTGCCGCGATGGTCGTCGCGTCCATGTCGTACCGGGCGAGATTGCGCGCCGTTTCGAAGACGTGTATGAAATACGGCTCGCCGGATTTGCGGAGCTGTCCCTGATGGGCCTTAAGCGCAAAGTCGTACGCGCGCGTGATGAGGTCGGTGTCGTGCTTGGGGAGCTTCGGATCGAGCTCTTCGAGGATGTCGGAGACTGTAAGTGCTTCCATCCTGAAAGGATATGACGGAATGGGACAAATGTAAAATCGCATGCCGCCCGGCTGTCCGGGAGTTTATTTTTTCTCGAGCTTGTGCGGGTTGTGCATGGGGCACGCTTTGTTCGAGCAGCGCTCGGGGATGGTCTTGGTGCCTTCCATCATGAGGCTGCCGCATAGGTCGCAGATGTTGCCGGTCGGCTTGGCTTTGATGGCGTTCTTGCAATCGGGGTAGTTGGAACAGGAATAGAAGATGCCGAAGCGGCCCCGGCGTTCCATCATCTCGCCTTTGCTGCAGACGGGGCACTGTACGCCTGTCATTTTCTTTTTCTTCTCTTCCTCGTCTTCCTTGATGAATTTGCATTTCGGATAGCGCGAGCAGGAGATGAACATGCCGTAGCGGCCTTCGCGCACGACGAGCTTGCCGCCGCCGTTCTTGCCCGGCTTATCGCCGCAGAGCGGGCACATCTCGCCGGTCTCTTTGGGGCCCTGCACTTCGGAGCCGTCGAGCTTGCGTGCGCCGTCGCAGTCCGGGTAGCGCGAGCAGGAGAAGAACTTGCCGCTGCGGGAGAGTTTGTAGATCATCGCGGCGCCGCATTTCGGGCACGTGACATCGTCTGGAGCCGGGCCAAGGTCCGTGGCTTTTGCGAGCTTGTCTTTGGCCTTCACTTCTTTCTGAAAGGGAATATAGAATTCTTTGAGCGTCTTCACATAGTCGCGGTCGCCGCTGGCGATGTCGTCCAGCTTGTCTTCCATCTCGGCGGTGAAAGTATCTGAGATGTATTCGCCGAAATTGGTTTCGAGGAATGTCGAAACCACATCGCCCGTGTCGGTCGGGTAGAGCGTGCGGCCTTGCTTGGTCACGTAGCCGCGCTCTTCGAGCGTGCTCATGATCGAGGCGTAGGTGGACGGACGGCCGATGCCGCGCTCTTCGAGCGCCTTCACGAGCGCGGCTTCGGTGTAGCGGTTCGGCGGTTCGGTGAATTTCTCCGTGCTCGAGAGATCGATGAGTTTGAGCGCTTCGCCGACGGCGACCTTCGGCAGCTCGACGTCTTCGCCGCGCGCGTCCTGATCCGCGGCCAGCCATCCAGGGAAGAGCACTCGTGAGCCGTTCGCTGAAAAATCAGGGATGTCTTTTTCCGCCGGCATGTTGGCGGTGATCTTGGTCTTGAGCAGCTTTGCGTCCGTCATCTGACTTGAGACAGCGCGTTCCCAGATGAGCTTATAGAGCTTTTTCTGTTCGTCGTTGATCCCCACGGAGAGCTTCTCAATGTGCGTCGGACGGATGGCCTCGTGCGCTTCCTGGGCATTCTTGGATTTGGTCTTATACGAATGCTGCTCGGCGTATTCTGCGCCGTATTTTTTTTGGACGAGGGCAAGGATCTGCGCGACCGCCTGTGCGGACAGATTGGTGCTGTCCGTGCGCATGTAGGTGATGTGTCCGGCTTCGTAGAGTTTCTGCGCCACTTGCATGGTGCGCTTCGGCGAGAAGCCGAGGCGCGTGCTGGCCGTCTGCTGCAGGCTCGAAGTGGTGAATGGCGCGCGCGGGCTGCGCTTCTGCTCTGATTCTTTCACATCGATCACTGCCCAGGAGCCTTTTGTGCCGGTCTCGAGAATATGCTGCACGATCTTCGCGTCGCGCGGCTCTTCGGCGCAGGAAAGCTTCACATGTTCTTTGCTTTTGGTTTCGAAAAGCCCCTCGAGCGTCCAGTACTGTTCGGGTACGAAGGCGCGGATCTCGCGTTCGCGCTCCATGAGGATGCGCAGAGCGGGAGACTGCACGCGGCCGGCGGAAAGGCCGTAGCGCACTTTTTTCCAGATTACGCCGGACAGGTCATAGCCTACGAGGCGGTCAAGCACGCGGCGTGCCTCCTGCGCCTCGACGAGCTTCTCGTCGATTTCGCGCGGCTCGAGCAGTGCTTCTTCGACGGCTTCTTTCGTGATTTCGTGGAACGCGGCGCGTTTGATCGACGCCTTGACCTTCTTGTCCTGCTTGAGCAGCTCTTTGAGGTGCCAGGAGATGGCCTCGCCTTCGCGGTCCGGGTCGGTCGCGAGTATCACCTCGCTCGCTTTTTCGGCAAGCTCGGAAAGCTCGCGGACGACCTTTTCCTTGCCTTTTGATACTTCGTAGTGCGGGACGAAACCGGCCTCGATGTCGATGGCCTTCTTGTTGGATTTGGGAAGATCGCGCACGTGGCCGACGGAGGCACGCACAGTGAAAGCGCCATCGAGATACTTCTCGATGGTCTTGGCTTTCGACGGGGATTCGACGATGAGCAGCTTCATGTGTCGTTTAAGTAGTAGCACTCAAAAATTTTTTTGGCAAATCAGATGATCAAGAAAAAATAAAAAAAGGCGCCAAATGGACATGGCGCCTTCGGTTTTTTGTCCTGGCGGATTCAAATTGTTGCTCTGTCTGAAGTTCTTCCGGTCGGCCGTTGCGGACCCTGCGTTCCGTAGGTCGGGACGGAGTTGTTCGGCCTGTATCTGAACCGCGGCGGTTGCCGCGCGGTTGTGATGCATCGGGATCATCTCAGGATGTTTCCGCGGGTCGTAGAACTTTTCGCTCCAGCCAATGGGATGCGGCCGTGGCGGGACGGGGACGAACGACAGCATGAGCGCGATCAATAGAAGAAAGATCATCATCGTCAATGTGTTTTGCCCGTAAGCATATGCCTGTACCGCGCCTGTGTCAATTCCAGACTCGGCGCACCTCGCCGTATTCTTCCTTGATCAAACCCTTGAGCTCCATGGCCGTGAGCAGGGAATTGACGGTATGCGCCGGCAGGTCGCCGCCGGCAAGAATGCTGTCGCGCGGTATCGGCTCGGTCAGCATCTCGTAGATCTCGCGTTCCTCCGGAGAGAGACTGCGCACTGCTTCGGCATGTTCATCAAAGAGCGCTGCCTGCTTGAGCCCGAACACCTCGAGGATGTCTTCGCTGCGCGTGATCGGAGTCGCGCCTTGTTTGATGAGCAGGTTCGCGCCGAGCGAAAGCGCGCTGGTGATCGGTCCCGGCACGGCGAGCACGTCGCGGTTGTAGTCCATGGCGAGATGCGCCGTGATGAGCGTGCCGGATTTGTCAGCGGCTTCGATGACGAGCACGGCACGCGCGATGCCTGCCATCAGTCGGTTGCGTTTCGGAAAGAAGTAATTCCGGGCCTTTGCATCGTTCGGGAATTCGGAGACAAGAGAGCCGCCCGATGCGAGGATCTCCTTTGCGAGCGAAAGGTTCGTCGCAGGGTAAATCGATCGTTCAGAGAGGCCTGATCCCGGAAGGGCGACGGTCTTGAGTCCTGCCGCCATGGCCGCACGATGCGCTACCGAGTCGATGCCGAGCGCAAGCCCGCTGACTATGATGATATCCGAGCCGGCAAGGCCGCGGATGAGCCGCTCGCATACGTCTGCTCCGTAGGATGTGTGGGCGCGCGAGCCGACGACGGCGAGATACGCCGCATCTTTTTCAAGCGGCGCACCAAGGACGGACAGTGTCGGCGGAATGTTCGGGATTTCGAGCAGTCCCGCAGGATACTCGTCCGGCCCGATGGTCCGTATCCGGTAGTCCATGCTACGCGCGGAATTCGTCGCGGTAGATGGAGAGAAGCACGAGCAGCAGGCTCATCGCGACCGGGCCGACCAAGATACCGACGGGGCCCATGAGTGCGATGCCGCCCAGGATCGAAAACAGGATCAGAAATGGCGGGATCTGCACGCGCTTGCCGATGATGTACGGATTGAGGAGGTTGTCGATCATTCCCACGATGGAGAGCCCCCAGAGCGTCAGGCCGACAGCCTGAGCTGTCGAGCCGCCGGAAAGGAGATAGAGCACTGCCGGTCCGAGCACGAGTGCCGTGCCGATGGTCGGCACGAGCGATGCGACGCCGGCAACGACGCCCCAGAGCGCCGCGTGCGGCACGCCGAATATCGCCATACCGATACCCGAAAGCGTTCCTTGGATAAGCGCGAGGAACAGGTATCCTTTGACGACGCCGTTGATCGTGTCGCCGATCTTACGGAAGATCTTCGCGTTGTCGGCTTCGGAGAGCGGCGAAAGACGCAGGAACGCCGTGCGGAAGCTCTCGCCGTCCTTGAGGAAGTAGAACATGGCGAGCGTGACAAGGACAAAGGAGAAGACCGCGCCGAGCGTCGATGCGAAGACGTTGCTCAGATTGCCGACGAGCAGCTCGATGAGATCGGCCGCCCGGGCGCCCGCGTTGATCGACAGGCCTGTCGGCAAGATGCCGTCGACGGCCGATCCGACACGGTCGATGAAGGGGCCAAAATTGCCGCCGCTCAGCGCCGAAGCGTACAGTTCGCCGGACTGATTGAGCACCAGCGCGCCGATGGCGAGCAGCGGACCGACGATGATGATTGAAAAGATGATGATTGAAACGAGCGCCGCGAGCCAGCCGATCCCGCCGAGCATCGTGCGGAGGCGGATGAATAGCGGATAGAACACGACGGCCGCGGACACTCCGACGACGATAGTGGTAAGGAACGGTCGGAATATGAAGAAGAGCAGTACGGTGACGACACTCAGGAGACCGAAGAAAAAGTAACGGCGGAGGCTTTCTGGTTGTGCTGTTGGCATGTGAGTAGTGTGCGCGTGAGCTTATAATTTTCCGAGGTGCGTTTTGAGGGTGAAGATCCAATCCTCTTCGTCGGCCGGGTTCTTTTCTTTTTCGGCGAGCAGCCAGGCGAGGTAGTCGGGCGATTCTTTGGCGACTTCGGCGACGGTCCTGCCGTTATGCTTGCCGAAGCTGAAAGAACGCACGAGCGAGGGGAGCGAAGATATGTCTGTCATTTCCTTGAGGGCCGCTTCCTCGCTCATCGTCTCGCAGAGCTTGCCAAGCAGGCGGTTGAAGAGCTGTTCGAGGACGAGTACGTCGCCGTCGGCCGAATGCGCTGCGGCGGTCTCGTCGATGTTGAGGTCGAGAGCATAGCGCAGGTACTGCAGCTTATAGTTCGACAGCTTGCCGTCGGGGTCCATGGCGCGCGCGACCCGGAGCGTGCAGATGTGGCGTTTCGGTGCGATGCCTTCTTTTGCGAGTATGGCAATGTCGAACTTTGCGTTGTGCGCTACGACAATGGTGTCTTCGCTCTCAAAGAGTGTCTTTGCTTCGGCGTAATCGTCCGAGTCGCGGAAGGCGGGTCTGTCGGCGACCATCTTGTTGGAGATGTGATGCACAGCCGAGGATTCGGCGGGGATGGGCATTGGCGGTTTGTAGAGTCCGCCGCGCATGACGCCGTCAGTCATCCAGGCAAGCTGACAGAGCGAGTCTTTCGCAGGATCGGTGCCCGTTGTCTCAGTGTCGAAAAATACGATTTTCATGCAAAAAGTATACCATGTCGAGTCAATAGCAAGGCCTCGGTTAATAAAGAAAAAATAAAGAATTGGCTCTTACGATATCTCTCGGACATGCGGCTGATTTATGATATGCTCATACATATATGATACAGGACGACATAAAAGGGAAAATCAAAGAGGCGATGATCGCCAAAGACCAGGTTCGGCTCGAGGTGCTCCGCGGCATGACCGCAGCCTTCACGAACGAGCTGGTCGCCAAAGGCCGCAAGCCGCAGGAAGTGCTCACTGACGAGGAGGCGCTTGCCGTGATCATGCGCCTTGGCAAGCAGCGCAAGGATTCGATCGAGCAGTTTCAGAAGGGCGGTCGGGAAGACCTTGTCGCCGAAGAGTCGGCGCAGCTTGCCGTGATCGAAGAGTTCCTTCCGGAAATGATGGGCCGCGAGGCTATCGAGCAGGCGGCTCGCGCCAAGCAGGCTGAGCTCGGCATTGCCGATCCGGCAAAGAAAGGCATGCTCATGGCCGCCGTTATGAAAGACCTCAAAGGCAAGGCGGATGGCATGCTCGTGAAAGAGGTCGTTGACGGGCTCTTCTAATCACGCATGAAGATAATACTGCACTGGCTCATACTGTGCGCGGCGCTTTGGCTCACGGCGTATCTTTTGCCGCACTCGATTCAGTTCAAGCCGGTGTACTCGGTGCTGGTCGTCGGGGCGTGCCTGTATTTCGTGAACCTCACGATCCGGCCGCTCATAGGGTTTGCCACGCTTGCCGCGAATATCCTCACGCTCGGCCTGTTCTCGTTCGTGATTAACGGCGCCATCTTGTGGTCGCTCGCATATGTCGTGAGCGGATTTGCCGTGGCGAGCTTCGGCGCCGCGATGATCGCCGCTGTCGTTGTCTCGGTCCTGCATTGGGTGCTCGAGATGCTTTTTTAGCCGCATATGATGAGTTATTTCCTCAATCTGCTGTCATCGTTCGTCGAGCATCATATTCTGCTTGCGTACGGCGTGCTTTTTCTCGCCATTTTTTGGGAAGGGGAGATCGCGCTCATCATTGCCGGCGTATTCGCGCATCTTGGCATCTTGTCTTTTCCGCTGACGATAGCTGTCGCCATCGCGGCCGCCGTTGCCAAGACGATCCTCGGCTATCGCCTCGGGCAGTATCTCGGACGGCGTTTTCCGCGCAGCCCGTTTTTGCGGTTCCTCACGCGGCGCATCCTGCACTTCCTTCCGCAGTTCCGCAAGCGCCCGTTCTGGTCCATCGTGGCGTCAAAATTTATTTACGGAGTCAACAATGCGACGCTTGTCTTTGCCGGATATGTACGAGCCGATTTCCGCAAGTACTGTCTGGCCGAATTGCTGTCGAGCGCGGTGTGGTTCGGCGGCATGTTCGGGCTCGGCTATTTTTTCTCGACAAAGGCGCTGGCATTCAGCCATAATGTGCGCAATTTCAGCCTGATCATCCTTCTCGGCATCATTGGTGTGATGGTATTTCTGAAGATCGTCAATCTGCTGATCGAGCTGATAGAAGAATGGGGCGCACCCGAAATCGAACAGCAATAAACATGGGATTTTTTTCGAAACGACCGGTCATAGCGACGCATAACGGCAAGTATCATGCCGACGATGTTTTTGCGTGCGCCGTGCTGCAGATCGTACTCGGCGGCCGCGGCACGATCGTCCGGACGCGCGATGAGCAGGTGATCGCGGCCGCCGAGTATGCCGTCGATGTGGGCATGGTCAATGATCCTGCTTCGCATCGCTTCGACCATCATATGCCTGAGGGCGGCGGCGTCCGCACAAGCGGCATTCCGTACGCATCGTTCGGCCTTGTCTGGAAGGAATACGGTGCGGCGATCTCCGCCATGGGTGCGCCGGGCATTTCGGATTCCGTCGCGGCGGAGATCGCCGCGCGCATCGACCATACGCTCGCGTCTCCGATCGACGCAGACGACAACGGCATGCCGATCGTGCAGCCGACGGGCGAAACCTATCCGTATACGCTCCAGAGTTTTCTGTACATGCACCGCCCGACGTGGAAGGAACGTGACGATACGTATGATTCGGCGTTCTTGAAGCTCGTCGATCTTGCCAAAGAGATCATTCTGCGCGAGGTCGTCATCGCCCGCGATACGCTCGACGCGCGCAGTATCGTCGAGGCCGCATATGCCGCCGCCGAAGACAAGCGCGTCGTCGCGATCGATATGAATTGCCCGTGGCAGGAAACGCTTGTCGCGCATCCCGAGCCGCTCATCGTTGTCACGCCGCGCCGCGGCACGAAAGGCTGGGGAGTGAACGTCGTCCCCGCCGGCGAGCGCACGTACGAGAATCGCATTCTTTTGCCTGAAAGCTGGGCGGGTCTGCGCGACGCCGAACTTGCCAGCGTCACCGGCGTCGCCGATGCGCTCTTCTGCCATCGTGCGCGCTTCCTTGCCGTCGCCAAGACCAAAGAAGGGGCGCTCGCGCTTGCAAAAATCGCCATATCGAAAGAGCAGGTAAAATAATAAAAACCTGCCGAAGCAGGTTTTTGTGCATTGTCGTTATGCGAATGATCAGCTCCCGGTCCCGAATACGTGAAAGTATTTAAAATACTTTCCTGTCATGTACTCAATCAGGAAAACCACCAGATAACAGAGGAACATCACAAACGGAAAGAGAAGGATCGGATAGGTCGCACCAAAGAGGATGTAATTTCCTAACTCCGTCTTCCGTAAGTAGGCCTCATGGCTTTCGCAGAACGGGATTATGTAATAGACCAAGATTGCGCACGGTCCGATAGTATACGCAGCCACGCACGCAACCAGCTGCAGGATAAAATCCCGACTTTCTTTTAAGAAGTTTCTCATTAGTATGTTTTTTTAAAGTTCAGAAATTATTATGACTATATTATCATATTTATTATAAAAAGTCAAGTATAATGGCAAAAAAGCTTGAAATATAGTAGTATCTCGATATATGGCACTCGTCGACGAAATGAACTTCCACGCCTCCGCCGGAAAGGGCGGCGACGGCGTCGTGCGCTGGCGCCGGGAAAAATTCATTCCGAAGGGCGGCCCTGCCGGCGGCGACGGCGGCCGCGGCGGCGATGTATACGTACTTGCCGTCCGCGACAACCAGCTGCTCGCACAATACCGCCATACGACTGAGTTCGCCGCGAAAGACGGCGGTCCGGGCGGTTCGCGCAGCCTGCACGGCGCGGACGGAGACGATATTACGATCAAGCTGCCGATCGGCTCCATCGTCACGAACATGGCGACGGGCGAATCGTTCCAGCTCCTCACGGAAGGCGAACGCGTGCAGGTCTTGAAAGGCGGCGGCGGCGGTCGCGGCAACGAATACTTCAAGAGTTCGACCAACGTCTCTCCGAAAGAATGGACGCCGGGGCGCCCTGGGGATGAGGCCGACTTTCATGTGGAGCTTGAGATCATCGCCGATGCTGGCTTGGTCGGTTTGCCGAATGCGGGCAAGAGCTCGCTGCTCAACGCGCTCACGCGCGCCAAAGCCAAAGTGGGTGACTACGCCTTCACTACGCTCGACCCGAACCTCGGCGACTGCTACGGCTACACGCTCGCCGATATCCCGGGCCTCATCGAGGGCGCGGCGGAAGGCCGCGGCCTCGGCGTGAAATTCCTCCGCCATATCAAGCGCACGCAGATGCTCGTGCATCTGGTCTCGTTTGAGAACGAGCTCGCGCAAAGCGGCGGCATGAAGCGCGCGTACGAAGAAGTGCGCGCCGAACTGCACAAATTCGGTCAGGGGCTCGATGCAAAAGAGGAGATCATAGTGCTCACCAAGACCGATGTCCTCGAAGCGGGTGTCCGTGAGGAACTGGTGCAAAAAAAGATGCAGGAATTTTCCAAGCTCGGCAAAAAAGTCTACGCGATCACGCTGTACGACGACGATTCCGTGAAAGCATTCATGGATGAGCTGGTGAACATACTGAAAAAATAAAACCGCCGTACGGCGGTTTTATAGCAATGTCACATAGGCTGTGTAGTACCAGGCCCCGTCGATCACGAATGAATCGATGCGGTCTTGCGAGGATGGCTCCTTGAAGTACTCGTTGGCCCAAAGAGTCTCATCTTTCTTTCTGGTTGCGATAGTGACACCCGAATTGATGGAGAGTATCACTGTTGATCCGTCCCATATATCGCTCCAGTTGCCTCCTTTCATTATTGCGCGAGTGCCGTCGGGCAGTGCGATGTCGTATTTTTCCCGATGGAGAGAGTAGGCAAGTGGCATGCCGATGGCAAGGAGTACGATGAGTCCGAGGACGTTCGTTGCTTTGGTCGTTGCAGATGTCATATGTCAGATATTTTTTTCATACTACATATAATGTAGCAATATGTCAAAAAACGCAGAAAGGAGTATACTGAAGCACATGGAAGACCAGAAACATTCTCCGTTGCCGACGAAGTCCGGCGCAATGAAATCCATGGAACTTGCCTTTGTCGACATCGAGGGTACCGGCCTCGATCCGCGCGTCCATGAGATCATAGAGATCGCCGTGGTTCGGGTGCGGCAGGACTGGTCCGGGGAGCGGCCGGCGTTTGAGCTCGTCGACGAATGGTCGGCGAAGATCCGTCCCGAGAACATCGCATCGGCCGACCCGGCCGCATTGCGGGTGAACGGCTATACTCCGACAGGTTGGGCTCGCGCTGTTCCGGCAGCGGAGGCGCTTCTCGAATTCTCCCGCCGGACAGAAGGCGCGATCATGGTCGCACATAATGTCGCGTTCGACTCGGCTTTCATCGACGCGCACCTTTCTGCGCGAGGCATTCCGAATAAGATGCATTACCATCGTCTTGATACTGTTTCGATGGCATACGCAAAACTGCATGATTCACCGGACCTCGTGCGTTACTCGCTCGGCGAGCTGTGCAAGCGTTTCGGCATCGTGAACGAGAACGCGCACTCGGCGCTTTCGGACGCCCGCGCCGATTACGAGCTTTTCAAAAAGCTGCTCGCGCTGTAAGGTACATACATGCAGGAGATTCTCATATTCATCGCCGCGCTCGCCCTCGTAGCCAAGGGGTCCACGCTCGCTACGCGGTATGCCGGGCGCCTCGCACAGAGCTACCGACTCTCTTCGTATGCGGTCGGCTTCATCGTTGTCGCCGTGATCTCCATTCTTCCGGAGACGTTCATCTCGATCAAAGCCGCGTTTTCTGGCGTTCCTTCGTTCGGTCTCGGGGTCCTTTTTGGTTCAAACATCGCCGATCTTACGCTTGTGCTCGCGCTCATTATCTTTCTTGCCGGCCGTGGCGTGCGCATCGAGAGCAAGATCCTGCGCCATCATGTCGCATATCCGCTCCTGTTGCTCGTACCGCTCGTGCTCGGTTTTGACGGCAGCTTCACCCGCATCGAGGGCGCGGCGCTCGTTTTGCTCGGCTGCATTTTCTACTACGTGTCTTTGCGCGAGGGCGGGAACGAACCTGCTCCTGCTGAAAGCGTCGGTCCGCGCTGGAAGAACGCATCCATGCTGCTTGCCTCGATGGGCATACTCCTTGTCGGGGCGCATTTCACCGTCGAATCAGCGGCGGCGATCGCCGGCATGCTTGGCGTCAATCCCGTGCTGATCGGCCTACTCGTCGTCGGACTCGGGACGACGCTCCCCGAATTTTTTTTCTCGCTCAAATCGGTCAGACAGCGCAATGATTCGCTCGCTGTCGGCGATATCCTCGGCACGGTGCTTGCGGACGCCACGATCGTGGTTGGCATCCTTGCGCTGGCGAACCCGTTCGCGTTCCCGAAGCGCATCATCTACATCACGGGCATATTCATGCTTTTTGCGTCGGTCATACTGTTCCATTTCATGCGTTCCGGACGGACGATCACCCGCCGCGAGGCACGCATGCTGCTCGTGTTCTGGGTCTCGTTCGTGCTCGTCGAATTCGTGGCGAACAGTTATTAGGGTTTGCCCCGCTTTTCATTTGGTATATAGTGCTGCCGATAGAATCATTCGTTCACAATTAAAATACACAGTATGGAACAATCTCCATATTTTAGAATTCGCAGTGGTCTGCGCCAGAAAATCATCAATTTCCTTACTTATTACAGCGAGTCACTCAAGATTTTTTGTCGTGCAATATCGCCTTGGGGAACGGCGTCTCGAACGAAACGGTACTTAAGTGCGTCAAGCATATCGTTGACGCATTCCATTTTCAATGGAAGCAAGAAGCCGATTGTGCAAAGCGGTTGAATGCGCTTTTTATGAGACAGTGCATTTCCGACGAGTCTTTCCCGTTTCGAGAAGCACGACAGGCAACCGCGCGCGAAGATTTTGCTTTAGGGACCGATTTGTTCATTCTGCACAAGACAATGTGGGTGCCATGCAATATCAAGGGAAGCCGTCGTTTGCTTGATGAACACAAGAAAAAATATCCACGTGTTCTTGGGTTTGTGTATCGTCCGAATTTTTCGAACGAGCAGATTATCAGTGAGTTGAACGTTGTCTTTTCGGAACGGTAGTGTGTCCGGGCGCGCCTGTTGTTGGCGCGCTTTTTTTATTTTGCTATGGTATGTGCGTAATGGACAGCGCGATACGCACCGTGTTCGTGGGGCTCTCAGGCGGGGTAGACTCTTCGGTCGCCGCCGCGCTTTTGCTGCGGCGGGGGTACCGCGTCGTCGGCGTCTTTATCCGTACGTGGCAGCCGGATTTCATCGAATGCAGTTTCCGCGAGGATCGTCTTGATGCCATGCGCGTGGCGGCGCATCTCGGCATACCGTTCCTTGAATGCGATGCCGAAGATGCGTACAAGCGTGCCGTCGCCGAGTATATGATCGAAGAATACCGAGCCGGCCGGACGCCGAATCCCGATGTGATGTGCAACCGAGAGATCAAGTTCGGCGTGTTCTGGGATTTTGCCCGCGCACACGGAGCGGATGCGATCGCGACCGGGCATTATGCCCGGATTCGTACGGACGCCGAGGGTACGGCCATTCTTGCCAAGGCCGCTGACCCAGCAAAAGATCAGGCATACTTTTTGTACCGCCTGACGAGCGAAGATCTTTCGCATGTGCTTTTCCCGCTTGGAGGGATGCATAAGAGCAAGGTGCGCGTGCTTGCGAAGAAATTCGGCCTGCCTACGGCGGCAAAGAAAGACAGTCAGGGCATCTGCATGCTTGGCGATCTCGATATCAAGGAATTTCTCGCGCACTATATTGCGGCGGAGCCGGGGCCGGTGCTCGACGAAAGCGGCGAGGTGATCGGCCGGCATGAGGGCGCTGTTTTTCTGACGATCGGTGAACGGCACGGGTTCACAATCACGCAGAAAACTCCGTATGATGCGCCGTATTACATCGTGGGTAAGGATGTCGCAAAAAACACGGTTACGGTCGCGCAGGGCGGCGGCGGCGGCGAAGGGCGCGACGCCGCCTCTCGCCCGATAGCCCTCGAGAACGCGACCTTGGTCGCCGAATTCCCGCAAGCC
>CAZHLG010000015.1:0-19373 GCA_964533145.1 uncultured Candidatus Saccharibacteria bacterium | reverse complement strand
TGTGCGGCAGGGCGTGGGCTTCTTTGGAATCGATGGCTATAACGCAGTGAGAGATGTAAGCATTATTCCAAAAAATTTCCGACGGGCGGAACGAGGAACTGATATTTATATTGCTGGATTCAAGACGGATCCTGATTGGAAGGCCGGACTCATCCACTCTATCCTCGATAACTTCTGGCTTGCTATTTTTCACGGCGTACTAGAGGTCGTCGTAAAAGATGATGATGCAGAAATACTGATCAATGCAGAAACTCTGAGGGAACTCTTCGATGAATATGAGGCTCATAATGCGAAATTCTATTTCGAGGCAGTCACTATGGGTGAAAAGTTTACACGTTCGCTTGAACATATTGGCGAAGTCTTTCTTTATGTCCGCAAGCAGGACCATTACCCAAGTAGGGTTATGAAAGTGAGAAAGCCAAAAATGTTTGTTGAAGAGTATCCTTGCAGGTCTCTTCGCGAACCTTACGCTGGAGTTTTTATCTGCGAAAATGATATCGGCAATAGATTTTTAAGAGACCTTGAGCCTCCTGCCCACGACAAATGGGATAAAGATAGAAACAAGGAAGAAGGGACGCAGGTCTTGCGTGAACTTGATAAGTTTATTCGCGAATCCCTTAAAAGCATGGGAGAGACCATTACTGGTGAACCGCAGGATATTCCCGGCTTAAACCAGTATCTTCCTGACAGCGACGATAAAGATGATCTCAATCAACAGGGTATAGCTTTTGATCCAACTGACCAGTCAAACGATGAAGAAAGCGGACGTGAAATTGGCGCTGTTAAGCCACGCACGTCCGCGGAGGTTGAGCCCTACCTCCGGCGTTCTCTTAGCGTTAAATCCGTAGCGCCAGGAAAGGGGATGGATCCGGGCGGTGGAGCAAAAAATAGTTCCGATGGAGGCAGTAAGGGTGGCAAGCGGGGCGGGGAGGATATGGGCGATACTCCAAGCGACAGGATTAGGACATCTGATATTTCTTTCAAGAGTTTCATGCAAAAATCTGGAAACGAATTGGAATATCATTTTGTTATAACAGGCATTGAAGACGCGTCAGGTTCAATTCGGATTGTTGCCGTCGGTGACGATGCTATCTATCCTGCAGAAATAAAATCAGCTGCAGCGTCGGGCGCAAAAACCCAAATCGCGGTCGAAGCAGGAGGCTCGATGATTAAGGGCCTCTCAATAAAGCGGGGAGAGACGATTCGGCTCGCGGTTAGGCTTCTTTCCCAGCATCGTTACGCGCTAAGCATAGAAAATTATGAAGGTTGAATTTAAGCAATATCCATATCCTGTGCTAGGAAACGGGGATGATCTCGGAGGGTTCTTCAAGGTCTCGTCTTTCCACTACGAATTGAGCAAAGATGCTGTCGTTATAAACCCGACCTTTTCTCTCAAGAACCAAGCAATCGAAAAACTGATTCGTGGCGGTAAGGCGTCATTTGTTGCAGAAGTTCAATCTCGCAGCACGTTCTTCAGAACCAGCTTTTCAACCAATAAAAGTATTGAGAGCTTCTCCTTCCCGGCCCAAAAAGTTCGCGATCGAGTTACGGTTGAATTTTATGTCTGTGCAAACGAGGACATCGAAGCTTATCAGCCGAGTGATAGCCACCCCGCATATGAGGGGGCTGTGTTCGAGATTGAAAAAGGAGATGTCCTTGCTGTTGGGGGAGCGGTCGCTTTTCCTGCAGATAAAAACTTTGATCCCTTACGTCCGCCGGTGTCTTCTTTCATGTCCATCCGTGAAGGAAGCCAGCATGAAGGCCCTCTTCAGATTGATTACGAATCTGAGAAAATTACGATAATTCTTTCCAAGGAAGACTACAGGAAATATTACGATGTTAGAAACCAGAAACCTGCGGAAGGAATGCTGCACGGCGCGATAGTGTTTCCTGTACTTGTTGATGCTATCTATCAGGTAAGGAATCAGAATTCAGCTTACGAAGCTCAGCCTTGGTTCGTTCGCCTCGAAACAGTCCTTGAGGCAAAGGGTCTTCGAGAAAAAGAACCTATCGAAGCAGCTCAAAAAATACTCGATAATCCCGCAGCAAGAAGTTTCGGCAGTATGGCTTCTTTGCTGGAAATAAACACAGATGAGTACTAACAATAAAAAACAATTGCAGAAGATTTTTAAAGCCGTTGCCGTTGATCGAATGCGCGACGATTTAAAATCCGGTAAGTCATTGCGGTCCTACTTCGAAGAAAAATATCCATGCAAGGATGAGGATCTGCTCTTCTCGACAATCGAGGTTCTTGGAGATGCGCCCGTTTTAAAAATTCCGACAAAAAAGGAATTCAATGAGACAGAGTGCGAAAATGCTATCGCTCTGCATAAATACTATAAGAGTATCGATGAAACCCAGGCATCGGACTCTCGCTTGTGGACGTATTTGAGCCATGTCGAATTTCGAGATTATGTCATGAAGCGCTGGAACTCTTACTCCTCAGAAAAAGCTCTCGGTGATAATAAGGATAAGGCTATAACGTATCTTCTTGACCATTATTTTATTCGCGACAATGACCGTGGTCTTCGCCATCATGCAGTCGCGCGCCTCTGGTGGGCGGCGCAACTCACTTATGCGCCATGGGAGGGAGACCCGGATTTTTTTGGTGACCTTAAAAAGGACGATCCTTATTACTTTACGCGTGTGCTTTTGTCTGATGAGGATATTTACCAGACATTCCTTGAACGTGGGCTTGGCCGTTCAAACCGAGTTCTTATTTCGGTGCTTGAATACCTTGATGAAGATAAGGAATTTTCTGGCTTGTCAGGTCGTATCCATCGCAGTTTGGCAAAAGAGCTAAACCTTATCTATGGAGTGAAAAAACTCGCAAGCCTTGACCGTAAGGGCTTGAAAAGTCTGATTCAAAAGATTGGGTCAGAAATCAAAGCGTTTCCTCTGGCCGACGAATAATATCGATCAGATTAGTTTCAGGGTTTTTCAGCCATCGCTATTTTACTGCGAAGGCATCCAAGCAATTCGCGCTTCTCGATGAGCGTCCCGTCTCGTAGGACATACTTCGCATAGTTTCTCACGTCTATATCGGAGACCTTGATCACCGTCGCTTTTTTGCCGAGCATGCTCGCCTGGAATTTTTTGTGTCGCTCGATCTCGTCTTTCACTTTCGCCCGGATGCCCGTTTTGGTCACATCACTGTGCAAGGAGAGGCTGTTGGAAATAAAAAATCAGCCTGAGTTTAAGGCTGATTTTGCTGTGCGGTCAGATGCTTCCGCGTTGGGGCCAGTTCGGATATTTGCGGCCGCTGAAGTCCTGGTATATCAGGGATTCTCGGTCGTAGTTCGGGCGGCCCCACTGCGGCGTGTGTCGCGCGGTCTCTTCTTCGGAAGGAGGAAACTGGAGGGTTTTTGCGGCCATCAGGTACGTAAGAAAATAATCGTACTCCTCCTCCTGTTCTTCGGTTTCAAGCATGAAGGAGTGTGGCAGATGGGCGCGGATGAATTCGTTTAACACCTCTTTCGACGGGAACGTGTTGGCGCAGAGCGTGGTGAAGCTGTCCCTGTCTCTCGCTCCGGCGAACGCGAGCAGCTGCTGCAGGACGTCGGGGTGCGGACCGGGCGCTCCGGCGTGGCGTCTTTGTAAAAGTTCCATATGCTATCGTATTTTTTTGAAACTCTACACTACATGCGATGTGTTGTCGATGGCGCTGCTGGCGCGTCGTTCGATGGTACAATAGCGGCATGAAAATAGCCGTTACCGGAGGTTCTGGGTTCGTCGGGTCGAAACTCTCGGCGCTGCTCGCGGCGCAGGGACACGATGTGCTGGTGCTCGACCGTTTTCCGCCGCGGACGGAGGTGGAGGGCGTGCGGTTCGCGTCGACCGATCTGGTCCACGACCTGCCGCTCGAAGAATTCCTTGCGTGCGATGCCGTCGTGCATCTTGCGGGCGTGAACATATTCGCGCGCTGGACCGACGCGTACAAGCGTATGATCCTTTCGAGCCGCGCCGAGACGGCGCATGCGCTCATCGAGGCAGCGCGCGTGTTCGGCCGCGGTCCGCGCATTTTTGTGAGCGCGTCCGCTGTCGGGTATTACGGCGACGGGGGAGAGGCCGTGCTGGCCGAGTCGTCCCCGAACGGATCGGATTTCCTGGCATCCGTGTGCGGCAAGTGGGAGGCGGCGGCACAGGCTGCGGAGACGGCCGGCATGCGCTGGGTCTCGGTCCGCACCGGCATCGTGATCGGTCCCGGCGGCGGCATGCTTGCCAAGCTGCTCCCGTTTTTCCGCCTTGGGCTCGGCGGCCCGATGGGCAGCGGCCGGCAGTGGTTTTCGTGGATCTCGCTGGACGATCTGCTTGCAGTATATGTTGCGGCGATCTCGGACGACCGGATGCGCGGCCCGGTGAATGCCGTATCCCCGAATCCTGTCCGCAACCGGGAGCTGGCCCGTGCCATCGGCGCCGCGGTGCGCCGTCCCGCGTTCCTGCCGTTGCCGGGGTTCGCGCTGCGCCTCATCCTCGGCGAGCTCGGCGGTGTAGTGCTGATGAGTCAGCGCGCCGTGCCGCAGAAATTGAATGAGCTCGGGTTCGTATTCGAGAGTCCGGATATACGGGAGGCGCTTCGTGCGGCGGTCGGGAAGGAGGCTGCTTCTCAGTGACAATCAAAATCCCGCCCCGGCGTACGCCGGGGCGGGATTCGTATGTGCGGGTCAGAACGCGTTTCGGACTACTGGGCCGAGCGCGGATTTTTCATGTGATCGAAGCCCTGCGGACCGCCGTGGCCGCGGCTGCCCGGCGGCATCATCAGATACTCGAGAGGGATGTTGTTCGCCGTCGCCCATGCTTTGAGCGATTCCATCTGCGCCTGCATCGCTGCGGCGCGCTCTTCTTTGGTCGCGTTTTCAAGGGAGGCCGTGCCGCTTGCGCGCGCGGCTTCGAGCTCTGCGCGCTTGGCCGTGATGAGATCGGCCTGCGCCTGAGTGATCTTCCCGTCCGTGACCGCCTGCGCGAGTCGGGAGGCTTCTGCCTGCGTGCGCTGCGCTTCCATCCGGGAACGCTGTTCGTCGAACACCTGCTGCACGTCGGACGCGTTCAGGTTGAATTTCTGCGCGATGGCCGACACGAGATTGTTCATCGGACGCTGCGCGCCGCCTGTCTCGGCGGCCTTTGCCGCCGCTGCGCCGGTGACGGCGAGGCCGAGCACGAGCGCGCTTGTCGCGATGACTGATTTCTTTTTCATTGATTGCTTCGTTACATTGGTAATCCGATCAGCCGTTTCGACAGCACTGGCCGATCATGCGCCCATCATACGAAGCCGAGCGTGAAGGAAGCGTGAAGAATCAGGCGCGGGGGAGCGTGATGGTGACCGTCGTGCCGGCGGCGAACTCGCTTTCAAGCCGTATCGATCCGCCGAGATGCTCGATGGACGAACGCGCGATGGCGAGTCCGAGCCCGCTGCCGCCGGTCGCGCGCGTACGGCTCTCGTCCGCGCGGTAGAAGCGGTCGAAGACGCGGCCGATGTGCTTTTGTGCGATGCCGGTGCCCGTGTCGACCACGGTGATCGTCACTGATGCGCTTGCGGCTGCGGCGATAATCTTGGCCTTGCCGCCCGGCCGGTTGTAGAGGATTGCGTTCTCGACCACGTTCGTGACGGCGCGCGACAGCAGGCCTTCGTCCGCCGGCAGTGCGATGTCGGGGACTGCGCCGTCGAGCGAGAGCGTGACGCCGCGCGATTCGGCGAGCGGAGAGAGCTGCGCGGCGATGCCTGCGAGGAACGGTTTCAGTTCGATGCTGCGGCCGAGCGTCTCCATCCGCCCGTCGTCGAGGCGTGAGATGAGCAGGAGGTCGGACACGATCCGCGCCATGCGGCGGATCTCCTCGAGGTTGCTTGCGGCGCGCTCGCGTGCAGGCGCGCTGGCCCGCGGGTCTGCCTGCTCGTTCTCAAGAGCGAGCTGCAGCACGGCAAGCGGCGTGCGGAGTTCGTGCGAAGCGTCGGCGAGGAATTGCCGCTGCGCGTCGTACGATTTCTTGATGGGCTTGAGCGTCATGCGCGCAAGGAAATAGCTGAGCAGTCCGGCGAGCATGAGCATGCTTGCGTTCACGATGATGAGCGATTCGACGAAGTCGCGGCGCACTTCGTTTGCTGTCGGAAAGCGCTGATCTTCGCGCATCGGCGCGAAGAGCTGTCCGGCCGCGGGCGGCGGGAAGCGGTCGAAGCGCCGGCTGACGCGGCTTGAAAATGCCGTGAAGCTCACTGTCCCGGAGATGAAGAGGATCACCGCCAGTATGGCGGCATACAGTCCGGTCAGGGCTAGGATCGAGCGGTTGTAGCGCGACTCAAACGAGGCGGTACCCTTTGCCGCGGATGGTTTCGATGCGTTTTGCATAAAGCGAAGGCAATTTCTTGCGGAGATTTTTAAGATGCACGTCGACGACGTTGCTGAGCGTGTCATGGTTCATGTCCCACACGTGTTCGAGAAGGTCGTCGCGGGTGAGCACTCTGCCGACGTTACGCATGAAATACTCGAGCAGCGCGTATTCGCGGAGCGTCAGCCGCAACGGCTTTCCTCTGACGGTGACCTCTTGCGACCGGGTGTCGAGGCGGAGGTCGCCGAGATCGAAGCTGTCTGCCGTGCCGAGGGCCGGCCGGCGGAGCAGGCTGCGCAGCCGTGCGGCAAGCTCGTCGAACGAAAACGGTTTGACGAGGTAGTCGTCGGCGCCGGCATCGAGCCCCGACACGCGGTCTTCGATCGCGTCTTTGGCCGTGAGCATGAGCACGGGCGTGGTTTTGCCGGCGTCGCGCAGGTTGCGGAGCACGGCGATGCCGTCGCGCTTGGGGAGCATGCGGTCGAGGATCACCAGGTCGTATTCGTTCCACCGGGCCAGGCGTTCGCCGTCCTCGCCGTCGAGGGCGGCATCGACGGCGTAGCCGCGGGTCCGGAGCCCTTCGGCCAGAGCGGCGTTCAGTTTGGGTTCGTCTTCGATGATGAGGATTTTCATGCAAGAAGTGTAGTGCGCGAATATGAAGCGTATATGAAGATGCCGGGATCTTACGCGACCGGCAGCCGTACGGTGATCTGTGTCCCGCGGCCGATGGTGCTTGCGGCCTGGATCGAGCCGCCGTGCGTCTCGGCGATCTGTTTTGCGATCGCCAGTCCGAGACCGCTGCCTGACACTGAGTACGCGGTTCCGGGCGCGCGGTAGAAACGCTCGAAGATGCGCGGCAAGTCTTCCGCCGCGATGCCGACGCCGTTGTCTTCGACGGAGATGACGGCATCCGAATCGTCGCGGGCGAGCGTGATGCGCACGGAGGCCCTCCGTTCGGGGTCGCGGTACGTCAGCGCGTTCGCGACAAGGTTGGTGAACAGCTCTTCGAGGAGGCGCTTGTTGCCGCGGAGCGCGAAGCGCTCCGCGGGGATCGCAACGGCGATCTCGGCGCCTCCGCTCTCGGCCATCGCCTCGAAATACTCGGCTTGCTCCGAAAGCAGCGCGCCGAGGTCGATGGGCACGCGCTCGATGGCGCCGGTCTGCTTTTCCATGCGCGCGAGGCGCAAAAGCTGCCGGATGAATCCGCTCACGCGGTCGAGCGATCCGCCGACGGCACGGCCGCGTTCGCTTTCGGCGAAGTCTTCGCCGAGCAGTTCGAGCTCGCCCTTGATCACGGCAAGCGGTGTCTGGAGATTATGCGAAATGTCGATCATGTGCCGCTTCTGCTCTTCTTGGAGCTGCTTGATCTCCGTCGTGCGCGTTTCGACGAGCTCTTCGAGGTGCAGGTTGTATTCTTGCACTTGTTTGTGCAGCCGAGCCTTGCCGATGGCGATCGCCGCCTGGAACGCGAACGTGGCGAAGAGCTGCGCATCCTGCCGCGTGTACCTGTCGCCCGAGCGCTTCTTGCCGAGCCGGATCGCGCCGATGGCGGTTCCGTCGAAGGTGACCGGCATCGCGATCGTCTCGAATCCGGGCGACTGCTCCTGTTCGGAGACGTGCGACGTCCCGTCTTGGTCGAACGCAAAATGAACCTCGGCGACCTTGAATATGCAGCGCAGCGCTTCTTCGGACTGCGACACTATCTCTGATTCGTCGAGCGATTTTGACAATATCGACGTAAGCGTGTGCGCCGCGCTGGCATAGTCATACGTGTCCTTGAAAAAGATCGGGTCGGTCACGGTGCGGAAATAGGCTTTGAGGAACGGTACGCCGAATATGCCGATGACCGTCGTGAGTCCGGCCGAAAAGAGGACGCCGGTGTCGGTGCGCGATGCGAACAGCATGCCGGCGACGGAAGTGATGCCGAGATAGGCGCCGATCACGATCACGAGCAGGATCGTGTAGATGAGGCCTCGCTGCACGACCAGGCGTATGTCGAGCAGCTGGTGCCGGACGATGGCGTAGGCGGTGAGCACGATAAGCACGACCGCGGCCAGCGCGCTCATGAAGTACAGGCTGGTGATTCCGAAAAGGGGAAGGATGAGATTGCAGATGAGGAACGAGGACAGCAGCAGTCCGAATCCGGTGAAAAGATACTGTATCTGCATGCGCTGCCGGCCCGTCGAGCGGCGATAGGTGCGGATCAGGAAAAAAGACGGCAGCAGCACGTATGTCGTCCAACAGAGGATGTACGGTATGATCAGCGGCCCGTTCTCAGGGACGACATGTCCTGCTGCGTCGAAATGCGCGCCGCTGATTATGAGATTGGCGGGCAGGATCGCGGCAATCGCGCCGAGGGGCAGGTAGAGCGGCCAGCGTCCCCGAGGCACATGCGCGCTGTCCGGAAACACTTGTGAAAATATCAGGAGGCCGAGCAGGAATATGATGCCGCCGTAATGGATCGGCTTGTCGAAATACTCGAATGGATATTGGAGCGACAGGAGGATGAAGCCGACGATCGTCACCACGAGTCCGGCGAGCAGCAGCGTGAACGACTGGTGGACGATGCTGCGGCGGTTCTTGGAAAGGACGAACACCCCTGTGGACAGGGCGGTCGCCATGACGGCCATGACCAGGATCGTCTGTGTTGTGAGCGCCATTCTGTCGAGTAGTATAGTCATTTTTCGGAAAAGTACAGGATTATGTGAGTGCGAATACTTGGTCGTCTTACGATTAATAGAGTGGTTTGGTTAGTTAAAGAATTTTTTTAAAATCATATATAAAAAGTGGACGTGCAAAAGTTAAGTGATCCCTGTCTGTATAAGGATATATGTCGTTATGCAGCGGAGAATCTGTATCCGCGCTTCGGGACCGTGTGGATGAATGTGCGCTTCTTGGTCTCGAGTTTTTTGCGCAGGAGGCGGACGTGCGTGTCGACCGTGTTGGTGAACGGGTCCGTGTTCATGTCCCAGACGTGCTCGAGGATCATCTCGCGGGAGAGCACGATGTCGCGATGCTGCATGAAATACTCAAGCAGGGAGAATTCCTTGTTGCGCAAGGGGATCGGGCGGCCGAAGAGCGTGACCGCATGTTTGCGCGAATCGAGCACCAGGCCGCCCGCTTCGAGCACGTCGCCGTGCAGCACTTCGCCGCGGCGGGTCAGCGCACGGAGCCGCACGATGAGTTCGCGCAGGGAAAAAGGTTTCGTGACGTAGTCGTCGCAGATTGAGAGCATGTCGACCTTGATGTCCATGTTGCGCTCGACGGAGAGGACGAGTATCGGCACCGAGGGTTTATATTTGCGGATCTCCGCCGAAATGGCATCGCCGCGCATGTCGGGCAAGTGAAAATCGAGGACCACGACGTCGAATATGTTGGCCTGCGCAAGCTCGATGCCCGCGTGTCCGGTCGGTGCTGTCTCGACAATGCAGAGCTCGGCTTCAAGGCCCTTTTTGAGGAATGCGGCGATGTCAGGCTCGTCTTCGATGATGAGGATTTTCATGCGCAGAGAAAGATACGCTGGTATCGTAGCATGAAAAGTTAACCGAATGATAAACTCATTTCACCGATCCGGACGTCGAAGCAGACCCGACGAAGCGATGCCGGGAGTGGGGTCACCTGTGGCGCTGGGCGGAAGAAATCGCGCGAACATAGCAAAATGCCGGCTCAGGAGCCGGCATTTTAAAATCCGAGACGGTCAAGGATGCCGTGGACGGCTTTTTCCTTGAGCGGTTTTTCGGGGATGCGGGTCTTAAGCAGGGCGGTGAGTCCGTCGGCATCAAGGGCTCCCGGAAGCGGTATGGAAAAGACGGGCATCAGGATGCGGCTGCTTTCAACGATGAGTCTGTTGCCGGAAGGGTTTTCTTCCACCGCGAAGCCTTTGAGCGCGGCAAACGGATACAGGTAGCCGCGGACGGATATGCCGTCGTCCGAGACGGCAACGTCGATGATCTCCGGCCGCCGTGCGGCATAGTATCCGAGAATGACTGCGGAAAGAGCTATGAAGACAGCGAAGAGATAATTGTGCCGTATGACGGCGATCGCCGCGCCGGCGATCGCGACCACGCCGAGCGCCCAGAACCAATCCGGGCCTTTTTCTTTATGCGCGTACTCTTCGACTTTCCATGAGATGCGCGGTTCCGCCGTGCGTGCCATGCATGTAGTGTAGCATGTCCGGGCGGCTAGTCGTCAAAAACATTGAGTGTCTTCTGGCAGAAATTGACGATATACCGGCCTGTCGAGCGCACATAGGAGAACATCAGCGTGATGCCTTCGCCCGCGAGCACTTCCATCGATCGGATGCCGGAGTCGATGCGGTCGGTGATATCCGAGAATGAGAAGAGGCGCTGGTCCGCTTGTTCGTTCTCGAGATATTCGCGGTATGGCTGTATCGCCCGCAGTGCCTCGTTGAACCCTTCGCGGGGCGGTACGGTGGCGTCGCGTGCTTCCTGGAGCGCGCGGATGATCTTTGCGTGATGGATTGGCATGAATCGATGCTGGTGCTGTTAGTCTAATAATCCGTCTTTTTCGAGATGTTCGCGGAGCGACCGCAGTCCGCGGTGCACCAGTTGGCGGACGGCGTCTTCGCGTTTTCCCATGATCCGCGCGACATCCGAGTACTCCATGTCTGAGAGATATCGGAGCGTGACGGCCTCTGCTTCCGCTGGTCTGAGCTTGCCAATGCCGGCTGCGATGAGTTCGCGGTGCTCCCGCTCCTCCACGGGGGCGTTCGTCGTGACCGAGTCCGCAGTGCTTTCGATGAGCTCGTCCGACGTGATCGGCGCGTGCTTCGATCGGCGGAAGTGGTCAATGAGCGTGTTTCGGGCGATGGTGAACAGATAATGTATGTCGCCGGCTCCGTCCCAGATGCCTTGCTTGAGCGAGGCGAATGCTTTGACGAACACCGTCTGGGCAAGATCCTCGGCGTCGCGCTTGTTGCGCAGGCGGAAGAACAGATAGCGGTACAGGGGCGTGTAATGGGAAACATACAGCTTTTCGCCGAGCTGGGCCGTCTCATCTTCTGAATGTGCGTCATCGTGGCGCCGCGCGTCATTTTTGTTTTCCATACATACGTCCGGGGTGTCCTTTTGTGACAAACGCAGCATATGCCTTGTTTGTGACTGGAGCAATATGCCTCTTTATGGATTCTTTATTTGCAAGGCTTTTTCAGCATTGCGGACCATGGTAGCATGCAATGAGATATGTCGATCGATGCGTTCATGCGCGACGGTGCCGTGCTCGACGGACGCTTTGCGCGCGGATGGTTGTCCCGCGTCCTTTGGGGCAGGATGCCTCGTGTGGTCCGCGTTGCCGATTCCGCCGCTGCTCCAAGCGGAACCATCGAGCGGCGTCTTGGAGCGGGGGTCGTGCTTGGTTTTCCGGAAATGCACGCCGTTTCTTTGCAGACACTGAGGCGTTTCGCAAAAAACACGGCGCCGCTGATCGTTGTCGTTGATTCGGATGTCGGGTCGGAGAGCGGCGTCTTTGAACGCCGCATCGATGCGCTTGGCCGCGCGATGGACGGCGCTGTTGCTCCGTGGATCGTTGCGGTTCCGCTCCGGGCAGATGCCGGAGGCGAGGGTCGCGCGCATGCGCGCGCGACCCTCCGTGCCGCGGCATCTCTCGGCGTACCGGTCGTCGCACAGACGCCGCTCGCGCTTCCTCCGGAAGACGCAGCTGATATTGCGCGCGAGGCAGGATGCGCCGCTGTCCTTATGGACGGCTCAATGCCTCTTTCTGCCGTGCCGGCTGATGCCCGGCGAGTTTTTTTCGGGTCGAGCGATCTGTCGCACGGCGGTCAGCATCGCGCCGTGTTCGGAAAATATCTCCGGCCGCTCGCCGTGGAATGGGTAGCGCGCTTCAACCGATCCCGCTTGGGCGTGCCGCTCATTGCCGCAGGCGGCGTGCTCCGCCGGTCGGATGTCGGGCGTTTTGCTGCGGCTGGCGCTGCGGCCGTGGTTCTCGACGCCGTCTTTTCTGTCAGGCCATGGAACAGTCTCGGCATTCTCAGTCGTTCCCGCCGCGCTTTTCCGCCGCGTCCATGACCGTGTTCCGATCGATCGTCTCATTTCTTTTTCCGGACAGGTGCGTCGGCTGCGCGTCGCTCGGCTCGCTCTTGTGCCGCGAGTGCGGTGCGAGCCTCGCTCCGGCGCCAGGCTGTGCGCAGCCTTGGGTCACAGCTCTTTATGCGTACGCCGATCCCCGGGTGAGCGCCCTCGTACGGCTGCTCAAATATAAAGGCGTTCGGCGCGCCGCCGACTGTTTCGCGCCGGCACTTGCCGGCGCTCTTGAGGAACTGGTCGGGGAAGAGGGCTATTTTCTCGGAACAACGGTCCTGCTTGTCCCGGTGCCGCTTTCGCCTAAGCGCCGCGCCCGCCGTGGGTATAATCAGGCGGAACTGCTTGCTCGTGCCGCGCTTGCCGAACGTTCGTCGGTCCATTCCGACAACCCTATGTCTTCGATTGCCGTTTCTCTCGATACGCGACTGTTGGTCAAAACCCGGGAGACAGAAGCTCAGGCGGGCATCCGCACCAGGGCCGAACGCCTTTCCCGTCTCGAAGATTGCTTTGCCGTGATTCCCGGACGGGCATGCGCAGGAGAAACGGTCGTACTGATCGACGATGTCGTCACGACCGGCGCAACGCTTGCCGCAGCGGCGCAGGCGCTCGCTCGTGCGGGATTTTCGGATATCCGGGCCATCGTGGTCGCACACTAAAAAACAAATACCGGCTGCAGGCCGCGAGCTTCTCTGTATCGCGGCCGGCAGGTCCGGCATTGTCCATGGTCCGTGTTGTGGTAGTGCGAGCCTTACGGCTCGCCGGAGCGTGTGTGCATGTGTGTTTCCGAAAAGCGATCCGCCGCCCGACTACGCGGCTCACGGAGAGCATATCGAGCGGCGATAAAGAAACGATCAAGACGGCTGCATAACTCGCACCGCATGCGCGCGCCGGGTTACCGAGCGTGTCCGAGCCGGTACCCGCGTCCCGAGACAGTGTGCATGATCTTGCGCCTGCGTGGCGTGTCGATCTTGCGGCGAAGGTTCATCATGTGCGTCTCGAGCGCATTCGAGAACGGATCGAGGTCCATGTCCCAGACATGCTCGACGATCTCGGTCTTCGAAACGACGGCGCCGCAGTGCCGGAGCAGGTACTCGAGGATGGCGAATTCCTTTTTGGTCAGATAGACGTCGGCGCAGCCGCGGCGCACTTCCTGTCGGCGTACGTCGAGCACCAGGTCGTCGAAGGACAGTTCGGGTTCGTGCATCGTGCGCGGGCGCCGCAGCACGGCGTTGATGCGCGCGTGGAGCTCTTCGAAATAGAACGGCTTGACCATGTAGTCGTCGATGCCCATATTGAGCCCGTCGACGCGATGGAACACGCCGTTCGCGCCCGAGATCATGATGATGGGCACCGGCACGCCTTCCGTCCGGAGCATGGCGCAGATATCGTATCCCGTCCGCGAGGGCAGGGAATAGTCGAGCACGATGAGGTCGTACGCGCTTGTCCGTGCGCGGTCGAGGCCGGCATCGCCGTCGCTTGCCGTGTCCACGGCGAAGCATTTTTCCTCGAGGCGGCTTTTGAGAAAGCGCTGGAAATCAAGATCGTCTTCCACTATGAGCAGTCGCATGCTGCCATTGTCCACGATGGCGGTCATGGAATCCTGAAAAAGAAATTAATAAAAAATAAAACCTTCCTGCCACAAAAGAAAAAACTCCCGTAGGGGAGTTTTTCTCGGTGCAGCTTACGCTGCAGCCTCTTCGCCTTCGGCCGGAGCCGCGGTCTCTTCCGTGGTCTCCTCGGGGGTCATGACCTCCTCTTCGGCGGCCGGCATGTTTGTGTTCTCGTCCATAGTATTTTTTCTGGTTAGATTGGTAAGGCCTGCACTGTACCACGTTGCTCACCATAAATCCACCGTGTTGCGGGCGTGTTGATGAGAGCGATATGCGGAAGCGGTGGGATTCGAACCCACGGTACCTTTCGGCACGACGGTTTTCAAGACCGTTGCCTTAAACCACTCGGCCACGCTTCCGAGCCTACAGTACCGCAAACACGGCGGTTTTTCAATTTGCCGCGGGCGTGCGGTATACTGCGGGCATGAAATATCTCGGCATTGATTTCGGCACGAAGCGTGTGGGGGTCGCGGTCTCGGACGAGGGCGGGACGCTCGCGCGGCCGGTGGCCGTGCTCAAGAACGGCGCGGGGCTCGTTGGCGAGATCGAGGAGATCATCGCGCGCGAGGGCGTCGAGGGCATCGTCGTGGGCGAGTCGTCCGGCAATCCTGTGCAGCGGGACATCGACGAATTCGTCGCGCAGATCACGCTTGCGACTATGCTGCCGATCGAGACGATGATCGAGGCGTTCACGTCGGCCGAGGCGCACTGGCGGATGGGGAAGGAGCGGAATGCGGCGCGGGCGGCGAAGGCGCCGGAGAAGCCCGGCGATCTCGACGCCCGCGCCGCGGCCGTCATCCTCCAGCGTTTCCTCGACAAACAGTCGCGGAAGGCATAGAGTGGGCGAAAAATCCCTTGCATATGGAAGAGAAAACATTGCTTGAAGCATCGCTGCTTTTTCCGGTCAGGGATGGAAGAGTGCATCTTGCCCTCAAGAAGCGCAAAATCGGGACCGGATGCTGGAACGGCTACGGCGGCGGTCCTGAGCCGGAAGACGGCGGCGACATGCGCGTCACCGCCCTGCGCGAGCTGCTGCAGGAAGGCCGAGTCGTCGGCGATCCGCACCATCTGAAGAAAGTCGCAACGTGCTATTTCATGAATGAAAAGACTGACGGCACGGCGTTTACCGTGAAGGTGCACGCGTACATTCTGTCGGATTGGGACGGTGAGCTCCAAGCGACCGAAGAAATGGGCGCGCCGAAGCAATTCGACGTAGGCAACTTGCCGATCGAAAGCATGATGCCCGCCGATTCCTATTGGATCCCGCGAGTGCTCGCCGGAGAGACCGGCGTAGTGCGCGCGCACTACGCGCCGCTGCAAAAGGAGCTGGTCGGGCCCGTCGAGTTCATTCCGACTCCCGCCGACGAACTTCCCTGAAAGCCTCCCGCTATCGCCGGAGGCTTTTCTTGTGCTCCGACAATACGTGCTATAGTCTCGGCATATGGAATACGTCACCTACGAAGACTTCAAGAAGATGGACATGCGAATCGGCACGATCCGTTCGGTCGAGCCAGTCGAGGGCTCGGACAAGCTGTTGCGCTGCATGATCGACTTTGGCGAGACCGAGGAGATTCCGGCTGTTGAGGAGGGCGCGGAAACGCCTGAAGGCGTTTCCGCGCCCGTCCCGAAGCTCCGCCAGATCGTCTCCGGCATCCGCGAGTACTATCCCGAATACCAGTCGCTCGAAGGCAAGCAGGTCCTTTATATAGTGAACCTCGAGCCCCGCACGATCCGCGGCGTCGAGTCGCACGGAATGCTCATGGCGGTGGACGGCACGGACGGCCGCCCTGTTTTCCTTACTCCGGAGACGCCTGTGCATCCGGGTTCGCGCGTCCGCTAAGCCATGCCCGACCTTTCCTCCATCGTGCAGACCGTCGGATACATCGGCGTTTTCGGCATGCTGTTCGCCGAAACCGGCATTCTTGTCGGCGTCGTTCTGCCGGGCGACTCGCTGCTCTTCACGGCCGGACTCCTCGCGTCGCAGGATTATTTCAATATCGTCATCCTCTTGCTCGGCTGCACCATGGCGGCGGTGTCCGGCGATGCCGTCGGCTACTGGACGGGCCAGAAGTTCGGGCCGAAGCTCTTCCGCCGTGAGGAATCGTTTTTCTTCAAGCGGAGCTATGTCGTGCGCGCGCAGGATTTTTTTGAGAAGCATGGCAAGAAGACCATCCTCCTGGCGCGGTATATTCCCATCGTGCGCACCTTTGCGCCAATCCTCGCCGGCGTCGCCGGCATGCCGTACAAGACCTTTGCGGCATACAATATCGTCGGCGGCATCGTGTGGTGCGTCTCCGTGCTCTTGGCGGGATATTTCCTCGGTACGCAGGTGCCGAACATCGACAAATACATTCTGCCGATCATCCTCGGCATCGTCGTCCTCTCGCTCATTCCGGTGATCGTCGAGTTCGCCCGGCGCAAACAGTCTCCGCGGTAGTCCGCTTTCGCGGTATACTGTAGGCATGCGAAGCATTGCCAGCCTGTTCCTCCGCAACCGCCGTATCGGCATCGACATATCCGAGTCGTATATCAAATTCGTCCGTCTTGAGCGCGGCGCTCGGGGTTTGGGCGTGGCGGAATTCGGCGAACGCGCATATGCCGACGAACACGGACTCGCGACTGCGCTCGGCGCGCTCAAGAAAAAGCATGGCATCTCATCTGCGCGCGTCGCCGTGTTCGCTGCCGAAACGGAACTGCCGTTTTCTGTAGAGAAGGCCTGTGCTGCGGCGGGCATTGTCGTCCGCTCCCTCGACGGAGAAGCGGAATCCGCCGCGCATGCCGCTGTGCATGCAGGAGACACGCTGCCGCGCATCGTCGTCGACATCCGAGACGGTCATGCGGGTCTGTGCCTCTTTTGGCGCGGCACTTCCTATTTTGAAACGCTGATCCCGTATGCCGGCGGCCGGGCCGTGACCGAGGCCGTTGCGGAAAGTTTGAATGTTCCTTTTGCGGATGCCGAGGCCGCCAAGATCGCGCACGGCTTGCACCAGGAGCTTGGCGCCGGGCTTGGTGCGGCGTTTGCCGTGGCGGGGTACCTGCGGGATGAGATTGCTGCATGCATGCGTGAGTGGCATGGGCGCGGCGGCGCTGGCGCGCCGCCGCGCCCTCCCATCGCCTCGATCGTCCTCACCGGCGGGGGAGCGAACCTTAAGGGTCTTCCCGAGTTCCTCGCATCAGGCCTCAGTCTTCCCGTCATCCGGGCGGACGTGTGGCGCAATCTGGCCTTTCCTGAGCGGGGCGTGCCCGCGCTCGCAAAGAACGAATCGCTCCGCTACGCCGCCGCAATCGGGGCCGCGCTCTCAAACTGACAGTGTGCCCCCGCTTGGAATCGAACCAAGAATAGCGGCTTAGAAGTCCGCAGTTATATCCATTTAACTACAGGGGCGGATACAGTGTACACCAACCGGGTGCGCGATGCAGGACTCGAACCTGCGACCTTCTCTGTGTAAAAGAGTTGCTCTACCAACTGAGCTAATCGCGCGTACCGCTTTTATACCGCAAAAACGCTCTCCATACAAACCGATGGACAAGTCGCACTTCCCCGTATACCATTACGGGCATGGCAATGGAACGCATGCCGGCTGTGAGCCGGACAGAGAAAGAATCCGACCGTGCAGCGCTCAGTTCCAAAGAATACCCGCGTTTGCGAAGCGAATTCTTCCATGATGCGATCGCGGCGAAGATCGTCGATACATATGAGCGTGACATGGAAACACTCGGTTTCTCCGGCGATGAGATAAGCGAATTCCGTGAGCATATCCTCTCCATGTCTCCGGAGGGTCGCGAGCGGCTCTATGCCTTTCCGTGGGAGCTCAAGCAGCGGGCGCTTCCGGCGTTCCTCAAAAAAATCCGAGAAGGCAGGGAATCAATAGCGACGATGGCAGAAAAAATCGCCGATGCCTCCACGAAGCAGCATCGGCGCATCGCCTATCATGCCAGTCTTGCGAACATCAATCCCAAAAAAGAACGTGGGCCGCAGGGTGGCACGATCGATTCATGGGTGATACACGGAACAGAAAAAGACCATCGGGACGGCGATCTGCCCATGGCGTATTACAGCTTCGACTACGAGCATCTCTACCGGGCCAAAAACCCGAAATACATCTACATCGTGAGCATTCAGGAAGACGAGCGCTTCGGCCACCGCAAAGACGGCAACAACGAGTGGGGCAGGGCACCGTCGTTGACGGTGATCGACAAGATCGACCTTGTAAAGCTCGATGCCGAGCTCGATGCTGCGACCAAGGAGGAATTGAAAAAGGCCGCCTGATGCAATCGTTGTGTGATTGATCTAGCGGCCTCTGACTCGTTGGTGGAACCGTAATCGTCGCATGAGATTTCTCTGTTTGAGCGACCAGGCTTCCGTCTGTGGGGTACTCTTTCCGTCAAGAATCTGCCTGCTTCTGAGCACTGCTTCGATTCTTGAGCCCATAGTTTTGTTCACGCGCATAAACGAGCATTTGATACATTATATACAATATCTAACTATATGTCAAGTATCCCTGATATTCTCTACGAAAACGACGACTGCCTGTTCCTCAATAAGCCGGCGGGTATTTCCGTGCACGGGGACGGCAAGACGCCCGAGTACACCGTTGCGGATTGGCTGCTTGCCGAGCGGCCGGCCCTTGCCGGCGTGGGCGAGCCGCTCATGATCCGCGTGCCGGGCGGCGGAGAGGTCTCCGTTCCGAAGCCCGGCATCGTGCACCGTCTCGACAAGGATACGAGCGGCGTGATGCTTGTCGCAAAGACGCAGGAAGCATACGAATTCTTCAAAAAGCAGTTTCAGGAGCGGAAAGTGGAGAAAGTGTACCACTGCTTCGTGTACGGCTGGATCAAGGAAGACAGCATGGTCATCGATGCGCCGATCGGCCGCGATTCCGGAGACATCCGGCGGTGGACTGCAGGGAAGGGCGCGCGCGGAACCGTGCGCGAGGCGCTCACCGGCATCTCGGTCCGCGCGCGCCTCGGTTCCCGCCCGTACGAAGGCAAGGGCAGCACGGAGGAGGGAACGTATTCGTTTGTCGAAGCGCGGCCCAAGACCGGCCGCACGCACCAGATCCGCGTGCATCTGCGGTCCGTGAACCACCCGATCGTGGCCGACGCGCTCTATGCCCCCAAACGCGAAGCCGCCCTTGGCTTTGAGCGCCTGGCTCTCCATGCCCGCAGTCTGTCCGTCGTCCTACCGGGCGGGGAGCGCACGACGGTCACAGCTCCGTACCCGCCAGATTTTGCCGCTGCCGTCGCCGCAGCCGAGAAGGTTGCAAACGCCTGAATCTTGTGTTAGAGTAGCCCCGTTATGGCACTCACGCTTACACCAGTCAAAAAAGAGGATCGCGCCGCCCTCGAGTTCTCGTCCGGCGACACCGTCCGCGTCTGGGCC
>CAZHLG010000014.1:0-23821 GCA_964533145.1 uncultured Candidatus Saccharibacteria bacterium | reverse complement strand
TTGTTGCATACTTTTGAAACTAGTATGCCTACCAAAAAACTCTCCAAAAAAATAAAGCAGCCCTTGCCAAGAACTGCCTATCGCCGTAATGCGGAAACGTATAAGATCCTCGCTAACCCGAAGCGCCTGGAGATTTTGAACCTGCTCCGCGAACAGGAAATGTCGGTAGAAGATCTCGTCAAAACCCTCGGTATTCCAAAGGCCAATGTTTCCCAGCATTTGGCGCTCCTTCGCCATGCCGATTTGGTAACAGTTCGTCGTGAGGGATTGAACGGATACTACAACATCATCGATCCTCGTATCGTGGAACCGTGCCGCATTCTTCACCAGCTCGCACTGGCTAAATAATCCTTATTTTATTGGACAATAGGTTGCCAGTTAGCCACAAATGCGAACCGATTGAGGTCCGAAATGGTCATTAGTGCGGTTCTGACTTCGTCTAGGACTCGCAGCTACCTTGAGATAGGTTCGGAGCCCGAGGAAGTTAAAGGCATTAAACAAATGAGTAAGCAAAAACTAGCGTCAAAAGAATTTCTTCTACTCGTAAATGGACCTTCCTGTGGAGGAAAATCTACCGTTTCGAAAATTCTTTTAGAAAAATACGGCGGTATTTTTAATGCGAAAGGTGATCATATTAAATGGTTAATCTCCGATTACGATGCTGCTACCCACAGAGGTGTGGTGCACGAGATGACGCTTGAGCTTGTTAAAATTGCCTTGGTTAACAAACTTTCAGTATTAAAAGAAGGAGGTTTGTTTGAACCCGAAAAACTTGTGGATATTGCCAAAGAACACAATGTCGCTTTCTTTGTGGTAAACATATCAGCTCCAAAGAAGGTATTGGATAGTCGTTTTTTGGAGAGAATTGAAGCAAAGAAAAACGGAGCAAAAATATCGAATGTAGACCCTAAGCGTTTTGATGAACTCTATAAAATGTATTTGTCTACAAAAATGGAATCTCCGCTTGAGTTCGATTCCTCTGTACAAGCACCAGAAGAAATTGCTGCCGCAATAGCTGGGTATATTCAAGCTCATATTTAGTCAGTCCGAGGTGTGTCAAAATGTTACAATAGAAATTGTTTGGAAGCCCTTGCTGGGCAAGGCAAGAAAAAGTCCGAACCCGAGTTGGCCATGGCTCTTGGTCTCGAAACTTCGGAAAAATATTCTTTAAAATATACCCGTCGTGGTCGTTAGTACCGAAAACCTTACTGCTGAGGGACTGAGATTCGAACTTTTTGGTATATTTAAAATATGAATGAGTTTACCCAAAAATTCTACGTACTAGAGGTGTCACTTCTTCAGCCAGAGGTCCGATCTTCTCGTGAGAAACTCGACGCCCTACTCGCCGATGATTTCATGGAATTCGGTAGTTCGGGATCAGTCTACCATAAGTCGGATACACTTCAGAATCTCACTACTACCACAGATAAGGTAGTGTACGAAATGAGTGATTTTGAAACAAAAGAGCTTTCGGAGAATCTTGTCCTCACAACTTTTAAAACAAAGCGGACTATTAATGACACTGGTGTAGTCAATTCTCTCCGCAGCTCGCTTTGGAAAAAGACAGGTGATACTTGGCAGATGTTTTTCCATCAGGGTACGCCGATAAAATAAAGCCGACCTAGACGGGCCAGCGGGATAGAGACATAAATGCTAAAATAGCTTTACACTGTCGTACCTATTTAGTACCTGACCAGACATTGCAGCAAAATAGTGAGAGTGACCGAGACGCTTATTTCTCAGCGTTGATACATACCAAAAATAAAAAAGATCCCCATAAGAGGATCTTGTGTGAAATCAGTTGAGTGACTTAAAGAGCGTCAGCCACTCGCTGTAATTTTTCGGCATGTTTGGATCATGCGGTATGACCTTGTGCGATAGTGCATACCAATAGAAGAAGTTTGACCATCCTTGTTCATTTATCGGATTTGTCTGTTTCTTTTCAAGGTATTCGAGGACTATTTTCAGCCCCTCCTTTCCTTTTTTAACCAAGGCCGAGCAACTGTCGTGGCATATTGTACGATAGCACAGGTGAGAATTGTCACTCTCGAATATTTCAATGAGAGAAGTGGTAGGTTTGCTTGGGTAGATCAGTGTCCGCCAGCATCCAGACCATGTGCAATCCGTCTTCGTGCCGCACGCATCGCATCTCCGGCGGTAGGCGTACATACCGTTTCTTTTTGCAAATTGTTCCGGGTAATGCAACTGAATGCAGTCCCAACATATGGCAGTGCCCTCTTTTAGACACTCGAGTGCTGTATCGACAGCTTCCTTTGTAGCAGGAGTAGTTGCAGTGTTCATGTTTTTAATTTTTAAAAATACTACAATTTATCTTTATTCATGTCAAAAAAACACCCCAGACCGAGACGGGTCGGCGAATGAGTAGAAGGCGTGCTAAAATGAGCATCGGCTGTCGGTGCTCATTTAGCATGTAGTAAATCAGTCTTTGGTATATGGCAACAATTTTCATCATCGGTATCCTGGGAGCTTTTATCGGCGTCATCGTCGGCATGTTCTGGTATTCGGACAATACGCCCATGGGCAAATGGCACATGCAGTCCCTTGGTTTTGATACGCTTTCGCCGGAAGAGCGCGCGCGTCTGCGAGCCGAGGCCAAGCCGCATATGTGGAAGCGTTTTTCCGCGCAGATACTTCTGTCGTTCGTCACGGCGCTCTTCATCGGCGCCGTTACGAGCTATTCGGTGCAGAACGGGGCGCCTGCGGGCTCGGTGCTGTATTACGTTCCCGCGATCTGGCTTGCCTTTGTCGTGCCTTTGATCGGCCAGAACATTCTCTGGGGCGGCCCGAAGGGCGTGCTTGCATGGAAGCGTTTTGTTTCTGACAGCGTGTCCAACTTGCTTACGTACATGCTCGTTGCCTTCGTCGCGACGCTGTTTTTCTAGGCTGCACCATGGATACTCGCGCGCGGCTCGGGACTAACTCCGAGAAAATAATCAGCGAAACTCTCGAGGGGGAGACGATCGTCATCAATCTTGAGACAGGCACGTACTACAGCATGAATGCTGCTGCGAGCCGTATCTGGGCGGACGTGCTTGCCGGCGGTTCGGCGGAGGACATCGTCCGGCGGGCTGCGGAGCGGTGCGCCGAAAAGGATACGGCTGCTGTTGCCGCTACGGAGTTCGTCGTCCGTCTCGCGGACGAAGGGCTTGTCGCGACAGTGTCTGGCGAGCCTGTCCGGTTTGATCCAGCAGAAGCTTTTGCGCCGCTGCCATTCGAAGCGCCGACCCTCGACCGCTATGACGACATGCAAGAGATGCTGCTTGCCGACCCGATCCATGATGTCGATACTGCGGGCTGGCCCAAGCGCCGGGAGGCGTGATGCACCGCATGGATACGCCGCTTGTTTCTCTCATAATCCCGTATTACAAAGGAGAGCGGTACATCGCCGCGCTGCTTGATTCGGTGCTTTCGAGCGGATGCGAGGGGTTTGAGATCGTTGTCGTCAATGACGGTTCGCCGGAGGAGACGCTCGCGCCGCTTGCGGCGTATGCGGACAGAATCCGGGTCATCGAGCAGGAGAACCGCGGTCAGGCGGCGGCCCGTAACCGAGGCCTCAGCGAAGCGCGCGGAGACATCATCGCTTTTCTCGACCAGGACGATTTTTGGCCGCCGGGCCGTATGGCGGTTCTCATGCCGCTGCTTGGAGACCATGATTTTGCGCGCGGCATGACGCAGGAGGTCCGCATGCATGCCGACGGATCGGTTGAACGCGCCGCGCCGGCGTTCCGCCCGGAGCTCATCGGTGCGGCCTTGTACCGCAGAAGCGTGTTTGCTGCGGTCGGCGGCTTCGACGAAACGATGCGTGTCGGTGAGGATTTCGATTGGAACATCCGTCTTGCCGAGGCTGGGCTCAGGGAGGCACGGGTGGCGGATGTCACGCTCTGCCGCCGTCGTCATGACGCCAACCAAAGCGATGCCCCGGATTTCATACAGGACGGTCAATTCATGTCGCTCCGCAAAAAGCTCGGACGCGCACGCACTGCTAGCATATGAATACCCCGCGCCGCATACTGACCAAAAATTTCCTTGCCGTCGGATCGGGGTATTTTGAGCGCCATGTCCGGCCGTCGCTTGTCCGTACGCAGCAAATGCGCATGGCGCAGCCGCAGACATACCGCATCGCGGGGAAGACGGTTCGTGTCGTGGCGTACGGCGAAGCTCCTGCACGCGTGCTTACGCTTGCGCTTGCGCATCTTTCGGTCGACGATGCCGGCGAGCCTGATCTGATTATCCATGCGTGGGATTCGGCATGCCCCGAGACGGACATTGTCGCGCCGTGGGACGATCCTGACGGCGACGTCCGCGTCGATCAGTACGACAAAGATTTTTTTGGAGTGTACGTGGGTGGCGAGGAGACGCTCAGTTTTTATGATCCTGCGTCGAGCACCGGCTATTTTTGGACATATGATGCCTCCGTGCTGCCCGATTGGGCCGTCGGTGCGCCGCTGCGGACCATCCTGCACTGGTTCTTCGATGCGCATGGAATCCAACTCATACACGGCGCCGTCGTGGGCGCGGGCGGCAGGTCGGCGCTCATCACTGCCCGCAGCGGCGCGGGAAAATCCACCACGTCGCTTGCCTGTCTCTGTGCGGGGATGGAATATCTCGGCGACGACTATGTCGCCGTGGACAGTGCTATCAACGGCGTCATGGCGCACAGTCTGTATCATACGGTCAAACTTACGCGGGGCAGCCTCGCATATTTTCCGGAAGTAGCCGAGCATGTCTGGAACAAGGGTTTTGCCGGCACCGAGAAGGCGGTGCTTTTTGCGCAGGACATGTTTCCGGAGAGTGTACGGACGAGCGCCGCGCTCGACGCCGTGCTCATTCCGCGCATCACCGGCGGGCCGACGCGCATCGTGCCGGCAGGGAAGATGGAAGCGCTGATCGCCATGGCTCCCACAAGCCTGCTGCAGCTGCCGCTCGCCGAGGCCAATAAGCTTGCTGCGCTCAAAGCCATTCTCGGATCGGTTCCGTGCTTTACGCTTGAGCTTGGCCCGGATGTTCGAGCCGTTCCGGACGTCATCAGGGCGTTTTTGGCCGGCCGTGCGGTTCCGGGCAGTTCCGTACTATACTGATGCCTGTATGGATCCCCAGCCGCTCGTCAGCGTGATTATCCCTGTCTACAATGCCGCCGCGTATGTACGCGAGGCCATAGAGAGCGTGCGTGCCCAGACGTATCCCAACCGGGAGATCGTGTGCGTGGACGACGGATCGTCCGATGATTCTCTGGAAGTCCTGCGTTCGTTCGGCGATGCGGTCACCATCGTCCGGCGCGCGGAAAACGGCGGTATCGGGGCCGCGCGCAACAACGGCATTGCGGCGGCGCGCGGCGAGGTGTTTGCGTTCCTGGACGCTGACGATGTCTGGCTTCCGCAGAAATTAGCATTGCAGATGCCGCGGCTTTCGGTGGCGGACATTTCTTTTGCGCACATGCGCTGTTTTTTGAGCCCTGAGTTACCGGAGTCTGTCCGTGCGGTCCGCGAGTGTCCGCCGGGCGATCGTCCCGGCTACATTGCCAGCACTGCAGTGATCACGCGTGCCGCGTTCGATCGGGTCGGCGGTTTCGAGTCCAAGTGGCGTGTCGGCGAGTTCATCGACTGGATGGCTCGCGCACGCGAGGCAGGCCTGGTGACAGATCTCCTGCCTGACGTGCTGCTCATGCGCCGTATCCACGGAACAAACACGGGCGTGACCGAGCGGCCGAGCCGTGGCGACTATCTGCGCATCATGAAAGAAGCGCTTGCGCGCAAAAAAGGCATATGAGCCGGAGCCTGCGATTTCCGAGCAGTTTCCCGAACGAAGCCGAAGAGCGGTTTCTCGGATTGCTTTTTTGTCCGCGTGAGGAGTTCGCCGCACGCTGGTCCGAGTGGAAAGATACAGCGGTGTTTGAGCGCATTGATTACGCCACGATGCGTCTCTTGCCTGCGCTCTATCTGCGCCTGCGCGATTTCGGCGTCCGCGACGAACTGTCCGGACGGATCACTGGCGTATATCGCAAGGTTTGGGCGCAGAATCAGCTGCTGCTCGATGCTGCCGGCAGGGCAGTCCGGCTTCTTTCCGGTCATGGCATCGATGCGATTGCGTTCAAGGGTGTGGCGCTTTTGGCGGATGCTTATGGCGATACGGGAGCGCGTTTTCTGGGGGATGCGGATTTCATTATCGCTCCTGAGCATGCTGCGGAGGCGCTCCGACTGCTTTCTGGAGCGGGTTGGCGCTATGATGGCATTCCGTTTCCTGTCGACGGCGATCCTGTCGAGGTGTTGCTCGCGCTCGATCGCGAGGCTGCGTTCCGCGATGAGCGAGATTGCGAGATTGATATCCATTGGAAACTCTTTGATCTGTCGCGCGGTCCGGGTCTTGGCGGCAGGGAATCGCGTATGACGTATGCCGAGGTCCGGTCGCGGGCGCGTCCGTTTGTGATCGGCGGCGTGCCGTGCTACGCATTTTCGCCGGAAGACCTGCTCGTGCATGTCATTGCGCATGGCGCAGTGTACAATCAGCATCGGCCGTTCCGCTGGGTCGTGGATGCGATGCAGGTGATCCGTGCGGGCGTAGATTGGGGTCGCGTGCTCTCGCTCGCGCAGGCATACGGTTTCGAAGCCGAAGTACAGGTCGCGGTCGCCTATCTGGTCGAGCGCTGCTGGCTCTCGGTCCCTGAACCTTTTTTGGAAGGGCTTGCCGCGCTCCGTCCGAGCCGTCGCGCGCTGCGCCGCTACTACCGTGCGAGCGATGCGCCGAGCTTGGCGCTGCTTGGCACGCTACCGCTCGTTTCGAGGGCGTATTGGGGTTTTGATGCAGTCGGCGGCGCGCATAAAAGCCCGCTCGGGTTCGTACGGTATCTTTCGCGGGCGTACGGTTTCCGGACATTCTCGGCATTTCTGCGCTTCGCATATGACAAGGCGCGTAAACGCATATGGAGACACTGAAAAACATCTGCTTCATTCATCGCGGCGGCAATGCCGTTTCCGATGCGCTCGGAAGCGCGGTTGCTTCGACGGAAGTACGCTTTGAATATAGGGGAAAAAATAGCGTACAGATGCTCTTGTCTGCGTATCGGATGTCGTGCGCGCTTCCAAAAGCAGATATCTATCTGGCTGAGGGCGGGCATTGTTTCTGGGTCGCGTTTTTTCGTAAACTGCGGCACCCGCGGGTCAAGATCGCCGTCATGGCCATCGATCCGCTGTTCGACTGGCGCAGGCGGGGATTTGTGACCAATGCCCTTTTGCGTCGCGTCTTTCGGTTGATCGATGCCGTCCTGCCCGTGTCCGGACAGGTCGCCGCGGACGCCGAGTGGTACATTCCGCATACGCCGCAATTTCCCGTGACGCATTTTGTGGACGGCGCGCGCTATCGGAGCATCGTCACCGATCCGTCCCAGAAAAACATTCTGTATATGATTCATCGGCCGCGCGAGACGGGGTATACGAAAGGACTCGATATCGCGCTCGATGTTTTTTCGCGTCTCGGCCCGGAGTGGCATTTGTACATCATCGGAGAAGGGACTGAGCAGCTTCCTGATGCTGGTCCGAACGTGCATCGGGAGGGAACGCAGGATCCGGCAGCATACTTTGCCCGCTGCCCGCTGCTCATCGTGCCCGCGCGGTACGAGGCGTCGTCGCGTGCCGCGATGGAGGCCGCGTGCGCCGGAGTGCTGCCGGTCGTCTCTCTCGCCACGGGAGCTCGGGAATTGCTCGACCCCGCGCTCGTCGCCGATTGCGCCGACCCCGAAGGTTTTGCCCGGGCCGTTCTTCGCGCGGCGGCATTGCCTGCCCACGAGCGCGCCGTCCTTGTCGAAACGATCCGTAGCAATGCTTCGGCCTATACGCGAGAACGGAGCTTCGCCGAACTCGCCGAAGCTGTGCGGCATATTTCCATATGAAGTCTTTTTTTCTCCGTATTGCATATAAGGCAGCCGCGCTTTACTACGGGCGGCGGTATGCCGACATCTCCCGCCGCGACGAGGCGCGGGATATATTCGCGGATGAGCCGCGGCGGGAGATAGCATGGCCGGGCGGCGCTCGCTTTGTCTGCAATGTGCAGTTCGACGATTTCTGCGCTTTGTCGAAACAGAACGGACCGTACGATTTCGGTGGTGCTGTGGGCGAGGGAGTCAATGCCGTATTCGCCGCATTCCTCGATGCGTATCCGGAGGTTCGCGTCACGGTCTTCTCGATCCCGCGGCCGACGTTCAAAAACTACCGCGGCATTTATTACGGCGACACGGGCGACCGATACGATCTTTCGCATCCGGCAAACAGCGCCGCTGCACTCTATCTGCGATCGCGGGCTCCGCAGGTGGAGATTGCCTGCCACGGATACGGCCACATCGGACGAGCCATCCCGTTCTATCTTGCGCCGATGGAATTCGAATTCGCGTCTGCGGAAGAGACGCAGCGCGACATCGCTGCTGCGCGTGCGATATTCTCATCGCTCGGCATTCCGATCGCAGGGTTCCGTCCGCCAGCATGGGGTGTGGGGGAGAACAACGGATTTGCGTTCATCGAAGGCCTGCGCGCGCACGCGTTCAGGTATGTCTCGCTATCGTCGCCGTATTCAGGGCTCAACCGGAACGAAAAACGCGTGAGCAACGTGTATCCGGACCGGTATGCGGGGATGCTTACGATGCCGCAGAACGTGTCGCTTGGGTGGAGTATCGATCGGATCATCGCCGCAGTGGATCGGATCGCGGAATACGGCGGCGTGCTTACGCTCATGGGTCACTATTCAGGCCAGGACGATTGGATGGAAGATGGCATCGGCAAGCGTACGATAGGCAAGATTGAGGCGGTCCTGGCGCACATCAACGAACGGTACGGAGCCGATTCGGTCTGGCATGCCACTTTGGCCGAAGTGGCCGATTTCTGGCATAATCAGCAGGATGCACGTCGCGGTTGACCTCTCAACGTTCCGCACATACCAGGGCACCGAGGTGTACGCGGAGCATATGGTTCGCGCGCTGCTCTCCCGTCCGGGAGAGCAGCGATTTTCTCTGTATATGAACAAGGGAATGTTCCCGGCGCTCGTCCGTTTCGCCGAAGCCGATCCTCGTGTGCGGATCGTGTATGCGGCGAAAAGAAAAATCAATTCCGGCGTTCTTCTTGCGCTCTATCAGCAATGCGTGCTGCCGTTTCGGATGCGCGGCGCGGACGTGCTGTATTCGCCGTCTCCGTTCGCGCCGATGCTGTTCCGGGGCCGTACGGTCGTGACTATCCACGATGCCGCATACCGGCATTTCCGCGAATTCCGCAATCCTTTTTCGCGGCTGTATATCGGAGCGGCGATCGCACGCGCGCGATCGCACGCGCGCAGCGCGACAGTGTCGGAGTTTTCACGCCAGGAGCTTGCAGCGGAGTACGGCTTCTCTCCGGAAGCCGTTGTCGTGACGCACGAGGGCGTGCCGCGGCTCCCTGATCCGGACGAATCCGTTTTTTCGCGGCTGGGCATTGCCGGGGACTACTTCATGTCGGTGGGAAGTCCGCGCCCGCGCAAGAATACCGAGCGTCTGCTTGATGCGTTCGTGCAGTTCCGGAGTGCGCGTCCGGCATACAGGTTGGTGATGATCGGGGCGGCTGACCGGGGATTCATGGATCTTGCTGCCGAGCTGTCGCGTCGCGGACTTTCCGATTCTGTTGTTGCGGCCGGCTTTGTGACTGATGCGGAAAAAGCCGCGCTGTACAGGAACTCCCGCGGTCTTGTGTTTGTATCGTTGTACGAAGGTTTCGGCTTGCCCATCCTCGAAGCCCAATCGCTCGGCACGCCGGTGCTGACGTCTGATCGCACGGCTATGCCCGAAGTCGCCGGCGCGGGTGCGCTGTTTGCCGATCCTGAGTCCATCGCCAGTATCGCTGCGGGCATGGAAACGCTCATTGCCGACGAAACCGCTCGCGCCCGGATCGTCGCTGCCGGCGCGAAAAACATCGAGCGTTTTTCGTGGGCTGCTGCGGCCGAAACAGTATGGCGTGCGCTTTCGCATACGATATGAAAATCCTGCATGTGAACAAATACTATACGAACACCGTCGGCGGGGTAGAGACGGTCGCACGGAACGTGGTTGAGGCGCTTGCTGCGGCGGGCATCGAAAACGAAGTCCTTGCCTGCGATCTCGGTCCCGGGAGAGTCGAGATCCATGACGGAATCCGTGTCCGATATGCCCATGCGTGGCGGGTGGTCAAAAGCGTACCGCTCTCGCTTTCGTTCTATTGGCACTTTTTTGTGCGGGCACGACGGGCGGACGCACTTTTTTTGCATCATCCGTTTCCGCCGGGATTCCTCGCGTACTTGCTGTTCGCGAAGCGCAGGCCGCTCTATGTGTGGTATCACTCGGACATCGTGCGGCAGCGGGCGATCGGATTCCTCATTCGTCCGATCACGAATGCCGTGCTTCGCCGCGCGCGGAAAATATTCGTCTCGAGCCGTCACGTCGTTTCCGAGTCTCGGGTGCTGCGCGAGTTCGAAGCCACATGCGTCGTCGTTCCGTTCGGGATCGACGGATCCTCCTATGCGCCGACTGCCGAGCGTCTTGAACAAGCGGCTGCGATCCGCGAGCGCTACGGAACGCCGCTCGTCTTGGCTGTCGGACGGCTCGTGCATTACAAGGGTCTTTCGTATCTTATCGATGCCATGCGCGGGACGGATGCGCGGCTGCTGATCGTCGGCAAGGGCAAACTCCGGGAATCTTTGGATCGTCAGATTGCCGAGGCCGGACTTGCCGGCCGGGTCGCCATCATTCCGCATGTTCCAGCGCTTGCGCCGTATTATCTCGCGGCTGACATCGTGGTGTTTCCTTCGACGATACGCTCGGAGACATTCGGGCTGGTGCAGCTTGAGGCTATGGCTTCAGGCACTCCGGTCATAAACACGGACGTGCATCCTGGTGTCGCCGAGGTCAGCCTTGACGGTGTCACGGGATATACCGTCGCGACAGAAGACAGCGCCGCGCTCGGCCGTGCCATCCGCTCATTGCTTGCCGACGATACGCTCCGGGAGCGGTTCGGGGCGAATGCAGCGGCTCGGGCACGAACCGCTTTTGATATCGGGCGGTTCAACGAGCCGCTTATTCGGGAAATCTCCGTTGGTAAATGATCCGCATAATGGTACAAAAAGATGATGAAGAACAACAGGCGTTCTATTATTGTGTGGTTTGCGGTGTGTCTTGTGACGGTTGTCGCGGTCGTCGTCGCACGCGCTTTTTCCTGGGCCAGTCGCCAAGAGAGCGCTTCTGATTCTGGATACCTGAACGCATCGTACAATATCGAGGGACAGACGGTGCGGCTCAAAGACGGATATGCCGAGACGGAAGCTGCGCCGGGATCAGCCGCACAGACCATCACCCGGTATTTCGGCAACGATCTTGCCGCAGACCTCGACGGCGACGGAACCGAGGACCGTGCGTTCATCCTGACGCAGAGTTCGGGCGGTTCGGGGACGTTCTATTATGCGGTCGCGGCACTGCATAAAGAAAACGGATATGTCGGTACGGACGGCTATCTGCTCGGCGACCGGATCGCGCCGCAGAGCACGAATGTGAGCCAGAACCCGCGGCATGTCCGCGTGGTCGTCTTTAATTATGCGGACCGCGCGCCCGGCGAGCCGATGTCGGCGCATCCGAGCGTCGGCGCAAGTGCGTACCTGAAGGTCGAACCCGAGTCGATGCGCTGGGCCGTCGTCGCGCCTGATTTCGAAGGGGAGGCGCGGTAGGACTGTCTGCTCATGGTATAGTACCCGCATATGCGCAACGCGATAATCATCCACGGCATGCCGAGCAAGGAAGAGTACTATGATCCTGCTCGTCCCGCTTCTTCGAACTGTCACTGGATCCCTTGGTTTCAGAAACAGCTTCTTCTTAAAGATATCCTGACTCAGACTCCGGAGATGCCCGTTCCGTACGATCCCGAATATCAGTCGTGGAAAGAAATGTTCGAAAGATTTCCTCTCGATGAAGATACGATTCTCGTCGGTCATTCTTGCGGTGCGGGATTCATCGTGCGCTACCTGAGCGAGAATGACGTGAAAGTCGGCACGGTCGTGCTTGTCGCCCCGTGGCTTGATCTTGAAAAGTCGCTCGATACCGGCATGTTCGATTTTGAGCTCGATCCGGATTTTGCCGAGCGGACAGCCGGAGTCACGATTTTCGCTTCCACGGACGATATGGAGTCCGTTCAGGAGACAGTCGCGCTGCTCGCGAAAAAGGCCCGTGGTGTTACGGTCACCGAATTCAAGGACTACGGTCATTTCTGCTATTCAGATATGGGTACGGACGCATTCCCTGAGCTGCTCGATGCTGTCGCGTAGAGTTTAGATTTTCTCTAACATTTTTCTGTTAGGCTTATCCTGATAAAGAAAAAATAAAGAAATCTATTTATGCTATATATGACAGCTTTTCTGAACCGAATTCGCGTACTGGCTACGATCGTACTGTTCTTCGCTGCCGCGTTCTTTGCGGCGCCGAATGTTTCTCTCGCCACGAGCGGAGCCTGCTCGTACCATGGCGGTGTCTCATGCGCGTCCGGTCCTGATTGGGACGGGAGCGTCATTTGCAGTGACGGCTGGCGTGACAGCTCCGTGAGCTATTCTTCGATGGCCATGTGTCGTAGTTATGGCGGGAGCACCTACTCGTATACGTCGTCGATACCATCGTGTCCGTTCATGGCTTCATACAATTCGCTCTCCGGCGCATGCGAGTGTGCCTACGGATATGTCGCGAGCGGGGGAAGCTGCGTGAGCCGGGATCAGCTTTGCCACGACCAGCTCGGTTATTCTTCGAGCTATGATAGCGTCTCAGGGATGTGCAAGTGCAGCTACGGGTATGTCATAGGCAGTTCCGGTCAGTGCACGAGCGGTACGCTGTACTGTGCCGCCAAGATCGGCCTTATGTCGCAATATAACAGCGCGACTAAGCAGTGCGAGTGCATGGCCGGCTATGAATTTGATGGATCGACCTGTGCATACAAACGCGCGTCATATCAAAGCTATTCTTCCGCAGCATATGCCGGATCGTATGCTGCCGCGAGCGCCTCAAAAACCACTTACTCTTGTCCGGTCAATTCGCACGAATCGCCGACGGACTCTACGAAGTGCGTCTGTGATACGGGGTATGTCATCAACCTCGACAAAAGCGCTTGTATGCCGCCTTTGACCATCAATCAGCCGATTGCTCCGCCTGCTGCACCTGCTGCGGGTGTCGTCGTCGCAGCGTCCAAAGATTTCGCGGTGCCGAACTCTGATATTACGGCGGCTGATTTTCAGGGAGCTGTGAAAAGCACGGCAACCTTCCGTACGTGTCCTTCCACTGATTGTTCGGTTATCCGATATTTTGCGGCACGGTCGGTCATTAAAGTGACAGGCATATATAAAAAGGGCGGTTGGTATCAGATTGCCGCAACGACTGAGCCGGGCGGCAAGGGAAACAAGGTCGTCGGATGGGTTTCGCAGTCGCTTGTTCAGAAGAAATAACCGCAGGCATATGCAGACATTCAGTCAGCGGGTTGTCCGGTTGGCGCTCTCGGTCCCGAAAGGCCGCGTCACGACATATGGGCGGATCGCTCGCGCTGCCGGCGGCGGCGGACAGAGCGCCCGGAGCGTGACGGCGATCCTCGGAAAGGCGCACGATGCCGGCGAGAAGGACATTCCGTTCCATCGCATCGTGTATGCAGACGGCCGCGCCTGGCTGCCTGGAGAATACGCTGCTAAGCGCCGGAAGCTGTATGCGGCAGAAGGCATCGAAGTGGGATCGGACGGACGGATCAAAGAGTTCGCCGACCGCGTATTTGATTTCAAGTAGGAACCGGCATGGCTGTCGGGTATACTGCTCTCATATGACAGCGGGAGCGAAAGCGCCGTTTCGAGCGCTCGTTGCGGATTATGGCGATTTTGACGCCAGTGCCGAGGTCCCCGGCGTTCTGGCCGGGGCGGGAGCCAGCGTCGACATATATTGCTCCGAGCGGTCGTGGCTGCGTGCCGGCGGAAAGACGCGGCGCTGGGTGCGTGCCGATACGTCGGATCCGGACGCGTACGTGCGCGGCCTGGTCGGCTTGGCTGAGAGCGGCGAGTACGATTGGATCGTGCTCGCTGACGATCCGGCCATCCGCATCGTCAACGATCGCGTCTCTGATCCCGAGTGTGCCGCTCGGATCCTGCCGATCGTGCGCGGCGCGAACCGTGCTTTCCTCGGATCGAAGGCCGGGCTTGTTCGACTGTGTGTTGAACACGACATCAGGTCTCCGGAACAATGCGTCATGCATATCGACGGCACTGTCGAAGGCACGGTCCCGGCGTTCCCGCTGCTTGCCAAGCGGGATCGGAGCGAGGGCGGTTCAGGCGTGTTTTTGTGCGCTGATCAAGCGGCACTGGATGCGCTGCGCTCGGGCATGTCAGATGAAGAGCGTCGGGACCTGGTCCTGCAGCGATACGTGTCCGGCGACAACATATCGGTCGAAGCGCTCTATCGGAACGGTGAACTGCTTGCTGCGGCCGTATCGCGCGTACTGCGGACTTTTCCGAACGAATTCGGCACTTCGATCGATCGGCTGTACGGCGAGCCGCATGCGGTCGAAGATCTCTTGGTCGCTGCCGGCCGAGCCGCCGGCGCGAACGGATTTGCGAATATCACGATCATGCGCGATCGCGAGACGGGGGAGTATCTGCTGGTCGAGCTCGACATGCGTCCGAATTGCTGGTTTCGCATGGCAAGTCGCGCTGGCGTCGATTTCTCCCGGGCGGCGCGCATGTGGCTCGAGGGGCGCACGGACCGTCTGATTCCGCCGCCGCTTCGTCCGGTGACCGCTCGGTATTTCATGCGCGATATGCTCGATGCGCTCGGCCGGAAAGATTTTGCGGGAATGGCAAAATGGGCCGTGAATGCGGACGGCCGCTGGCGCTGGCTGCCGACGCATGATCGCAAGCTGATGCGGACGCTCATCGGGCGGGCGTGCCGTCATATCGGCAAGCGCACGTATCGCGTGCTGCTTCGGGGAGTGTCGTCATAAACAGCGTATTGTTGCGTATATACTAGCGTATATGAAAAAGATACTTATCATACTTTGTCTCCTTGCCGGTGTTGCCGTCGCCGGGCTCATCATATTCCGCAATGAGTCTCAGCAATCCGTGCCTGACTCTGTGCAAGCGGAGAACGTGATCGTCGGTTTCGGGGCGCGGCTCAAGAATGTGCCGCTTACGGCCGAACCGGCGGTGCTCAGCGCGACGCTTCAGAAAGAATACGGACCGTATGTCGCACCCGCGCTGCTTGCGCGCTGGATGGACGATCCGGCGCATGCTCCTGGACGCGAGACGTCGAGCCCCTGGCCGGAACGCATCGAGGTCACCGAGATCCGTACGGCAGGAGCGTATTATGAAGCGGTCGGAAACGTCGTGCTTATGACGAGCGCGGAGCTTGTCTCGGGCGGAGATGCGGGCCGCACGCCGGTCTATCTGACCCTCGCGCATCTTGGCGGCCGCTGGCTGATCGCCGAGTACCAGACGTCGATGGAGTAGCGCTTGGCTTTTTGGCAAAATATGCGAAGATGGTCCCATGCAGGCAACATTTCACACAAGCGCGGGCGAGTTTACGATCGAATTGTTCGAAAAAGAGGCGCCGAACACGGTCGCTAATTTCAAGAAGCTTGCCGAAAGCGGCTTTTATGACGGGGTCAAATTCCACCGGGTCATCGCCGGCTTCATGATCCAGGGCGGCGACCCGCTCACCAAGGACGATTCGATGAAGCCGCGCTGGGGGACTGGCGGTCCGGGCTACACGTTCGCGGACGAGATCGGTCCGGACAATCGCAATCTGACGGGCACTATCTCCATGGCAAATGCCGGACCCGACACGAACGGCAGTCAGTTCTTCATCAATGTGAATGATAACGATTTCCTCGACCGCAAGCATACCGTCTTCGGACGAGTGTCCGAAGGTCTCGAGGTCGTGCATGACATCGAGGCTGTCGCGACGGACGGGCGCGACTGTCCGGTTGAGCCGGTCGTGATCGAGAGCGTCACGATTGCGTAAACAAGCCGTTTGCGCACTGAAAAACCCCGCAGTATGCGGGGTTTTTCCGAGATTCTGCTATGCTCGGGCCTTGGACGAGGCCTGCTTCTTTCCGGCGACGGCGTGCCAATTCTTCTTGAGTTCGCGCACTTCTTTTTCGAGCGATGCCATGTCCATATCCTTCATCTTCGCGTATTTTTCCTTGACCTGATCGACGATGTTCTCGTACACGGGCTTGCTGAGCTCTTTGGCCTTCTCCATCTTGTCCATAACATCGGCCTTCATGCGCACCATCCAGGACTTGAGGTCCTTGCGGTGCTTCTTGCCTTCCGGGCCGAACAGCAGGTATGCCGCGGCCGAAAGCGCGACTATGCCTGCGCCCACTGCGATTGCCTTGCCCGTGTTCGCGCCCGTTTTTTTCTGTGCTGCCATACTGTATGCGTGATTACGTGTTAATTACTTTCCGCTTCCGTGCCGTCCTCGCTTGCCGAAGATCAGGTTGAAGAGAAAGCTTTCCGATATGCGGCGGTAGAGCGTTTCGGCATGTTCGCCGATCTCCGATACTTCCGCTTCGAGTTTCGCCGCGGCGCGCTTGATGTCGCGGAGCACGCGGATGATCTGCAGCAGGATGACCGTGCCGAGCAGCGTGAATATCGCGACGGAGATGGTCGTGACGAAGAAAAAGATGTCAGATTTCATGATCGTTTCCATGCGAGAGAGTATAGCACATGCCTCCGAGCGCTGCTCCTGGTATACTATAGCGGTGTCGAGTGCTTAGCAGTAATAATCCTCTTCTATGCAATCAAAAACAACGGGCATCGTCGTCGTGCTCATTATCATCGCTATCGGCCTTTGGGTCGCCTTACGCAAGCCGGCCGCTCCGGCCGTGCCGTCGGGAGATACTGTCTCTCAGGACGGACAGACGCCGGTTTCCGGCGCTGACTTATCCGCAGGCATTCAGGCGAGCGGTTCTTCGAACGAGTCTCTTGACCGAGACGCCGCCGCGATCGACGCCGAGCTCCGCGGCCTTGCGGCTGACAATGCTTCCGCTCAGAGCGATGAGTAATCAGCAGCCTAATCTTTTTCCACTTATATGAAAACAACCATCACTTCCAAACTCGCGACCGCTGCCGTTTCGACTGCGCTGCTGCTCGGCGTTGCCGCGCCTGCTTTTGCGCAGGATGTATCCGTGACCGCTGATGTCACCGCCAAGGCTCGCATCGGCGCCGGCATGCTCGGCAAGGCTTCGGGCCGCGAGGTTGCGTTTGCCGTCCGGCAGACGCGCATTAGCGTCGCTGCCCGCCGGGCTTCGGCAGTTGCCGACATGCTCACTGCCATGAGCGTGAAGCTCAAGGTCCGCATCGACGAGGCAAAGACCGCCGGAAAAGACGTGACAGCTGCGACCTCTGCATATGCCGATATGACGACAAAGATCACCGAGGCCAAGACGCAGGCGTCGGCCGCCGCTTCGGCCGCTGCTTCGATCAAGACCGATGCGTCCGATGCTGCGACGATCGAGGCAAATACGGCAGCGCTCAAAAAGGCTCGCGAGGCGCTTCTTGCGGCCGAGAAGGCGCTTATGGCTGCGGCAAAAGATGCCCGGTCCATCGTAAATGCTTTTGTCGGTCTCAAGATCGATGCTAAAACGGCAGCGAAAACCGATGCCGGAACATCTGCGTCCGCGTACGCCATGACGGAGGTTTCTTCGCATAATTCTGTTTCGAGTTGCTGGACTACGGTCGGCGCAAATGTCTACGACCTGACGTCGTGGATCGCCAAGCATCCGGGCGGGGAGCAGGCAATCCTGGGCCTCTGCGGTACGGACGGCACCGCTGCCTTTACCCGCATGCACGGCAGCAGCAAGAAGGCGCAGTCGGTCCTCGCCACCTTCAAGGTCGGTGTCGTGAAGTAGTCCTATGCAGAAAAATCCCGGCACCGCCTTTCTTGTGCTCCGTATCGGTCTTGCACTTGTATTCTTTTGGTTTGCCGTCTCGCAGCTTCGCGATCCGGCGATGTGGACGGGCTTCCTGCCGCGCTTCGTCGATTCGCTCCCGGTCTCGCCCGAGAATTTTGTGCGGATGAACGCCGTGTTCGAGATCGTCTGCGCGTCGCTTCTCGTGATCGGCGTTTGGGTGCGCGGCGCGGCGCTCTTGCTCGCGCTGCATCTCTTCGGCATCGCATTCACGATCGGCATGTCGGCAACCGGCGTGCGCGATTTCGGTCTTGCTGTTGCTTCGCTGGCGCTCTTTTTCGGAGGAGCAGGTTCGCTGTCGTTCGGCGGCTCGAAATAGTCCGGTTTTTGGGCTGGAATCGGCACGGGCCGCGTTTCGCTTCGCGAAACGCGGCCCGTCTGCTACCATGTCCCTGTAATGAAAAAAGAGACAGTCTACATGTACGGAACGCACGCTCTCGAGGAGGCCCTTGTCGGCACGCCGGGCCTGGTGCTCAAAGTCTACCTTTCCCGGCCTGCAGAAGGCCGTCTGGCAGAGCTGTTGCGCGCGGCCAAGGTCCCTGTCGGCCGTTTTGACGACCGCACGCCGCCGTCGGGCATCGAAAAGCACGCCAATCATCAGGGATGCATCGCCGAGGTCCGGCTCGACCGCCTGATGCGTCCGTACGCTGACTTCATTGAGAGTCTTCCTGTCACGCCTGATACGGGGCTCGTGCTGCTCGGCGAAATTCAAGATCCGCAGAACGTCGGCGCTATTATCCGCACCGCTGCGGCGTTCGGCGTGAAGGGAGTGCTCATTCCTGAACGGAATCAGGCTCCCGTGACCGCGGCTGTGGTCAAGGTTTCGGCAGGCATGGCTTTCCGCGTGCCGCTCGTGTCCATCGGCAATGTGAACGCCACCATCAAGGATCTCAAAGAGCGCGGCTTCTGGGTGTACGGACTTGAGATGGAGGCGCAGCAGTCGCTCGTCACGGAAAAATTCGATGCTCCTGCAGTGTTCATCCTCGGCAACGAGGAGAAGGGCATTCGCATGAAGACGCTCGAGCACTGCGATGTCCCGCTCTCCATTCCCATGAATCCAGGATGCGAGTCGCTCAATGTCGCGGCGAGTGCCGCCGCCGTCCTGTACGCCTGGAGCGCCAAACATCCGAAAGCGCTGAAATAATAAAATCCCATAGGCGGCTTTTTGCGTGCAGGAGCGGCCGGTTTTTGTTACACTGGCCCCATATGCTTCCGATAATCCTCGCGCTGCTCACCTTTGTCTCTACTGCCCTCGGCGGTCTTTTTTCCATGCGCAACAAGGAGCGCTTGCATCGCATCATGGGTTTTGCGGCGGGCGTGCTCGTGGGCGTCGTGGCATTCGATATCCTTCCGGAGATCATCGAAATGCTTTCGACGACCGCGACAGAACCGACCGGAGTCATGATCGCGCTCGTTCTCGGGTTCCTCGCGTTCCATGTGCTCGAGAAAGGCCTCGCGCTCCATCATTCGCATGAAGACGAGTATGCGGACCATAAGCATCCGCATGTCGGCATGGCGAGCGCTCTGGCCCTTGCCGGACACAGCTTTCTCGACGGTGTCGGTATCGGCCTCGGATTCCAAGTGTCGCCCGAAATGGGCGTGCTCGTGGCCGTCGCCGTGATCGCGCACGATTTCACGGACGGCATGAACACCGTTGCGCTCATGCTCACGCACAAAAACAGCCTGCGCCGTGCGCGCTGGTTCTTGCTTGTCGACGCGCTCGCTCCCGTGCTCGGCGCGCTTTCCACGCTGCTCTTTTCCGTGCCGGACGCCTGGCTTGTCGTATATCTCGGATTCTTCGCCGGTTTCCTGCTGTACATCGGCGCGTCCGATATCCTGCCTGAAGCGCACAGCAAGCACTCGTCCTGGAAGACGATCATCCTGACTGTGCTCGGCGCGGCCTTCATGTTTGCCGTTTCGCGCTTCGCGTAATACACTGGCCCCATGCAGACGACATGGAATTTGGGCCTTTTGTACAAGAATGAGAATGATCCAGCCATTGAAAAAGACCTCGCGGCTATAGAGGCTGCGTACGCCGCCTTCGAGAAAAAATACCGGAAGGCGGATTTTACGGCGACTCCGGCGGCGCTCGCCAAAGCGTTCCGCGACTATGTCGCCATGCTTGAGCTGGCCAACGGATCGAAGCCGTGGTGGTATTTTGCGTTACGCCAGCAGCTCAACGCCGAAGACGCGCATGCCACGGCAACGGCGACAGCGTATTCGCAGCGTCTTTCCGCTGCCGGCAACAAGACAGTGTTTTTCTCGCTGGCTATCGGCAAGATCCCGCCTGCGAAGCACAAGGCTTTCCTGAAAGACCCGCAGCTCGCTCCGTATGCGTATTTCCTCAAGCGCATCTTTCTCGGCGCCAAACACCAGCTTTCGGAAGGGGAGGAGCAGCTCGAAGAACTGCTCCTGCAGACGAGTTATACGATGTGGGTGGACGGGCAGGAGAAGCTCCTGAATGCCCAGATGGTCGAATGGAAGGGAGAACAGATTCCGATCGCCGAAGCCCTTGCCCTCGTCGCCGATCTGCCGAAGAAGGACCGTCGCGCGCTTTCGCAAAAAGTGAATGCCGTATTCCGCTCCATTTCGCACTTCGCCGAAGCTGAGATCAATGCGGTGTATACGTACAAGAAAGTCATGGACGAACGTCGCGGCTACGCGAAGCCGTACGATGCCACGTTGCTGGCGTACGAGAGCGACGAAACGGCCGTGCTTGCCCTGGTCTCCGCCGTGACTAAGCATTTCAAGATCTCGCGTCGTTTTTACGCGGTCCATGCGCGTCTCCTCGGCGAGGAGAAGATCATGATGGCGGACCGCAACGCCAAAGTGGGCACGATCGGCACAGCGTTCGATTTTGAGACGTCTGTTGCGCTCACCAAGCAGGCGTTCGCCAGGATCGGCCAGAAATATGTCGACGTGCTCGATTCATACATCGCAAACGGCCAGATCGATGTATATCCGAGAAAGGGCAAGACCGGCGGCGGATTTTGCTGGGGGCAGGGCGCCTTGCCGACCTTCGTGCTGCTCAATCATGCGGACGCGGTGCGCTCAGTAGAGACGCTGGCGCATGAGATGGGCCATGCCATCCATACCGAATTTTCCAAGCCGCAGCCCGCGCACTACCGGAGCTATTCGACGGCGACGGCGGAAGTCGCGAGCACGTTCTTCGAGCAGGTCCTGATCGAAGAACTCGAGCACGCACTGCCCGAGAAGGATCGCTTTGTGCTGCTGCACAACAAGATCTCCGGGGACATCAGCACGATCTTCCGACAGATCGCCTGCTTCAATTTCGAACTCGAACTGCACGGTATGATCCGCACCAAAGGCCAGGTCACGGCCGCCGAGATTGCTGCGCTGCTCGTGAAGCACATGGGGGCGTATCTCGGCGACGCCATGCAAATAGACGAGGATGACGGGTACTTCTTCGTGAATTGGTCCCACATCCGCCGCTTTTTCTACGTGTACTCGTACGCGTACGGCCAGCTCGTCTCCCGCGCGCTCTACGAGAACTGGAAAAAGGATCCGAGCTACGCGAAGAAGATCGAGCAGTTCCTTTCGGCTGGCGGCTCGGCAAGCCCGGAAGACATCTTCAAGAGCATTGGCGTGGATACGCGCGATCCGGCATTCTTCGAAGCCGGCCTCAAGGGCATCGAGGCGGACATCAAGAAGCTCGAGAAGCTTGCCAAAAAACTCGGGAAAATCTAGGTTTGCGATGAAAAAAGAGACCGTCGCCTCGTTCCGCAAAATCGTCTGGGCGTATTATCGGAAATACGGCCGGCACGGTCTGCCGTGGCGCAAGACGGCCGATCCGTACAAGATACTGGTATCGGAGATCATGCTCCAGCAGACGCAGGTGGACCGCGTCGTGGCGAAGTACCGCGTCTTTCTCAAAGCCTTCCCGAACGTCCGCGCACTTGCGCAGGCATCGAACCAAGACGTGCTCAAGCTCTGGAGCGGGCTCGGCTACAACCGCCGGGCGCTCTTTCTCAAGCGTGCGGCCGAGACGGTCGTGCGCGACTTCGGCGGGAAATTCCCGGAGAGCGCGGAAGGCCTGCGCGTCTTGCCGGGCGTCGGGCCGTATACGGCTGCGGCCGTCGCGTCGTTCGCCTGGAATCTGCCCGAGCCGCTCATCGAGACCAATGTGCGCGCGGCCTTCATCCATGCCTTTTTTCCGCGCGCGAAATCCGTGCCCGACGCGAAGCTCATGCCGCTCATCGAGGAGGCGCTCGACGCGAAGCGCCCGCGCGAATGGCACTGGGCGCTCATGGACTACGGCGCGCATCTCAAGCGCACGCTGCCGAACCCGTCCCGCCGCAGCACGCATCACGCTAGGCAAAGCGCCTTCAAAGGCTCCGTGCGCGAGCTGCGCGGCGCATTCTTGCGGGAGCTCACTGAGAAGGGAAGCATGCCGAAGGCGAAGCTGCTTGCGCCGTATGCGGCCGAAGACAAAGACCGCGCGGAGAAGGCGCTTGCCGGTCTTGTGAAAGACGGGATACTCTCGGTCGGCTCCAAAGGTCGGATCAGTATAGTGGTGTAGTCAAAGAAAAACCGCCCTATTGGGGTTTTATTCTAAGAACGGCAATGAAGCGCGAAAAATCCCGCCGAGGCGGGATTTTTCGCGCGCGAGCTTGCTAGACCGCAAGCAGCACGGGGATGACGAGCGGGCGCTTGGCCGTTTTCTGGAAGAGGTACTTCGAGAGGCTGTCGCCGAGATCGTTGCGGATGGTCTCAAAATTGGCCTGTCCGACCGTACCGCGGGCGCTGTCTTCGACGGAGCGCTTCACGATTTGCCGAGCCTCGGTGAGCAGGTCCTGCGATTCCTTGAGGTACACGAAGCCGCGCGAGATGATGTCGGGGCTCTTCTTGAGCTTGCCGGTCTTCTGGTCGATGGTCGCCACGATCACGAACATGCCGTCCTGGGCGAGCATCTGGCGGTCGCGGATCACGACTTCCTGCTCGTCGCCGACGGAGAAGCCGTCGACCATCATGAGGCCGGCCGGAGCTTTCTCTTTGCGCATGGAGATCTTCTGGCCGTCGGCGCTGATCTCGATGATCGAGCCGTTGTCCGGCACGACCACGTGGTTCTCCGGCATGCCGAGTTCCATGGCGAGCTCTTTGTGGAGCTGGAGCTTGTAGTGGTTGCCGTGGATCGGTACGAAGAAGCGGGCGTTGACTTTGCGGTGCAGCCAGCGGACGTCCTCCTTGTTGCCGTGGCCGGTGGCGTGGACGAATTCTTCGCCCGGCGTGCGGTAGCTGATGATGCGCACGCCCTGGCGGGCGAGGCCGTCCTTCATGCGCTCGACCGAGCGCTCGTTGCCCGGAATGACGGACGCGGAGAGCACGATCGTATCGCCCTTCTTGAGCTGGAACTTCTTGTGCGTTTTGGTCGCTGCGCGGTTAAGTGCGGCGAATTCCTCGCCCTGGGCGCCCGTCATGAGCATGAGGATGCGGTCCGGCGGGTAATTGTCGACTTCTTCGATGCTGATGAAGGTCTCTTTTTTCGGTTTGATGAGGCCCGCTTCGATCGCGATCTCGATGTTGCTCTTCATGGAGCGGCCTTCGAGGACCACTTTCTTGCCGAGCTCCTCGGCCACCTGGATGACCTTCATGAGGCGCGTGATGTGCGAGGCGAAGGCGGCGATGATCATGCGGCCTTTGATGCGCTTGATGATCGTCTCGAGGCCCTGGTGCACCTTCACTTCCGGGAGCGAGAAGCCTTCGTTCTCGATGTTGGTCGAGTCGGTCATGAGAAGGAGCGTCTTCTGCTTGTCGAAGACCGAGTATTCCTTTTCCTCGCTGTCGGTCACGATGCCGTCGATCTGGTCGAGCTTGTAGTCGCC
>CAZHLG010000013.1:0-32461 GCA_964533145.1 uncultured Candidatus Saccharibacteria bacterium | reverse complement strand
GAGGCGTGCGGGTGAACGACTCGCTGACTTCTTTCGATGAGCGGAAGCAGTTTGGTGGGCACCAGTATGACGCGGATACTGGCTTGCTCTATCTTGGTGCCCGTTACATGGATCCGACGGTAGGACGATTCGTATCTCAAGACAACGTCTTCCGTGCGATTGGAAGCAATACGGAGCAGTATGGCAAGAAGCTGAACGACCTCCTAATGAATCCTCAGGAACTGAACTCCTACAGCTATGCGACAAATAATCCAATTAAGAATGTTGACCCAGACGGGAATGTGACTGCTTCAGCCTTTCTGAGTCCGATTTCAACTCTTGCTCAAATTGGTGGCTGGTCGATTGCCTCGCTTGGATTTAATGCCATGGGTAACTCCGTGACCGGTTCGTTAATGAGACATTCATTAGCCTTGAATCCAGGCACAGCGAATATCACAGAGCAAAATCAAAAATCTTGGGGAAATGCCATAAATAAGATTCAAGGATCATCAGAGTTCAAAAATTCTCTAAACGGGTATTTGTCAGCGGATGGAAAAAATGGAAGTATCGACAAGACTTACACTAGTAGCACAAATCTTTCAACCGTACAATTTAATTCAGGTGATTTAGAGGCGGGTATACATGGAACTTACTCCACTCATGTATCTGGAAATCAAAATGAAAATGGTACTTGGAATTTAAATGTTTCAATTACCGATCAGTATGATTATCGAAATCAAAGTTATAATGGAGGAGAGCGAAATCAGGCCCTCACGGGAGCAAATAATGTAGCCAATTTTAGTCAGAATGCCGGGGTTATCAGTAATTATGGAGTTAACATAAGTTTCGGCGTTAAAAATTACAAGCAATAACAACAACCAAAATGCAAAAAAAGATTCTGGTAATATTTCTCATTGTTCTAGGTGCGGGTATTGTAGTCGCTCTTTGGGGCTATGCATTTAAAGAAGGATTTGGGCCAGGCTTGGCGGATTTTGATTATAAAATCAATGATGTTTGTACCTTAGAAAAAACGAGTGCCCACATGGTTTCCGTTCGATGTGCTGATTTTGAAAAAGGTATTGAACCGAAGGTTGTAAAAATCGGCTGGAGTAAGGATTACATTGTAGCTATAACCCATCCTGTAACAAAAAGAGAGTACCCTAATAATCCCAATAATGACTATTCCGTGCCGGACGAGGCGGTAACCTATTGGTGGATACTGGATCTAAAAAATAAAACTAATTTAGGGCCGATACTATCGGAGCAAGTTTTTGAGGATCAGATGAAAAAGTTTAATATTGATAATATTACTTTTACAACGCCGGAAAAACTGGGGGAGCAGGTTGAAAAAACTAATTAGTGAACAACCTTATTGGGCTAGCTCTGAATCAATACTTCCGAATACTAGAACTTTCGCCTAGTGCCTGCGGTGTTGCGCGTTCGAGGATTTTGAGGCGGTACGGATTGAAAAATTTTGGCCGATTGCGCTGGTGCTTGGCGTGGTTGCTCACGGCGGCGTCGGTGACGAACTCGTGACTCGTTGAAAATGCAGAGCAGGTGTCGACCTGAGGCACTTTGGTGGACACCAGTATGACGCGGACACGGCGTTGCTCTATCTTGGTGCCCGTTACATGGATCCGACGGTTGGACGATTCATCTCTCAAGACCCGAGCTTCTGGACGATTGGAAAAGATAAAGAACAGCTCGCAAATCCACAAACCCAGAATTCATATTCATACGCTGGAAATAATCCGATTAAGAATATTGATCCAGACGGTAGATGTTTCTGGGATGCGTGTATTGGCGAAGCGACTGCTCTTGTTGGCCTTGCTGTATTGTATGCTCCGCAAATAACTTCGTTTATGCAGTCACTGGCGACTCCTTTAGGTGTAGTCGGTCTAACAGAAGCTCATGAACAAGCTCAAAGGGGAAATTATGGATGGGCAGCAATTGGATTTGTCACCGCTGGAGAAATACCGGCAGGTAAAGCTGTAGTAAATGGCATTGAGACAACAGCAGATGTTGCCTCGTTCCTCAATAAAGGTAATACTGCTACTGACGTTTATCGCGGAATAGATCAAGGGAAAGACGTATACGTGGGAATATCAAAGAATACTGCTGTTCGTGAAGCTCAGCACGGAGAAAGATTCAGTAACGGTTTGGAAACATTGACTAATATGCCGACAAGAAACCAGGCAAGAGCTATTGAACAGACAGTAATGGATAGTAAAGGCTCTTCCTACCAAAATATTCGAAACAGTATTTCTCCCAACAATCCATCTTTCACTGGAATCAAGGAGTGGGCTACGAACTTTATGAAGAGCACAGGCTTAGATAAAAAATAATAAATCAATATGTTCAATCTTCGCAAAAATAAATACAGAACCTTAAATTCTTACCCAGACACATGGAGTGTTCGTGAGGCAAAACTGAACGGAGATGATTTTGTTATCCGTGTGTGTGTTGGATTGCGAGAAGCGATGGGACATCCTGATTATCAATATCAGGTAGGGATAGCCACACCTCTTAATTGGAAAACAGAATCAGGAATTGCAAGTAAGGTAGAATCTGAGTCTCTCCAAAAACTTGAACTCGATGCGGATGAGACTCTTTCGTCTGAAAAGACGCGATTTGTTGCTGCGCTGACTGGCAGGAATATGAAAGAGCTCATTTTCTACACGTCCGACCCTGAGGTTGTGAAAAATCAAATTGAAGAACTCAAGGCAAAAAATAATTCTCACGAGATACAATCTATCCTCCAGAGGGATCCTGAATGGAATACCTACCGATTTATAATCGGAGAGTAGCTAATACGATTTTCTTAGTAACTCTTTGTAAGTTTTGCCTGGGGCTTTAAGTTCAAGTTCATAGTGGAAATTAGATAAGGGAAAAGGGGTCAGGTACCATCAATGGTAAAGAAGGATTCCCTAGTGGTATATCGATTCCGGCACCGGCAACAACCCCTTCGTCCACCCCGGCGTCCTGGCCTTCACGCTCCCGGACGACCCGCTCGATCCCATCCCCGCACCGCACACGTTCCTCTCCGCCGAACCTCTCTCGGAGCCCGGCGAGTACACGGCAACGGCGGACGAGCCGCTCCTGTGCGGGGAGCGCCACTACATATACCCGGATTGGGATCTTCCTCGATATCTCTGAGCGCTCGAATTTCAGTCAGCTACAGTGCGCCGTTGCCGAGTTTGAGTTTTGCGAGCAGCGCGGACACTTCGCTCTTGGTGAGCGAGCGGTAGGCGCGGTCCTGCAGCGTGCCGAGCTTGATGTGCTCGATGCGCAGGCGGAGCAGGTCGTCCACGGCGTCTCCTGCGGCTTCGACCATCTTTCTGATCTGCCGGTTGCGGCCTTCCTTGAGGATGATGCGGAAGCTTTTGTCGGATTCGCGCGTGATCTTCGTGCTTTTGGTGCGCACGCCGTCCACGATCATGCCGTGCTCGAGCTTGTCGATGAATTTCTGCGTGATGCCTTTTTTGAGCGTGACGCGGTACTCTTTTTCGTGCTCGAATTTCGGATCGAGGAGGCGGTGGGTGATGCGCCGGTCGTCGGTCATGAGGATGAGGCCGTGCGAGTCTTTGTCGAGGCGGCCGACAGGGAAGACCGGCTTCGGGAATCTGATCGCCGCGAGGATGTCCTTTTCGCCGTCTTGCGCGCCGGTGGTCACGATGCCGATCGGTTTGTTGAGGGCGTAGTATGAAAACGCGGCGCGGGCGTTGCGTGCAAGCGTGACCGTGTCCGTCGCCGGATCGATCTGCATGCCCATGACGGCCTTTGCGCCGTTCACGCGGACTTTGCCGGCGGCAATGAGTTCGTCCGCTTCGCGCCGCGAGGAGAGGCCGATGTCGGCCATGTGCTTGTTGATGCGCACGGGAGCTCCCGGTTTCCGGAGGGAGACGGGTTGTTTCGGCGCGGCGCCTTTCTTGGTGTAGTTTTTCCTCATTGGTGCATCATGCCACACCTTCCGGGAAAAGACGAGTTCCCGGATTTACAGCAGGAAAAAGAAGAACAGTGCCGCCAGCACGATCCGGTAGATGCCGAAGGGGACGAACGTGTGTTTCTGTACGTAGCGGATGAAGAACCGGACGGCGAGGAGCGCTGCGACGAAGGCGGCGGCGAAGCCGACGCCGAGCGCGGCGAGATCTGCGCGTGCGAACGAGCCGGCACTTTTGATGAGATCGAGGCCTGTCGCGGCTGCCATGACCGGCACGGCCAGCATGAAAGAGAATTCCACGATTGCTGCGCGCGACATGCCGGCGATCATGCCGCCGACGATGGTCGCCGCCGAGCGCGAGACGCCGGGAATGATGGCGAGCGATTGGAACAAGCCGACGAATGCTGCGGTGCCGTAGCTCATGGATTCAAGTTCTGCGGTCGTATCGGCGCCGGATGTCGTGGGCGTTTTCCGTGCGTGCAGCAGTTCGAAGAATATGAGCAGCGCGCCGCCGATGGCGAGCGACCAGAGCACGACCGCCGCATTGCCGAGCAAATATGTCTTGATCGTTTTGTATAAGACAAGCCCGATGAGTGCCGTGGGCAGGAAGGCGACTGCCACGCGCGAGAAGATCTTCCAATTCGTGAGCAGTTTCCGCCAATAGAGGGCGAGTACGGCGAGAATGGCGCCGAGTTGGATGATGATCTCGAAACTCTTGATGAATTCCGTCTCCGGGATGCGGAGCGCGTGGGCGGCAAGAATGAGATGCCCGGTCGATGACACGGGCAGGAATTCGGTCAGGCCTTCGACGACGCCGAGGATGATCGCATGCAATGCGGAGAGCATGGCTCAAGTATATCAGACCGTGACGACAAGCATCATGTTCGTGCTGCCGGGAGTGCCGAACGGAATGCCTGCCGACAGGACGATGCGGTCGCCCTTGTTGGCGATGCCTTGGCGCAGGAGTTCTTTTTGGACCCCGGCGGATGCGCTCGTGACTCCGGTGAAGCCTGGCATGAGGATGGGAGTGACGCCGTGCGAGAGCATGGTCTGGCGCGCCGAAAAGCGATGCGGCGTGAAGGCGTATACGGGCTGCGTCGGACGGTGGCGGGAGATCATGCGAGCCGTGCCGCCGTATTCGGTCAGGGCGGCGATCAGCGTTGCGCCGATGTCTTCGGCCACGTGCACGACGGACGACGAAACGCTGTCCACGAGATTCTCCGGATTCACCGCGATGCGGCGGTGCGTGCGGGACGCGCTCTCTGCTTTGCGGGCTGTGCGCGCCATCATCTCGACCGTCTCGAGCGGAAATTCGCCGACTGCAGTCTCTTCCGAGAGCATGACGGCGTCCGTGCCGTCGAAGATGGCGTTCGCGACGTCGGATATCTCGGCGCGGGTAGGGGACGGATTGCGGACCATGCTTTCGAGCATCTGGGTGGCCGTGATCACCGGCTTTCCGGCATCGTTGCATTTGCGGATGATCTGTTTCTGGACGTACGGTACGTTCTCCGGGCCGATCTCCACGGCCAGATCGCCGCGCGCCACCATGATGGCGTCCGCTTCGGCTATGATGTCGTCGATCGCGTCGACGGCTTCGGGCGTCTCGATCTTGGCGATGACCTTTGCCGTCGATCCGCCTGCGGTGAGCAGCTTTTTGAGCGTGCGGACATCTTTTGCCGAACGGACGAAGGAGATGGCGAAATAGGCGAAGTCCTGCTTCGCGCCCCAGGCGACGTCCTTCTTGTCCTTCGCGGTCAGGGCGCTGATCGAAAGGTGCGCGTTCGGGATGTTCACTCCGCGGCGCGACTTCGTCGCGCCGCCATGCACCACCTGCGTCTCAAGATCCGTCGCATTGATGACTTTGGTCACCCGGAGCTCTTTCTTGCCGTCGTCGAGGAGGACGCGGTCGCCGGGCTTGAGGTCCTTGCAGAGGCTCGGGTAGTTGATGTGCACTTCGGATTCCGTGCCGGTGATTTTGCGCGTCGTGAGCACGAAGCGCGCGCCGGGCTTGAGCGTGACCTGTCCGCCGTCAAAATCCCCGATGCGGATCTTCGGGCCGCACAGGTCGCAGATGAGACCGACGAATTCGCCGGTCTTTTTTTCGATCCGCATCGCAAGGTCGACCGTTTTCTGGTGCGTGGCATGGTCGCCATGGCTCATGTTCATGCGGAAAAAGCCAGCACCGGCCTTGCGCAGGGCAGTCATCATCTCTTCGGATTGGGTGGCCGGACCGATGGTCGCCACAATGCGTGTCTTCTGCATACGAAGACACAGTACACTAAGCAGCTGCGTTTGGCTATTTGAGGATGCCCTTGACCCGTTCGGCGAGCTCGTCGAGCGTGAAGTTGGATTTGACCATGTAGTCGGTCGCGCCGAGCTCCTTTGCGCGGGTGATGTCTTTGTCTTCGGAGAGGTTCGAAAACACGATGACCGGGAGCGTCTTGGTCTTGTCTTCTTTGCGGATGGCCTCGAGGATGCTGAATCCGTCCGCGCCCGGAAGGATGAGGTCGAGCAGGACGAGCTCGGGGGAGTCGGTGGCCAGTATTTTCTGCGCCTCTTCGGCGTTGCCTGCGGCAAGCACGGCAAAGCCCTCTTTCTCAAGCTTGGTCATAGCGAGGCCCTGGAGGAAGCTGTCGTCTTCGACGATGAGGATTTTGTGTGCCATATGCGCCGATTGTACTATTGATGCGTCCCTGCTGGCAAGGTCACGAAAAAGGTCGTGCCGGCGCCCGGCGCGCTCTCGAAGCGGATCGAGCCGCCCTCCTTTTCGACGATGCGCTTCGTCGTATACAGGCCAAGGCCGGAACCGACGGAGTCCTGCGCCTTGGCGTTGTCGGCACGGAATGATTTGCCGAATATCTTTGGCGCGTCTTCCGGCGCTATGCCGATGCCCGTGTCGCGCACCGAGATCTCGACGCCGTTTTCTTTTGCGGCGGCGCTCACGAAGACGCGGTCGCCCGTGTTCGAGTATTTGATGGCGTTCTCGATGAGGTTCTGGAACACGACGCGCAGTTTTTCCTGGTCGGCCACGATCTCCGGGATCGGGGCGTCCGGCTTGAGGAATATAAGCTGGATGCCGCGCTTGTAGGACTCTCCGGTGAAGTCGAAGATGGTCGTGTCGAGCAGCTGTACGATGTCGACCGGGGACGGATGGCGTTCTTCGAGCGTGTCTTCGGCGTGGTTGATCGAGAGCATCTCGTTGACGAGGCGGATCATGCGCTCGTCGTTCTCGAGCGCCTTTTTCATGAAGGAGAGCTGTTCGGGGGAGAGCGCGCCGAAGTCGCCGTCGATGAACATCTTGAGAATCCACTTCATCGCCGAGAGTGAGGTGCGGAGTTGGTGGGCCGATACGGATATCAGGTCGCTTTTTGCAGCGACTTCGCGCTTGAGGTCCTCGGTCTCGCTGTGAGCATCTGTCGTCGGCATATAGGCCTATTCTACCATGCACGGTAGAAAAACGGCGGCCGGTATGCTAGAGTGTGTCTGTTCACGGAGACGTGGCTGAGTGGCCGAAAGCGCCTCACTGCTAACGAGGTAGGGTGTAAAAACCCTCGAGGGTTCGAATCCCTCCGTCTCCGCAAAACTGTGCATTACTCAATATTGTGCCGTGGAGCAGTGATGTATACTAGTAGCATATGCGCCGGAGTCCTTTCGGGATAATTTTTTCGCGCATCTCGCCGATGCGGTTCGTCGCCGCATCGCTTCTTGTCGTCGCGCTTATCGTAGGCTACCACGGCAGCGCGCTCGCCACGTCGTTCGGCACTGCGACGAACTATACGACTGCTGCCGGTCCGCGCTCTCTTATCACCGGCGATTTCAATGCAGATAGTAAGCAGGACATCATAACCACCAATAGCGGCGGTACCGTATCCGTGCTTCTTGGCAATGGAGATGGCACATTTGCCTCGCATGTCGACTATGCCGTCGGTTCAGCTCCCAAGGGCATGGCCTCGGCTGACTTTAACGGTGACGGCAAGGCCGATATCGCCGTCGCAAATGTTTCGAGCGGCAATGTGTCTGTGCTGTTGGGCGTCGGCGACGGCACGTTCGGGTCCGCGGTCAATTATGCCACAGGAGCGATGACTGCTGCCGCATATGTCACGGCGGCTGATTTTGACGGTGATAGCAAGCAGGACCTTGCCGTCACTGATCAGACCGCGAACAAAGTTTTCATATTCACGGGAGATGGAACAGGCGCTTTTACGTGGAGCGCGTCATATGCGACAGGCGCATTTCCGCAGGGAATAAAGGCCGCCGATTTTACCGGTGATGGCAAGGCTGACCTGGCCGTCGCCGTCGATACCGGCAATACGCTGACGGTGTTCATAAATAACGGCGACGGAACGTTTGCTTCTGCCGTGACTTATTCGGCGGGCACGAACCCTGAACTCGTATCGGTAGGGGACTTCAATGAGGACGGGGTGAAAGATCTCGCCGTGGCGAATTTCGTTTCGGCGGATGTCTCTATTTTCATCGGCAATGGCGATGGTACGTTTGATCCGGCAGTCAATTATTCTACGGCCACAGGCGCTCACGGCACGGCGATCGCCGACTGGAATGCCGATGGCCATCAGGACGTTGCTGTCGTGAATGCCGGCGCCACTAATCTCACCGTGCGCTCCGGCGTGGGCGACGGCACGTTCGGCTCAGGCACTAATTTCACAGTGGGCAATGTTCCGCAAGATATAGCAGCTGCGGATTTCAACGGAGACACCAAGCCGGATATTGCCGTTGTGAATCAGAGCGACAACAACGTGTCGGTGCTGCTCAATATGACCGTCGGCGCACTCGATCACTTCGTGTTTGATGCGATCCCGGCGCAGACCGTCGCGAGCGGCTTCACGGTCACAGTGACGGCAAAGGATGTCGGAGGACTGACGGTGACCGGATTCACCGGTACGGTCGATTTCACATCGACTATCGGCACGGTGACGCCGGCAACGTCGCCTTCGTTCTCTGCTGGTGTCCTGACTACCACCATCAGCCTTGCTTCCGCGGGTACGGGCACGGTGACGGCGACCGATCATGCCGGGACCGGTCGGACTGGCACGTCGACGAGCTTCACCGTGTATCCCGCTGCGACGGTCTCGTCGGTGACGTCGTCTCTTGCGAATGGATCATACGGCACGGGGCAGGTGGTGCCGATCGAGATCGTGTTCAATACTCCGGTCACGGTCTCCGGTATTCCGGTGCTTTATCTGAATACGACGCCGACGGCGACGGCGTTCTATTCGACGGGCTCGACTCTGAGCACGCTTACCTTTTTGTATACGGTTCTCGCGGGGGACACCTCTCCCGACCTTGACTATGCGACATCGAACTCGCTATCGCTTGCCGGCGGCACGATACACAATGCGGCCGGAACTCCTGCGACGCTCACGCTGCCGATGACGGGCGGTTTCGGACTGCTTGCCGGCACCAAGGACATCGTCATCGATACGCAGGCGCCGGTGCTCGCCGAAGTGACGCCTGTCGATGCGCTGGTCCTTTCTTCGACCGCGCAGTACACTTTTTCGTCCAGCGAGGATGGAACCATCACGTATGGCGGTTCGTGCGGCACTGCGACGACCACTGCCGTGAGCGGAGACAATACCGTCACTTTTTCCGGACTTGCCAATGCCACGTATTCGGACTGCACGATCACCGTGACTGATGCCGCCGGCAACGCCAGCGCGCCGCTTACGGTCAATACATTCCGCGTTTCAGCGCACCGCAACAATGGCGGCGGCGGGGGAGGCGGTGGCGGCATTCCTCCGAATGATTTTCCTTTGTGCCAGGACCCTGCAGCCGTAAATTACCGCAGCATCGGCGTGTGCATATATCCGGCACAGCTCTGTCAGGATCATAACGCGAACAACTACGGCACGCCGCTTCCGTGCACGTACGATCAGAATGTGCCGCCTCCTGATCTCTTGTGCCAGGATCGGCATGCCGAGAATTTCGGCGGCAATCTGCCGTGCCGGTATCCCGATCCCGTCGAGATTCCATCCATGTGTCAGGACCCGCGGGCAGACAACGTCGGCGGTCCGCTGCCGTGTTCATATCCTAAAAATTGCGCCGGAGCCGGCTGTGTCCCCAAGCCTGATACTGGCGGCGGTCACGATTCGGGCGGGACCCCTCCGGCTCCGACCGGCGGTTCCTCGGGAGGATCTTCCGGCGGGGAGTCTCCGACCGTGCCTGCTCCGACCAAGCCGTCGAGCGGCGGCGGTTGTCCGCCCATTACGGCAACGTCTACCGCAGGTGTCATTCTGCAGGAGATACGCCAGAGCTACTGCGATACGGTGCTTGCCGCAAAAGAAGCATATCTTAAGATCCGCGCGCTGCTTGCCGTGCCGCGGATCGGGTTGACGCAGAAAATCGTCACGATCGCCGCCTTGGTCGCATCAGCTGCCGCCACCATCGCCACCGCGCTTTTCCTGAACCCGCTCTCGTTCTCGGAGATCGTGCTGATACCGGCGCGCCTGTGGTCGCTGCTCATGACTGCATTCGGCCTGAAGAAACGCCGCCGTCCGTGGGGCACCGTGTATGACAGCGTGACCAAGCAGCCGCTTGATCCGGCATACGTCATGCTGCGCTCCGTCGACGGAAAAGACGTTGCAAGCACGCTGACCGACCTTGATGGCCGTTTCGGTTTCGTCGTTCCGGAAGCGGGTACGTACGCGCTTGTCGCGCAAAAGACGAATTACGTTTTTCCGTCGCAGCGCTTGGTCGGTCAGGACCATGACGAGCTGTATCGCGATCTGTATTTCGGCGAATATTTCACCGTCGCAGCGCCGGGGGAGATCGTCATCCGCAATATTCCGATGGACTCGGCGCAGTTCGACTGGAACGAATTCGCCAAGAAAGAGCAGCATCTGATGCGCTTCTATTCCTCGCGCACCAAGTGGCTCTTCCGGATCTCGAATGTCCTGTTCGGTTTCGGCTTCACCGTGGCGGCGCTTGCGACCATCGTCGCTCCGCGCGGATACAACATTGCCATCCTGGCCCTGTATGTTCTGCTCTTCTTTGTCCGCAGGCACGGACTTGCCGCACGGCCGTTCGGGTATGTCTCGAGCAGGGAGACCGGCAAGCCGCTTTCATTCGCCATCGTCCGCGTCTCGCAGAAAGATACCGGCGTCGAGCTCATGCACCGCATCGCGGATGCCACGGGCCGGTATTACTGCCTGTTGCCGAACGGCGAATACCATGTCCGTATCGATCGCAAGCTTGCCGACGGCACGTATGAGAAGGTCATCGAAAACATAACGGCGACTGTAAAAAAGGGTTATTTGGCCGAGACCTTTGAAGTGTAGGGTTATCCACATTTGCTGCCGGGTCTTTAGAATTTCTTTATCGTGCGGGAGTATGCTCCCGCCATGGGCAGTACGAGAATTCCGGGTTCGTACATTTCTGAAGGGAGTCTTGATCCGCGCAGTCTGTATTGGGCGGCGGTCTGCCTGATGTACGGGTTTTGGGCAGCTGATGTTGCGTCGGTGTTTTGGGACGGGCTGATCGACGATATCCTCGCCAGTATCGGTCTTTTGGGAGCCATCGGATTCCTGTGCCGTGCCGTTACGCGCGAAAGGCGCGACCAGGCTGATGTGCAGCATCGTCTGAAGGTCTTTGCCGAAGATCTCCAAAAAAGAAGCTCTGAATTGATCACCGAGAATGAACGCCTCCGTCGGGCCGACGAGAAAAAAACAGAGGCGCTCGCATTCGCTTCGCATCAGCTGCGCGGTCCGCTTGCCGTGCTTGCCGGACACGCATCGCTGCTTCGCGATGCGCCGGTGCATGCTGCTTACGATAGGAATTCAGTCGCGACCATATCGGATTCGGCCCGGCACTTGTCGCACGTCGTCGAGGATTTTCTCTCAGCGGCGGCCATCGAACGCGGGACCCTCGAGTATGACAACCGGGAGTTTGATTTTTCCGTGGTGGTCGAGGACGCGGCCGGCGCGCTGCGCGCGCCGGCCGAGCGCAAAGGCCTCTCGTTCTCCGTGCTCGTCGATCGTACCGGCGCATATCGTGTGCGCGGGGACTCGCGCAAGATGCTGCATGTCGTCTCGAATCTCATTGAGAATGCCGTGCGTCATACTGACGCGGGCGGCGTCTCTGTCCGTCTTGCGCGCCGCGCAGGGTGCCGCGCGCTGCTCGTCGTATCCGATACCGGGTCGGGCATTCCCGACGGCGAGACGGAGACGATATTTGAAAAATTCAGGAAGGGGACAGGAGCCCGGATGCGCCCTGGTGCATCCGGGCTCGGCCTGTATCTTGCCAAAGAAATCACCGAAGCTCATGGCGGCAGGATCTGGGCCCGGTCGCGCGGCGTAGGTGTGGGCTCAGATTTTTTCGTATCCGTTCCGCTCGCTGCGGCGCGGAGCCGCGAATCGCGTCACTGCGATCCGGTTCCGACGTATACATAAGCATGAAAGCCCGTTTAGCGATGCTCAACATAGCGTTTTTGTGCATGGTCGCGCTCGGCGCGAGCGCGCTGCTCAAAGTCGGCCGCGCGGAGGCGCAGGTCGCGTCGGTCCGTTCGTGCGTGTCGCTGCCGTACAATCTTCGCTACGGCCAGTACGACAGTGCCGCTGTTTCCAATCTGCAGGCATACCTCAATGCTGCTGGCCATATGAGCTATCCTTCCACCGGCTATTTTGGCCCGCTGACGCTTCAGGCCGTTCTCCGGTTTCAGAACGCGAGCGGCATCGATGCGACCGGTTTCGTCGGTCCGATTACTCGTGCGCGCATAGCCGCTCTTACCTGCGGGAGCGATCCTGTCCCGCCGTCTGTCTCCGCCGTGAAAGTGTATGGCATTTCGCCGTCCGCCGGGCCTGTCGGTACGGTGATCACGATCACCGGCACTGGCTTCACCAATGACAACACCGTCCGCATCGGCGCTGGCGCTGTCGTCGGCGTCCCGTCGCTCGGCGTTGCCGGAGGGTTGCAGACCATTACTATTGCCATACCGAGCGCTCTCGGCCGGTATTGCCCCTCTGGCATGTACTGCATCATGCTTGCGGAGCTGGTGAGTCCGGGCACGTATGCGGTTTCTGTGACCAATGCGCTCGGCTCCAGCAATGCGGTTGATTTCATCGTCACGTCCTCGACCCCTTCTGGTTCGTCGCTTTCCGTGGAGGGCATAGATGCGCCAAGCACGCTCCCGCTCAATACCCCTGGCATTTGGACGGTCCGTGTCGCGCATGCTTCCGGAGGTACGTTGCATTATTCCGTCCTGTGGGGAGACGAAGTCCCGACCGCAGGCTATGCCATAGCCGCCCCGCAGCCTTCCGTGACAGAGAGCAGTGCGACGTTCACGCACGCATATTCCCGCACTGGCGTCTTTGTCCCGCAATTCACGGTGACGGACGACTTCGGCCGCACCGTATCGGTGCATGCATCCGTGCTCGTTACGCCGATATACTGATGACCGGCATCTTGAACGACTGGTTTCGTTTTTGAGCAAAAATCTGTATACTGTACCGTCGTTATGCCTGCTCAGAACGCGCACCCGAAACCGAACATGCTGTCGCTCATCAAGCCGTATCGCGGCATGGTGTTCGTGCTTGTTGCATGCACGATCGGCGCGAACGCTCTCAATCTCGCTGTTCCCAAGGTGATATCGCGCGCCGTCGACGCGTTCGTGCACGGCCGCTTTGACGCTGCCGGATTCATATTCCAGTTTTCGATCGTCGCCATCCTCATCTTCCTGCTTACGTATGCGCAGAGCGTTGTCCAGACGATAGCGGCAGAGCGTGCCGGCCGCGATTTGCGCACAAAATTGATGGCCAAGATCTCGGCGCAGGATCCCGCGTTCGTGTCTCGCGCCACTCCGGCCAAGCTTCTCACGAATCTTACGAGTGACGTCGACGCGGTGAAGGCGTTCATTTCCCAGGCGATCTCGTCCATCATTTCCTCCGTGTTTTTGATCATTGGCGCGAGCGTACTGCTCATTGCGACCGATTGGCGCCTCGGCCTCATCGTGCTTGCCGTCATGCCGCTCATCGGCTTCACGTTCGCCTTCATTTTCGGCAAGGTCCGCACGCTGTTCGTGCGCGCTCAGGGCGCGATCGACAGGCTCAACAAGGTCATCAACGAAAGCATCCTCGGCGCTGCGCTCATCCGCCTCGTGAATGCCGAGCATCGCGAATATGAAAAATTCCTTTCGGCGAACACCGAAGCCAAGCAGGTGAGCCTGTCCATACTGAAGCTTTTTGCGAGCTTGATCCCGGTGATCACATTCCTGACCAATCTTGCGACGCTGGCCATCTTGGTGTTCGGCGGCAAGTACGTGATCGCCGGCACTATGACGATCGGCGATTTCACCGCGTTCAATGGCTATCTTGCGATCCTTATTTTCCCGATCTTCATCCTCGGATTCATGTCGACCGTTATCGGCCAGGCGACCGCTTCGTACGCGCGCATCGAGGGCGTCCTCGGGGCGGAGGATCGGCGCGAGGACGGCTCGCTCGAAACGCCGCTTTCGGGAGAGATCCGCGTCGAACATCTTTCCCTCGCGCTCGGCGGCAAGCAGGTGCTCAAGGATATTTCATTTGTCGTTCCGCCGGGATCGCGCATCGCGGTGATCGGTCCGACGGGCGCCGGCAAGACGCAGTTGCTGTATGCCCTGGTCGGTCTTGTGGAGCCGTCGTCGGGTCAGGTGCTTTTCGACGGGCATGGCCGTACTGAATACAAAGCGGAGGCGTTCCGCGAGGAGATCGGCATCGTTTTCCAAGACAGCGTCCTGTTCAACCTCACGCTCCGTGAGAACATCGCTTTCAATGCACGCGTCTCGGACGAACGCTTGCGGAAAGCCGTCGATGCGGCGGAGCTCGGCGACTTCGTCGCCTCGCTCCCGCACGGTCTTGATACCATGGTCTCCGAACGCGGCACGAGCCTCTCCGGCGGACAGAAGCAGCGCGTGATGCTTGCCCGCGCGCTTGCGCTCGATCCGAAGATCCTTTTCCTCGACGATTTCACCGCGCGCGTCGACGCGCCGACGGAGAAGAAGATCCTCGACAACCTCCGCCGCGAATATCCGGACATCACGCTCGTGTCGGTGACCCAGAAGATCTCGTCGATCGGAGAATACGGATGCATCCTGGTGCTTGAAGACGGCGAATTGCTCGCCTCGGGCACGCACGAGGAACTGATGCGCACGAGTCCGGAATATGTCCAGATACACGACTCACAGCAAAGCACACAGCACTATGAAGTACGCGCTTAAGACATTCGAAAAAGGGGAGCGTTCCGTCACGCTGGGCGCTGCGGCGCGCAGCATCGCGCCGGTCATGCGCGGCGAGTGGCGGCAGTTCGCGTGGGCGATGCTCGCCATCGCCGCGACCAGTCTCGCGAATCTTTTCGGTCCGGTGATCGTCGCCCGCACGGTCGACGGCGCCATCGCTGCCGGCAGTTTTTCCGGCGTTCTTGCGAGCGCGGGCGTGCTTGTCCTCGTGTACGCGAGCGGATTCGTCGCGCAGTATCTCCAGACCATGCTCATGGGCGGCGTCGGCCGCCGCACGCTCTGGAAGCTGCGCAACGCCATCTTTTCCAAGCTTGGCGAGCTGCCGGTCGCGTTTTTCAACGCGAACAAGTCCGGCGACCTGATTTCCCGCATCAACAACGACACTGACAAGCTCAACACGTTCTTCTCCCAGTCGCTCATGCAGTTCGTCGGCAATTTCTTCATCATGCTCGGCGCGGCTGTATTCATGCTCGTGCTCGATCCTCGCCTTGCCGCTGCCTCGCTCGCTCCGGCCGTCGCCGTGCTGCTGCTGACGCGGCTCATCGGCGGCTGGGTGCGGCGCACCAGTCTCGCATCGCTCCGCTCGCTCGGCGGCATGAGCGCCGAAATCGAAGAAAGCCTCGCTAATTTCAAAGTCGTCGCGGCGTTCAACCGCCTCGACTATTTCCGCGCGAAGTTCGGCGAAACCAACGAGACGAATTACAAGGCGTCTGTCCGCGCAGGTATCGCGTCGAACACGCTCGCGCCGATCTACGGCATTGCCGGCAACGCTGCGCAGATCGCCGTCATCGCATACGGCATCGCGCTCATCTCGTCGGGCGGCCTGTCGTTCGGCATGCTCGTCGGTTTCTTGCTGTACGTGAACAGCTTTTACATGCCGCTCCGCCAGCTTGCCGCCATCTGGAGCCAGATGCAGCTCGCGCTCGCGTCGTTCGAGCGGATATCCGAAGTGCTCGCGCTCTCCTCCGACCTTTCGGTGGAGAGCGAAGGAAAGCAGATCGCCGCCGGAGGCATGCTCTGTTTCGAGGGAGTATCGTTCGCATACGAGAACGGCAAAGAAGTCCTTCATGATGTCCACCTGACGCTCGAGAAGGGTAAGACCTATGCGCTTGTCGGGCCGACCGGCGGCGGCAAGACAACGACCGCGTCGCTCATGGCGCGCTTGTATGATCCGACCGGCGGCACCGTGTATTTGAATGGGCGCGACATCCGTTCATATTCGGCCGCCGAGCGTGCCGCTGCGATCGGTTTCATCCTCCAAGAGCCGTTCCTGTTTTCCGGGACTGTCGGCGAGAACATCGCGTATGGCAATCCGGACCTTGCGGACGTTCCGTCCGAAGGGCTTGCCGCAGTGCTTGAGCGCCGCGGTCTTTCCGGGCTGCTGTCCCGTTTTGAGAAGGGGATCGATACGCCGGTGGGCGCTGCCGATTCCATCAGTCTCGGACAGAAGCAGCTTATCGCGTTCATGCGCGCAGTCCTGCGCGATCCCGAGCTGCTCATCCTCGATGAGGCTACGGCCAACATCGACACGGTGACCGAGCAGCTGCTCGAGGAGATACTCGCCAAATTGCCGGAACGCACGACCACGGTCGTCATTGCGCACCGCCTCAATACGATAGAGAGCGCCGACGATATTTTCTTCGTGAATAACGGCACAGTCACGCATGCGGGTTCGTTCGAGCACGCGCTCGAACTGTTGATGCACGGCAAGCGCACGAGCTAGCGGTTTTTGCGGCGAACTCGTTTGTGTGCTACCGTAAGCACGTCGGGCACGTGGCGGAATTGGTATACGCGTACGTCTCAGAAGCGTATGGAGCAATCCTTGAGGGTTCAAGTCCCTCCGTGCCCACACTGGTGCGAATCTGCTATACTTTTCCCATGGACAGGGAAGAGCGTATGCGCCGGCTCACGCCGGAAGAATATGCCGTCACGCAGCAAAAGGCCACCGAAGCGCCGTTTTCCGGCGCGTATGTGGACGAGCATGCGCACGGCGTGTACAACTGCAAAGTGTGCGGCGCGCAGCTTTTTGCTTCCGGCAGCAAGTTTGATTCGGGCACGGGTTGGCCGAGTTTCGACCAGGCCTTGCCCGGCGCAGTGCGCATGGAAGCCGATTCGTCGCATGGCATGACGCGCACCGAAGTCGTATGTGCGGTGTGCGGTGCTCATCTCGGCCACGTCTTTGACGACGGTCCGGCCGAGACCACAGGGAAGCGGTTCTGCATCAACTCATGCTCGCTCGATCTCGAGCAGGAGCGGTAGCCTTATCATTCATTTTTCATACGCGATGTTCACCATCAATTACTGGGCAGTGCTGGTGTGTGCCGTTCTTTCGCTCGTGCTCGGTTCGGTTTGGTACGGCCCGCTGTTCGGCAAGGCCTGGGCGCGCATCATTGGCACGGATGGCATGAGTCCTGAGGAGTGCAAAGACATGCAGCGCAAGGCCATGCCGTTGTATCTCGTGCAGTTCGTTCTCGCGCTTCTCTCTGCGTTCCTACTTGCGCATATGACCGGGTTTTCCGCGGTGAGCGGAGTTCTCTCGGCGGCGATTGTCTGGGCCGGATTCATCATGCCGACGATCGCCGGCGCGACCATGTGGACCAATGAGCCGCGCCGCCGCGCCTGGCAGCGTTTCGGTATCCAGGCAGGATTTCAGCTGCTCTGCTTCATCGTATTCGGGCTCGTGCTGGGTCTCTGGCTGTAATCGTGTCACAAAACCCCGTCCTCGGCCGTATCGTCGGACAGTGAGCCGCGCGCGGCCGGGCAAGAATCCGTATGCAGAAACGAATGCAAAAAAAGCCCTATTTCCCCGAGATCGCATCCCGGCCTGGTGTTCTGTGGTTCAGAGCCAAGGCGTACGGCTGGGGTTGGGTGCCCATCACGTGGCAGGGCTGGTCCATCGTCGCCATGTATGTTTTTCTGCTGTTCTTCCAGGCGATATCGTTTGAGCGGAGTGCCATGCCCGAAAGCGCCGCGGCGATGCACTTCATTCTTTTCGCATATATTCTGACAGTCTTTCTGATCATCATCTGCTACGCGACCGGTGAGACTCCAGGGTGGCGTTGGGGCGGGTCTTCTCGGGAAAAAGATTTCGATATACTCGATGCGCAGGGGAATATGACCGGAGAGCGCGCTTCCCGCAGCGTAGTGCACGATCAGGGATTGTGGCACCGCGCCGTGCATGTCTATGTCGTCAATTCCCGCAATGAAGTCCTGCTTCAGTGCCGTTCTTCCAAAAACAGCCTGCGGCCCGGTCGGTGGTACCTTTCTTTCGGCGGGCATCTTGAGGCTGGCGAAGATTCTCTTGCGGCCGCGCGGCGTCTTGCGCGGGACGAGTTCGGGTTGGATCTCGATGAACGGGAGTTTCTGCCTGCCGGTACCATACGCAAAGAGAACGTGCTGCTCTATGGCACGTATGTGAACAACGAATTCGACGATATTTACGTGGTTCAGAAAGACGTCGACGATCTCCATATTGCGGCACGGGCAAAAGAGGAGATAACGCGGATTGCCTGGTTCCCGATCGACGAATATCGCCAGTATATTCATGGCAACGACCCGGATTTCGTTCAGTACGACGGCGTGCGCGTGTTCTTCGAATGGGTGGATAAAAATGCGGAATAAGGGTATGCTCGGGGCATGAAGATCGGCGTGTTCGATTCGGGTCTCGGCGGGCTTTTCACCATGCGCGCTCTCGCGAAAGCGCTTCCTGAGTACGACTTCGTCTACCTGGGCGATACGAAGCGCGTGCCGTACGGCTCGCGCAGCCATGAGACAATCTACGAGTTCCTCAAAGAGGGCATGGATTTTCTTTTTGCCAATGAGTGTGCGCTCGTGATCGTCGCATGCAATACGGCGAGTGCCGGAGCATTGCGCGAAGTGCAGCAGAAATACATTCCGGCACGGTGGCCGGGTCGGAATGCCCTCGGAATGATCGTTCCCATGGCGGAGGCATGCGCCGGCTATGGTCGTGTCGGCCTGATTGCTACGCCTGCAACGATCGCTTCGGGGGCGTATGAGCGCGAGTTCGCGTTGCGAGCGGCGCAAGCGAAGCTTGCGCCGCTCGCAACACCGCTCCTCGTGCCATTCATCGAAAGCGGGGAGACTGCGCTCATGCGCCCGGTGCTCAAGAAGTACCTCGACCATTTCAAGGACAAAAGGATCGACGCGCTGCTCCTTGGTTGCACGCACTACGGCATCCTCAAGGCAGAGTTCCGCGCGCTTCTGCCCAAAGGCGTCGCCATCGTCTCGCAGGACACCGTGGTGCCGAAGAAGCTGCGTGAGTACCTTGCCCGGCATCCGGAGATAGATCAGAAACTCACGCGTAAAGGCCGTCGAGAATTTTACGTGACCGATATCACCGAACAGCTCAAAAAGCTCGCGGCCAAGTGGTTCGGCGCGGCCATCAAGATCAAAAAAGTCTCTATTGAAAAGACACGCGCATCGGCGTAGTATGGGCACATGGACAAAGCCCGCTCGTATTTCAAGGGAAAGAAGGTGACCGTGCTCGGACTTGGATTGCTCGGCAAAGGGCTGGGCGATACGGTTTTTTTGGCGGAATCAGGGGCTGAGGTCACCGTGACTGATCTTAAGACAGCCAAAGACCTCGCGCCGTCCGTCGCTGCGCTCAAGAAATACAAGAACGTGCGCTTGGTGCTGGGGAAGCACGAACGTTCTGATTTTGAGGATCGCGATCTGATTCTCAAAGCCCAGGGCACGCCGCTCGATTCGCTCTACATCGCGCATGCCCGCGCGCGCAACATCCCGATCCGCATGGACGACGAGCTCTTCGTCTCGCTTGCCCCAAAGGGTATCACTGTAGTGGGGGTCACCGGTACGCGCGGCAAGACCACGACGACGTCGCTCATTTACCACATCCTCAAGAAGGCGGGGAAGCGCGTCCATCTCGGCGGCAATATCCGCGGCGTGGCGACGCTTTCGCTCCTGCCGAAGGTCAAAGCCGGCGATTATGTCGTGCTCGAGCTTTCTTCGTGGCAGCTGCAAGGTTTCGGCGAGCAGAAGATGTCTCCGCATGTGTCGGTTTTCACGAACTTCATGCCCGACCACATGAACTATTACAACTTCGATCTCAAGGAGTATTTTTCCGATAAGGCGAACTGCTTCAAGTATCAGACAGCTGACGATTTTCTGGTGACGAGCCCGCAGCTTGAGAAAAAGATCCCGAAGACACACAAAGGCACGCACGTCGTCGCGCATGCCGGCGACATCCCGAAGGCCTGGAAGCTGCCGCTTGCCGGCGAGCACAACCGCGAGAATGCCGCGCTTGCCGTCGCTGCCTGTCGCGCGCTCAAGATCCCGCTTGCGAAGATCCGCGTGGGTGTCGAGAGCTTCAAGGCTGTGGAGGGTCGCTTGCAGCTGCTCAAAAAAGTGCGCGGCATCGGGATCTACAACGACAACAATTCCACCACGCCCGAGGCGACGATCGCCGCGCTCAAGGCCTTTCCCGCGAAGAAGACCGTGCTCATCATGGGCGGTGCGGACAAAGGGCTCGATATGCAAGAGCTGCTGAAGACCGCTGCGGTGCAGGCCAAAGCAGTCGTGCTCCTGCCCGGCTCGGGCACGGACAAGCTCGACGGATCGAAGATCTCGCACATGGCGTATTCGGCCCGCACGCTCGCCGAAGCCGTCCGCGAGGCCGTGCATGTGGCGCAGAAAGGCGACGTCGTGCTTTTCTCGCCGGCATTCGCCTCGTTCGGCATGTTCACGAACGAGTACGACCGCAACGATCAGTTCGTGGCACTCGTGAAGAAATTGAAATAAGGCATGTACGTAAAAACATCACGCGAGCATATTGGTCGTATCGAAAAACATAGCATCGGTCTTTGGGTGTATCCTCCCATGACTGATTGCGAACTTGCGTATGTCGAGGTCGAGCAAGGGCATTTTGAGGAATTCAAGCATACGAGCATATTTCAGTATTTCATTATCGAAGGCTCGGGGACATTTTTCTTGGATGACGAAGCTGTTCCGGTGACGGAGGGCGATCTCGTTCAGATCAAACCGGGAACAAGGATCTGGTATAAAGGAAAAATGAGAATGACGCTTGTCACCGAACCGGCTTGGACGCAAGAAGGAGAAACCCACATCCGCACTATTTCTCAAGAAGAGATGGACAACGCATGACACATTTTGACTTAAAACAAATAAAAAAAGCGTTCTTCGTCGGCATCGGCGGCATCGGCATTTCGGCTATCGCGCGGATGCTGCTTCTTGAGGGTGCGGAGGTCTGCGGTTCGGACATGAGCGACGGCGAGGCCGTGCGCGAGCTCCGCGAGCTTGGCGCGCGCATCGAGATCGGGCAGGGCTTCGATCTTATTCCGAAGGATGCCGATCTTATCGTGTATACAATCGCCATCAAGCACTACGACCCGAAGCTCATGGAGGAGATCTTTGCGAGCGGCATTTCCGCTAAGAGTTATCCTGAGATGCTCTCCATCGTGACGGCGGGAAAGCGCACGATCGCCGTTTCCGGCACGCACGGCAAGACCACGACGACGGCCATGATCGCAAAAGTGCTGCTCGATGCCGGCAAGGACGCGTCAGTCATCGTCGGCTCGTTCCTCAAGGACTACAAATCGAATCTGGTCGTCGGCCGCGGCGAGGATTTTGTGGTGGAGGCCTGCGAGTACGAGCGTTCTTTCTTGAACATTCATCCGAAAATTCTGGTAATAACAAACATTGAAGCCGACCATCTCGACTACTACAAAGATCTGGCCGATATCGAGAGCGCCTTCCGCGAGATGGTCTTGCAGACGGGCAGCGCCGTCGTGTGCGACCCGAGCGATCCGTCGGTAATGGCCGCCATCAAGGATGCGCCGCTTGAGATCGTGGATTATACGAAGTATCTTGATCGCGTTCCGAAGCTTTCCGTGCCAGGGGAGCATAATCGGAAAGATGCCGCCGCGGCGATGGCTGTCGCGGAATTGTCCGGCGTCCCCGCCGCCGCGGCGGCCGACGCCCTCGCACAGTTCCAGGGCACGTGGCGCCGTCTCGACAAGCGTGGCGTCACCGCTTCGGGCGCAACCGTGTATGACGATTACGCGCATCATCCGACCGAGGTCAAGGCAAGCCTTGAAGCACTGCGCGAGATGTATCCGAGGGGAGACAAAAAAATAACCGTCATATTTCAACCGCATCTTTATTCGCGCACGAAGGCCTTTTTCCATGAATTCACGACCGCATTCAGCGCCGCTGACGCTGCGTATTTTTTGCCGATCTACTTTGCCCGCGAGGCGCCGGATCCGACCGTGTCGAGCGAGAAGCTGGCGGCGGCCGTCGCCGAGCATGTTCCCGGGGCTCGCGCTTTCGCGGATTTCGATGCGGCGCAGCGCTTTGTCTCGGAGGCATCGCTGGGTCCGGATGACGTGCTTGTCACCATGGGCGCAGGGGAGGCGTACAAGGCGACAGTAGGACTTGCCATATCGTAGTAAGTATGCTATAATGGAATCAAACAAACTGATTTCATTAATGCACGATACATTAAAAGACCATTTGGTAAACGAACTTAATATTTCTGGAATCTTCGGTTCAGGATCAAAGACCACCGCCCGTGAGACGGTATGCGTGCCCGTAGACCAAGTCCGCACGGTAGCCCTCGAGAGACACATTGATGGCTATATGAGGAGCACACCACACATGACATTGTCAGTCCCGACATTCTGCTGTGACGGCAGAATCACGATGAAGGGCGTCTGTCTGCAATTCGTGCACGAAGTGAATGTCCTGACGGACGATTCCGTCGTGATGGTCACCATCAATCGGTACGGGGTTCGCCGGTAAGGCATGACCGCAGCAAGAGGCGCGCATAGCGCCTCTTTTTTGTTTCTGTGCGCTGTGCGGTAGAATGCGGTCATGCACACAGACCAGGCATTCCGGGACGCATACGCCAAGCTCAATCCTGCCCAGAAAACGGCCGTTGATTCGATCGACGGGCCGGTCATGGTCGTTGCCGGTCCGGGTACCGGCAAGACGCAGGTGCTCTCGCTTCGCATCGCCAACATCATCTCCTCTGACGCGCAGGTCAAGCCGGGTGAAGTGCTCTGCCTGACCTTCACGAACGCGGGCGTGCGCGCGATGCGCGAGCGCCTGCTCGCGCTCATAGGATCGACGGCGAGCGAGGTGTACATCTCCACGTTCCATCGCTTTGCCATCGGGATCATCGAGAAGTATTTCTCGCTGATCGGATTCGAGACAAAGCCTGAACTGCTTTCCGATACCGAAGCCGTCGCTCTCGTGGACGAGATCCTTCAAGCGGGCGAGTGGCAGCACATCCGTCCGCGTTCCGATGCGGCGCGGTATTTCGGCGATCTCAAGTCGCTCGTCTCGCTGCTCAAACGCGAGAGTCTTTCGCCCGAGCAGTTCCTCGAAGCCGTCGAGCTCGATATCGCGCGCATAAGCGACGATCCGGCGAACATTTCCTCGCGCGGCGCGCGCAAGGGCGAGCTCAAGATGGAGGCGCTCAAAGACATCGAAGCGCTCGAGCGCACCCGGGAAGTCGTGCGTTTTTACGAGGCATATGAGGCGGCAAAGCAGGACCGCGCGCTGATGGACTATGACGATGCGCTTGCATACGCGGTGCGGCTTGCGGAGATCTCGGAAGAAGTGCGGGCCGACCTGCGCGAGGCCTATCAGTACGTGCTCGTGGACGAGCATCAGGACTCGAGCGGCGTGCAGAATGCCTTCTTGCGCGCTGTCTGGAGCAGTACGGAGAAACCGAACATATTTGTCGTGGGTGACGACCGTCAGCTCATCTACGGCTTTGCCGGCAGCTCGCTCGCGCATTTCACGGATTTCCGCGGCATGTTCGGCGCGGCGAAGGAGATCACGCTCACGGAAAACTACCGTTCGACGCAGACCGTGCTCGATGCGGCCGATACGCTGCTTGAAAGCACTATCGCCAAAGGGAAACTGCATGCCAATTCACATGCGCCGGAGACGAAACTCCGCGTGCTCGAGTGCGGATATCCGCGCGATGAGATACTGCTGGCAGCCAAAGACATCGCGGAGAAGCTGGCTGCGGGTGCCGCGCCGGAAGATTGCGCGATCCTTGTCCCGAAGAACTATCAGGTCCGGAGTGCCGTTGCCGTTTTGCGCGATCAGGGCATTCCTGTCGCGGCGAGCGGGACGGTGTCGTTCTTTTCTTCGCCCGAGACCAAGACCGTGCGCGATATCCTGCATGCCGTGCATGATCCGTACGATGCCGTGGCGCTTTCGGCGCTCATGCTTGATCCGGCTGTCGGCATCCCGCCGCTTGCCGCGCACCGTTTCCTGCGCGAGCAGGGTGCGCGCAAGCTCTCGCTCGAGGCGCTCGCCGCCTACGGCGGCTCGCGCCTCCCGACCGACCCCGTCGCCCGTCTCGGCGTGATCCTTTCCGATCTTCTCACGGCAAGCGGCACGCTCGGATTGCACGGTTTGATGCAGGCAATCGGAGAGAAGCTGTTTTTCGCCGAACCGCGCGAGCATGAAACGCTCATCCGGCAGGTCGAGGTCATCCGCACGTTCATGCACCTTGCCGAAGCGCAGCTCGAGAGGCATCCGCACCTGTCGCTCGGCGATTTCCTACTGTATCTCGACCGCCTCGAAGCGTACGGGCATGAGCTGCCGCTCGCCGTCTTTTCGGCGGACCGCGGCGTGCGCGTGCTTACGCTTCACGGGTCGAAAGGTCTTGAATTCGCGCACGTGTACATCGCGCATCTCGATGATGCCTCGCTCATGCGCGGCAAGCGTCTCGGGTTCACGCTGCCCGAGAGTCTGGAAACGCTCGTGGAGAAAAAAGACGAGACGGTCGCGCGCCGCGAGTTGTATGTGGCCATCACGCGCGCCAAGGAAACCTGCACGCTTTCGTATCCGCGCCGGGCATATGCCGGCGGAGAGCTTGAACCTGCGCGCATCCTGGCCGACTTGCCCGAAGCGCTCGTCGAGCGGCGGACCCTGGCGGAAACCGAAGCAGCGCTCCTTGCCGACGATCCAATGATCTTCGTGTCCCGCGCCGAGCCCGTCGCATCTGCAAGCAAGGAAGAACTTGCCGCGGTCGTTGCCGAAGAGTATCCGCGCGTGAATGTTTCAGTGACGCTGCTGAACAATTTCTTCGAGTGCCCGTGGAAATGGTATTTCCGCAATCTGCTCCAGCTGCCCGAACCCAAGACCGAAAGCCTGCTGCTCGGATCGGCGGTGCACGCCGGCATCGAATACATGATCAAGTCGAGGGATGCCCGCCCGCACGACGCGACTCTTCGCGATGCGATCGCGCGCGAGTATGTCCGCGACGAGACGCTGTCCGAGCGCATATTCCGTGACGCGAAGAAGATACTCGCTTCGTTTGCCGAGACGCATCTGCCGCATATTTCCGAAGACGCAGTTTCGGAGCGTTCCGTGTCATACAAGGATGCGAAACTTCCGCATTTGACTCTGTACGGAAAGATCGACCTGACCGAGCGCGAAGAAGACCGGGTCGTTGCCGTGACCGATTTCAAGACCGGCAGTCCGAAGGGCAAGAGTGTTATTGAAAAGCCGGAAGGGGAGGAAGGGCGCATGAGCGGTCTCCTGCGGCAGCTCGCCATGTACTCGTACATCATCGAGGGTGCGGAGAAAGGTACAGAGGTCCGCGCCTCGAAGCTGCTGTTCATCGAGGCGAAGCCGGGCGACAAGGATGCCGTGTACGAGCGTTCCATCGGCGGGGAAGAGATCGGGCGGCTCAAGGCCGACATCGCCGACTACGACCGTCTCGTTCGGAGCGGCGAGTGGACGGGCCGCCCCTGCGAAGCCAAGCTCTACGGCTCCTCGCGCGAGTGCGAATACTGCGCGCGGGCGAAACTGCTCTACGGCGCACAGTAGTTCTTACATAAACGGCCAGAAGCCGAGCGACGGTCCGTTGTCGGACCAGCCGATGTAGAATGCGAGTGCGAGAAAGACGAGGCAGGAGAGCAGGGCGGCCGCGCGTAGCTTTTTCATGCCCTCTATTGTAGTATGGCCGTATGGATACGCAAGCGCGCCGCGGCACCGAGCACCCGCTCTCCATCCTGCAAAACGAGGCCTATCGGGCTTTTTCCGAGCTCGGTTTTGAGGTTGTGTCTGGCCCCGAACTCGAGACGGAGTGGTACTGCTTTGACGCGCTCAATATGCCGAAGGATCATCCCTCGCGCGATATGCAGGATACGTTCTGGATCAAGCTGCCGAAAGAGGAGATCGAGAAGGCTCAGAGCGGCGAGCGCAGCGCGCGCCCGGTCATGCGCACGCATGCGACGGCCGCGACCGTCCGCGCCCTCGAAGCTGCCGCAAAGGACAGTCGCATTCCGGCTGCTTTCATCACAATTGGCAAAGTCTTCCGCAACGAGGCCACCGACGCAACGCACGAGGCGCAGTTCTTTCAGATCGACGGCTCCGTCGTCGGCGAGAACGTGACGCTTGCCGAACTCAAGGGTACGCTGCTTCATTTCTACAAGAAGATGCTCGGCGAGGAAGTGGAGATCCAGTTCCGTCCGAGCTACTTTCCGTTCGTCGAGCCTGCACTCGAGGTCTTCGTGAGTTTCCGTGGCCGCCTACTCGAAGTGATGGGCGCCGGCATGATCCATCCCGTCGTGCTCAGGAACGCCGGCCTCGATCCGGAAAAAGTGCAGGGCTTCGCCTTCGGCGGCGGCCTCGACCGCATCGCCATGGTCAAGTGGGGCATCACCGACATCCGCTATTTCTACCAGGGCGATCTGCGCCTCAATCAATTCTAAGCATGAAAATCTCCTACAACTGGCTCAAATGGTACGTGCCCGGCATTCCGGAAGCCGACAAGCTTGCCGATGTGTTCACGCTGCACCTGTGCGAGGTGGAATCCGTCGAGACGCTGCCGGACGGCGACATCGTGTATGACCTCAACATTCTGCCGAACCGCGCGCACGATTTGCTCGGGCATCTTGGTGTTGCGCGTGAGCTTTCCGGCCAGCTCGGCATTCCGCTCACCGACCCGACGCCCATGTACAAGATCCCGGCATCCACGCCGACTGCGCTTTCCATCGAGATCGCAACGCCCGCCTGCCGCCGCTACATGGGGCGCATCGTGCGCGGAATCACGGTCGGTCCGTCGCCTGAGTGGGTCGTGAAGCACCTTGCGGCTGTCGGACAGAAGAGCATCAACAACATCGTGGACGCGACCAACATCGTGCTCTGGAACACCGGACAGCCGACGCATGCCTTCGATCTCGCCAAGCTCGCCGGAGAGAAGATCGTCGTAGCATCAGCGAATGACGGCGAGGAATTCGAGACCGTCGGCGGCGAGAAGATCGTGGCCAAACTCGCCGCGAGCGACATGATGATTACTGACGGCAAAAAGCCGCTCGCCATCGCCGGCGTGAAGGGCGGCGCGAGTTCGGGTATCTCGGACGGCACGACGGACATCGTGCTCGAGGTGGCCAATTTCGATCCCGTCTCCGTGCGCAAGACGGCCCGCCGTCTTAACCTGCTCTCCGACGCCGCCAAACGTTTCGAGAACGACCTGTCGCCCGAGCTCGCCCCGTACGCCATGCGCGAGCTTTCCGCGCTCATTCTTGAGATGTGCCCCGAGGCTCAGTTCGAGGATATCGTCGATGTCTATCCGACGCCGCAGGAAAAGCGCACGCTCGAATTTTCCGTGAGCGACATCAACGGCAAGCTCGGTTCGGGCGTTACGCTTGCTGATGTGGAAGATATTTTGAAATGCTACGCCTTCGAGTATGCGGCGGAAGGGGATACGGTGCGCATGACCGTTCCGTTCTGGCGTCTTGATCTCATCGGACCGCACGATATGGTTGAGGAAATCGGCCGCATCATGGGCTACGACCGCATCGCGCCCGCGTTGCCGAAGATCGATTTTGTTCCCAAGACGAACGAGACGTACCAGCGCACGCTCGCCGCGCGCGAGAAATTGCTTGCCGACGGCTACTCCGAAGTAATGAACTACGCCTTTGCGAAAAAGGGCGCCATCGAAGTTGCTCGCGCGGCCAAAGGCAAGGAATTTCTGCGCACGAATCTCGCGGACGCGCTCAAGCTCTCATATGAGATGAACCGCCTTAACGCGCCGCTCCTCGGTCTCGACGAGGCAAAGATCTTCGAGATCGGCACGGTCTTTCCGGCAGCCGGCAGCGAAGAAATCCATGTCGCGTATGCGGACAAGAAGGGTGTCGTCGAGAGTACGCTCGAGGAATTCACACGGGATATGAGTCTCCAGGCAGTCACACCCGAATCTTCTGCTTCAGGCACTCGCTTCATTCCGTGGTCCTCGTACCCCTTCATCTCCCGCGACGTCGCTGTCTGGGTTCCGGAGGGTACGGCCGCAGCCGATCTGATCTCGCTCTGCAAGGAGCACGGCACGTCGCTGCTCGCCCGCGAGCCACGGCTCTTCGACCACTTCACCAAAGACGGACGCACATCGCTCGCCGTCCGCCTCGTCTTCCAGTCCGCCGAGCGCACGCTCACCGACGAAGAGGTGACTGCGATCATGGACACTATCTCCAAAGCCATCCAGGAAAAAGGCTGGGAAATCCGGTAATAAAAAATCCTCTCGAAAGAGAGGATTGTAGTTTTTCCCAGCGGGCTCACAATTTTAATACCGACAGATTTCATCGAGATATGTGCCTCGCGTCGGCGTCCGCCCGAATATAAGGCAAAACACGAGGAATAGAGTGAAAGCTATCGTTATTGTGGTAAATGTCTTCCGCTTTGCTTCGGGGAAGGGCAGATGATTATCATTCATCAATGCCCAGCAATTCAAGAGAACCTTTTTCATGATTTGACTAATTTGAATACATTATATCTTATTTTAAATATAAAGTCAAGTGTCCGGATGTGCATAAAATATGCTATAATTACTCTGTTGAAATAGACCGTACGTCCTTATTTCACAAGGACTTTTTAATTGCCTAGCCACCCATATGCCCGACAAAAACGAATCCTCATACAGCGCAAAAGACATCTCCGTCCTCGAAGGTCTCGAGCCGGTGCGCAAGCGCCCCGGCATGTATATCGGCGGCACGGGCATCGAGGGCTTCCACCATCTCGTGTGGGAGATCTTCGACAACTCGCGCGACGAGGCCATGGGCGGCTTCGCCGACGAGATCGAGGCCGTGCTTCTGCCGGGCAACCGCATCCGCATCGCCGATAATGGCCGCGGCATCCCGGTGGACGTCCATCCCAAGACCAAAGTCTCCGCGCTTGAGGTTGTCATGACCACGCTCCATGCCGGCGGCAAGTTCGGCGGCGAGGGCTACAAAGTCTCTGGCGGCCTGCACGGCGTGGGTGCTTCCGTGGTCAACGCGCTCTCGTCGTATACGCAGGTCATGGTCCACAAGGACGGCGGCGTGCACATGCAGGAATACTCGCAGGGCAAGAAAAAGGCGGCCGTGAAAAAAATCCGCACAACCAAGACGCACGGCACTATCGTGACCTTCGAGCCGGACACGGAGATCTTCAAGGACCTCGTCTTCGACTGGAACACCATCGTCAACCATTTCCGCGGCCAGGCGTATCTCGTGAAGGGTCTGCGCATCCGCTGCATCGACGCGCGCGGCTATGAGGGCAAGCTCAAACTCGAAGATGTCCATTGGTTCAGCGAGCTCGGCCTCGATCTGCCGAACTACTCCTTTTATTTCGAAGGCGGTCTTGTCTCGCTCGTGAAGTACTATAACCTCGCGCAGAAGCCGATCCAGGACAGCATCTTCTATGTCGAGAAAGAGCAGGATGGCGTCATGTGTGAAGTGGCGCTCCAGTACACGGACGACGTCTCCGCCAAGATCGTGGCGTATGCCAACAATATCTACAACCCGGAAGGCGGCACGCACATCACCGGCTTTAAGACAGCGCTCACCCGCACGCTCAACACATATGCCAAGAAGGAGGGCTATATCAAGGAATCTGACGGCGCCTTCACCGGCGACGACGTGCTCGAAGGTCTCACTGTCGTCGTGTCCGTGAAGCTCCGCGAGATCCAGTTCGAAGGCCAGACCAAAGGCAAGCTTGGCTCGCCTGAGGCGCAGGGTGCCGTCGCTACGGTGTTTGGCGAGGCCTTCGGCTCGTTCCTCGAAGAGCATCCGGACGAGGCTAAGGCCATCATCAACAAGGTCATTCTTGCCGTGCGCGCCCGCAAGGCCGCAAAGGCCGCGAAGGACTCGGTCTTGCGCAAGGGTGCCATGGAAGGCATGACGCTTCCGGGCAAACTCGCCGACTGTCAGACCAAGAGCGCCGAAGAAGCGGAAATATTCATTGTGGAGGGAGACTCGGCAGGCGGCACCGCCAAGACCGGCCGCGATCGCCGCACGCAGGCGATCCTTCCGCTGCGCGGCAAGATCCTCAACATCGAACGCGCCCGCCTCGACAAGATGCTCGCATCCGAACAGATCCGTAATCTTGTGGTCGCCATGGGTACGGCGATCGGCGACACGTTCGACATCGCCAAGCTCCGCTATCACAAGATCGTCATCGCGACCGATGCCGACGTGGACGGCGCGCACATCCGCACCCTGATCCTCACGCTCTTCTATCGCTACTTCCGCCCGCTCATCGACGGCGGCTTCATCTACATCGCCCAGCCGCCGCTGTATAAGATCAAGAAGGGCAAAGAGATCTTCTACGCCTATACCGACGAGGAGAAGGCCGCGATCACCGGCATCAAGGACGACAACCTTGACGAGATGCTCAAGCGCGCCGAAGAAGACCAGGCCGAGCAGTCCGAGGGCGGGGAAGTCGAGGAGATCGAGGTTAAGGACGCGAAGGGCAAGACAGCCAAGCTGCATGTGCAGCGCTACAAGGGTCTCGGCGAGATGAATGCCGAAGAGCTCTGGGAGACCACGATGGATCCGGCGCGCCGCATTCTGCTGCAGGTCGCCATCGAGGATGCCGCCGAAGCGGACCGGGTCTTCGACATGCTCATGGGCTCCGATGTCGCACCGCGCAAATCCTTCATTCAGACGCACGCCAAGACCGCGGAGATTGATATTTAATTTTCGTAATAAAAAACCGCTCAGCAATGAGCGGTTTTTGTTTATAATTGACAAAGCAGGTTGGTGTGGTATTTTTTTTTAAAACTGATCAAATGAAGATATCTTTAAAAAACACAGTACGAACGATGCATGTTGAGACATGCCAATACAGGCCTGCTGGAAACCGGACCGTGCATGCTGTCCGTGACAGGCGGTTCAAAGACATGAACGCATATCCAAAAAACGACAGGTTGCGCACGATCAAGGAGATCATGGACCTTCGTCGTGATGGCTTGCAAGACGTCTATAAATTACGGTTTGTGTATACGTACAGGAATCGCAGTACGGGAAGAAGAGTCGCAACCAAGCGCTCCGGATGGTTCTATGTCGCAGGCACGATCGTCTCAAAAAAGGACGCTTTGGACCAGTTCGCTTTCGCACCTGACATGTGTACGCATATCGCCGGATTCACGACGGAACAAGTGTTTACATGTCACTACGAAGTCGAGCCGGTTTCCAGTCAGAGCAATTACGAGTATCTTTCTTTTGTCGCACCAAAAAAACTGACAGTAACGGTGTAAAACAAAATAGCCGCACGATGCGGCTATTTTTTATGTCCGGAAACTTAATTGAGCGTCTTCTCGCGGATCTCCTGTTCGAGACGGGCGATGAACGTTTCTGTCATGACGCCTTCGAGCTTCTCCGTGCGGGTCTCGACGGTGATGACGCCGGCTTCCTTTTCCTTGTCGCCGACGACGATGACGTATGGCGTCTTTTTGTTCTTGGCCTCGCGGATGCGTTTGCCGACGGAATCGTTGCTTTCGTCTATCGTTGCTCGGATACCGGCATTCTTTAGTGCGTCGTAGACGCTGCGCGCGTACTCCGACTGTTTTTCGCTGATTGGGACGACGGCGACCTGCGTCGGCGAGAGCCAGACAGGGAAATTACCGGCGAGGTGCTCGATGAGCGTTGACATGAAGCGCTCGATCGATCCCATGATGGCGGCATGGATCATGACGACCTGCTCTTTTTCGCCTTTCTCGTTGGTGCAGACAAGGCCGAAGTTCTTCGGTTGGTTGAAATCGAGCTGGATGGTCGCGACCTGAAGGACGCGGCCGATCGAGTCGCGCGAGATGAAGTCGATCTTCGGGCCGTAGAATGCGGCCTCGCCGATGCCGTCGATCCAGGTCACGCCTTTTTGCTCCATGAGTTTCTTGAGTGCGCCTTCGGCCTTGGCCCAGACGTCTTCTCCGCCTAGATATTTTTCCGGCGTGGCCGGGTCGTGACGGGAGAAACGCACTTGGAGATTGAATCCGAAGGTGCCGTAGAATGTCTCGATGATGTCCCAGATGGCCATTGCCTCGG
>CAZHLG010000012.1:0-32775 GCA_964533145.1 uncultured Candidatus Saccharibacteria bacterium | reverse complement strand
ATGGAAACTAGGCATGACCCGCTACTATCCATTACAACCTAAGTACCCCTAGGGGGTAGCACAAAACAGCCTTATAAAATAAGACTTTTGATTTTCCAAATGCGGAGACGGTGAGATTCGAACTCACGGTACGGTTTCCCGCACGCCGCATTTCGAGTGCGGTGCCTTCAACCACTCAGCCACGTCTCCATTTGTTCCAAGCGGGGCGTGTCTCTGTGCATAACCCCGCTTGCGGTTTATTTTTTCTTTATTCCGACCCGGAAAGGCCGCTGTTTCGGCTCCTCGCGGGGCCTCGTTCGACATACTATCATTTTTGTTTTCTAAGGACAAATTTTTGCCGTTCCACACCTTGTGACCCCCGGTGGGCGCGGGTATAATCAAGGTCCCATTGAGAAGTTTGCGCGAGAAGTGACGATCACGCCGATGCGTCATTTCTTATGCGAATTTCCGCGGGGTTATCATTAGCGGGCGCACGTATCAACGCATATGCCATCACCGCAGAAAGAAAAGCTCGGGCTTGAGGATCTCAAAGGTTTTGTTCCCGCGCAGCAGGCTGCGCACGTTCCGTCTGCCGCCGCCGACGCTCAGGCGGCACAGGCCGTTCCGGCCGCTCAGCCGACTGCGGCTCCGAAGGCAGCGCCGCAGGCCGCAGTGCCTGCGGTCTTGTCCCTGTCGAGCAAGATGGTCCTGAAGCGCGACGGCACCCGCGTGCCGTTCAACGCCAATCAGATCAACAAGTCCATCGAACGCGCCACGTACGGCATCCCGAACCCGCTCGAAAAGGTCGTGCAGATCGCGACGGAGACGGAGCTCACCATCTACGACGGCATCACGACCGAGGAGATGGACCAGGCGACGATCAACGCCGCTCTGCAGAACACGCAGTACGATCTCGACTACGACAAGATCGCCACGCGCCTCCTGCTCAAGACCATTTATAAGAAGGCGCTCGGCAGCTACGAGACCCGCGAGGAGCTTGCGACGGTGCATAAGGCGCATTTCCAGCACTACATCCGTCTTGGCGTCGAACTCGGCCTGCTCGACAAGCGCCTGAAGGAAAAATTCGACCTCGACGAGCTCGGCCGCTATCTCAAGATCGAGCGCGATGAGTTCTATCGCTATTCCGGCGTGTCGACGATGCTCGACCGCTATTTGGTCAAGGATGCTGACCGCAAGCCGCTTGAGACCCCGCAGTATTTCTGGATGCGTGTCGCCATGACCATGGCACTCCCGGAGAAGAACCGCACCGAATGGGCCAAGAAGTTCTACGACAAGATGTCGAAGCTCGAGTATCTTTCGGCCGGTTCGACCAACGTGAACGCCGGCACGAACGCGCAGAGCTTCTCGAACTGCTACCTCATGCAGGTCGAGGACGACATGGCGCATATCGGCAAGACTGTTTCGGACGTCCTCATGCTCTCTAAGGCGACAGGAGGCATCGGTCTCGCGGTGACCAAGCTCCGCGCCAACGGCTCCATCCTCAAGAGCTCGAACACCGTGTCGAGCGGCCCGGTGCCGTTCCTGCATATCATCGACTCGGCGATCCGCGCCGTGCAGCGCGGCGGCAAGAAGCTCGGCGCACTCTGCTTCTACATGGAGAACTGGCACTATGATTTCCAGGATTTCATCGACCTTAAACAGAACGCCGGCGACGACTATCGCCGCACGCGCACCGCGAACATCGCCGTGTACATCTCGGACGAGTTCATGAAGCGCGTCGAGCACGACCAGGATTGGTATCTCTTCGACCCCAAGGAGACCGGCGACCTTGTCGAGCTCTACGGCGAAGCGTTCTCCAAGCGCTACCAGGAATACTGCGACATGGCCGAGCGCGGCGAGATCCGCCTTTGGAAGAAAATGCCGGCGCGCCAGCAGTACAAGAACATCCTCGTGTCGCTCCAGACGACGTCGCACCCGTGGCTCACCTGGAAGGACCCGATCAATGTCCGCGCGCTCAACAACAACACGGGAACGATCCATGCCTCGAACCTCTGCACCGAAGTCACGCTGCCGCAGAACAAGGACAATGTCGCCGTATGCAACCTCATCTCGCTCAACCTGCCGCGTCACCTTGTGGGCAAGCAGATGGACTGGCATCGCCTCGAGGAGTCGACGCGTCTTTCTATCCGACAGCTCGACAACCTCGTCGACGTGAACGTCCCGCCGATCCCGGAAGCCAAGAAGGCCGACCAGGAGAACCGCGCCGTCGGTCTCGGCCTCATGGGCCTTTCCGATACGATCGAACAGATGGGCCTTTCGTACGAAGACCGCGAGACGCATGATTTCGTGGACAAGGTCTTCGAATTCATCAGCTACATGGCCATTGACGAGTCGGCCAAGCTCGCCGAAGAGCGCGGTGCGTACAAGCATTTCGAGGGCTCCGGCTGGAGCCGCGGCATGGTGCCGATCGATACGATGGAGAAGCTTGCCCGCGAACGCGGCGAAGAGCTCACCGTCGTCACGACGAGCGTGCGCGGCGTGCCGGACCTCGACTGGGAGACGCTCCGCCGCAAAGTCAGAAAGGGCGTGCGCAACGCGACCGTCATGGCCGTCGCCCCGAACGCGAACATCGGCCTCGTGGCCGGCACCTCGCCGGGCATCGACCCGCGCTTTGCGCAGATGTTCTCCCGCAACAAGATCTCCGGCAAGTACCTGGAGGTGAACCCGAACCTCGTTGCCGCACTCAAGCAGGAAGGCCTCTGGGAGAAGTACAGCGAGAAGATCCTTGAGCATCACGGCGACCTCCAGAACATCGACGGCATCCCGGACCACATGAAGCGCATCTATAAAACCAGCTTCGACACTTCGCCGGAGGCATTCGTCGAAGTCGCCGCCCGCGCCCAGAAGTGGGTCGACCAGGCGATCTCCCGCAACATGTACCTTTCGAGCCGCGATATCGACGATGTGATGAACGTGTACACCAATGCGTGGAAAAAAGGCCTCAAGACGACCTACTATCTCCACATGAAGCCGAAGCATACGGCCGAGCAGTCCACAGTCTCCGTGAACAAGGCAGCGACCATCGGCAAGACCGGCTTTGCCGCGCTCTTCATGGAAAAGGTCGCCGTCAAGGAAACCGTCTCCGAGAATGCCGGCACTGCAACCGTCGAAGTGGCCGTCTCGAAGGCATCTGTGGTCGAAGAAGCTCCTAAGGCCCAGGAATTGCCGCTGGTGGCCGATGTGATCCGCCAAGAAGAGCCGGCGCCGGCAGAGCCTGTCGCCGTGCCGAAGGAGCCGCCGTTCAAGGCCGTCGCCGCAAAGATGCATCCGACAGTGATCCTCCCGGACGACCCGCAGAGCGCGAACATCTGCGAAGGGTGCGAGTAGTCGTCGGCTTATTTAGCAATCTCATCTCATAAACGCCATGCTTATTGGAAAACCTGAACCGAAAGACACATCGCTCCATCCGATGAAATACAAGTGGGCGTACGACCTCTACAACCAGGCCGTCCGCAACACCTGGTTCCCGCACGAGATCCCGCTCGGCGAGGACATCAAGGACTGGAACGAGATGACCGAAGACGAGCGCCATGCCGTCGAGTTTCTGATGGCGTTCTTCAACCCGGCCGAACTCATCGTGAACCGCGCCCTTGCGCTCGGCGTGTATCCGTACATCAAGAGCCCGACGTGCCACCTGTACCTCGCCAAGCAGATGTGGGAGGAGGCCAACCACTGCGTCGCCTTCGAATACGTGCTTGAGACCTTCCCGGTCGATCGCGAGCAGATCTACAAAGTCCACACGATCACGGAATCGATGGTCAAGAAGGAGGACTTCATCAACAAGTACCTCAAGCGCATGACGGAAGAGACGCTCGTGATCGATTCGCCGGAAGGGAAGAAGGACTTCATCCGCAACCTCATCGCGTACAACATCGTCATGGAAGGCATCTGGTTCTACTCCGGCTTCATGGTGGTGCTCTCGTTCCGCCAGCGCAACAAGCTCAAGAACTTCGCCAGCCTCGTGAACTGGGTCATCCGCGACGAGTCGCTGCACCTCAAGTTCGGCATGAACCTCATCCTCAACATCCTCGAGGAGAATCCGGAGCTGCTCACTGCGGAGTTCGCCGAAGAGATCCGCAACATCGTCATCGAGGGCGTGGAGCTTGAGACTGCCTACAACCGCGACCTTTTCCCGAACGGCATCCTTGGCCTCAACTCGGACTACGTGAACCAGTACGTGCAGTATGTCGCCGACCGCCGCCTCGAAGAGCTCGGCATGCCGAAGCACTACAACGCCGCGAACCCGGCCAAGTGGATGAGCACGGCGACCGACGTGTACGAGCTCGTCAACTTCTTCGAGCAGCAGAACACTGCCTACGAAGTCGACGCCCACGGTCACGCCAAGAAAGACGGCGCGCACTAGAGTCCTTGATCGCGATACGGGCCGCCTGATCGGCGGCTTTTATCGTGCTTTACCGGAACAGGGGAGCGTATTATAATATGCATATGACGATCCAAACAATCGATTCCGGGCTCATAGGGTTCTTCAAGCGCTGGGCGGTGCCGACGGCTCGCTTCGGCATATTCGTGGTGTTCTTCTGGTTCGGCTTGCTCAAAGTGCTCGGTCTCTCGCCGGCCGGACCGCTTGTCGAAGCGCTGTTCGACCGGACGATCCACTTCATGGCCTTCGCCGATTTTTACATTGCGTTCGGCATTTTTGAGATGCTCATTGGCGTGCTGTTCCTGATCCGCGGCCTTGAGCGTGTCGTGCTGCCGCTGCTCCTTGTGCACATGATTACGACGTTCGGACCGCTCGTTTTTCTGCCGGAAGCGTCCTGGCAGCGCTTCATGGTCCCGACGCTGGCCGGACAGTACATCATCAAGAACCTGGTGATCGTCGCCGCAGCCATGGGCATCGCGGCTCAGCTTGAGCCGATGCGCCGCACGGCCTGATTTTGCGAATTCTACGAAAAATGCTATAGTGCAGAAGCATTTTTCGGCCCTATCGTCTAACGGTTAGGACAGCGGCTTTTCAAGCCGTTAATCGGAGTTCGATTCTCCGTAGGGTCACAGAATCGAGTGCCAGCTCGAACACTCGAGAAGGATAGGACGCATAAAAAAAAGACTGTTAATAACAATATTAACAGTCTTGAATGTTCAGTAAACCATTTCTTCGAAAGCATAAAGCTTTTTTAGATGGCTAAGAGCTTCTTTGTACATCTCATTCCAGTCTTTTTTGCCAGAACAAAACGAAAGAAGTAAATCAAAATTTTCATGGTATTCACCATCTCCAAATTCATTTTTCAGTGCAATATCTTTAGGTACTGCCTTGCATGGTAGATGAAGTTGGAAAACATAGTGCCCGCCAGTGTTGACATGACGCTGATTATCAAGAAGTACTCCATATGGGATGAGTTTTTCCAACACTTCTTCCCATTTATCCAACGCTTTCTCTCTCTTTTCAAGATCTATTTCTTTAAAGTCCTGAATATCAATTTCAGGAAACTCTATAGGAACAGTTTCTGGCTGAATAAAATCAATAAAACTTTGAATTGTTTTAAAGGAGTGCTCTGTGAATTTTGCATCAGTCTTCTCTAAATCTTCTGGTGATACAGAAAACATATGAATAAGAGAATTTTCATGGAAGAAAATTTTAACTTTCTTATTCACAAAAACAAAAGCAGTCATTGTAGTAAATTGCATAGCACGAGCAAACACATTAGATGTTCTCATATGTGCCACTAACGCAATACCACTTTTCTCTTCATGAAGGATTTTAACTTCTGCCCGAAGAATGTACTTTAAGAAGTTACAGAGGTCGAGAATATTATCAACCTGCTTGAAGTCAATTTCAATTTTAGCCATATTTAATTGTTTTTAAGTTACAAATTTACTTTCCGCACATTATATCATATATATTTATACTTGTAAAGTAATCGATAGATGCTCGACAAGGGTCGATTTGATATAATAAGAAAGTCTAAAAAGACTTATTATGGGATAATGAACCCTAGGGTCACACCACGACTAGGCTCACAAATTGAAACTTCCTCGGTTCGCAGGGCAAATGCGGCGCGCGCCGCAGGCGCGCGCGAGGGAGCAAAGGGCAAATCCGCCGTGCGGGTGCGGGCAAAATCGGAGGGCGGGCAAAATGAGACCGAAATAGTTTTGTCTTTCAGCGCGGGGTTCGTTCCGAAGGAACGGACAAAGTCGCGCATTTCGGCGTACTTTGTACTGCGTGCCAGAAACCCCGCGCGTTTTGAATCCAAAATCCACAGCGGAAATGCCCGAGGCCGGATGGCCGAGTGGTGCACTCCGTGGCCAGGGAAAACCAAAGCCGATACAATAAGACCGAGGCCACCGCATTGGGAGCCCCACGCTTCACCTTCTTAGGTGAAGCCCGACCGAGCCCCGTTTCCGCCCATTCCATTTCAAAAAGAATCCCCCCGCGAAAAAAGAAAAAGCATGGAGGCGGAAACGGGGCGAGGGCGGAGCGCCGAGGCTCTGCGAGGCGCTGGGGCGTCGGGCTAGAGCTTCTCGAAGTATGTTCGCGCAAAGGTCAGCAATTCATCACCTTCAACAGCTAGCACGAGTAGCGTAGCAAAATAGCCCTCAGGCTTTAAAATCCTTATTTCTGTAGGTAAAATCCGTTTTTATGATACTATTTGAATATGGACGGCAATGTCATAAAAATCTCAAATATCTCAAAGGTATTTACATTTCCCGTTAAGCGAAAAGGCGCTAGCTTTTTACGTAATCTTATTTCACCCGAAATTAAGACAGTGACTGCCGTAAACTCTATCTCACTTACCGTTAAAGCAGGAGAACGTATTGCCTTCATTGGCCCGAATGGAGCAGGAAAATCTACCACGATAAAAATGCTTACTGGAATACTTTTTCCGTCAGAAGGCTCAATTTCGGTTCTTGGTTTTGACCCGTCAAAAGATAGGAAAAAATTGGCATATCATATCGGTACAGTTTTTGGTCAGCGTAGCCAGCTTTTTCCGAATTTACCGATCACAGATTCGTTTGAGTTTTTTGGCGTTATGTATGACCTCTCTAAGGCAGAGATCGCCGCGCGTACAAAACAATTAATCGAGCAATTCGACCTTGGCGATTTTGCTAATCAGCCTGTCCGAAAACTTTCCCTTGGCCAAAGAATGCGAGCAGAAATCGCGGTTTCCTTGATTCATAAGCCAAAGATAATTTTCCTTGATGAGCCGACAATCGGTCTGGATGTTGTTGCGAAAAAAGCACTTCGGGAACTTCTGATAAAGATAAATCAAGAGGAGAAAACAACAATATTCTTGACCTCGCACGATGTCGGAGATATCGAAACCCTTTGCGAACGTACGGTCATAATCAACCACGGTAAAATCGTCACTGATATGGCAACGAGCGAACTTGGGAAGTCGTTCGTTCATGAAAAGTACATTAGTCTCGTTTTGGAATCGGAACTTACAAAAAATCCGAAGCTGCCCGACGGTATCAAATACGCGAGTATCGATTCAGGCAAGGTAACTCTGTCTGTAGACCTTAGAAAATACACGGTCTCGGATGCGCTTCAGAAAGTCCTCCCGTATTTTAAAGTTTCGGACATCGATGTCTATAACGTCGATCTGGAGACGGTTATCAGAGAAATGTATGAAGCAGCTCAGACTAGCTAAAACGACCATAAAAATGATGGTTAAAGACCGCGTCCAATATCCGGCGCGGCTGTTAGTCGATACATTTGGTATCACGGCTCGATGTGGGGTTTTGCTAATCCTGTATTGGTATATTTTTAAAATTAAAGGAGGCGAAGTAAACGGCGTCACGTTTCAGATCGCGGCATGGAGTATGTTCATGTACTTCGCTTTTATGACATTGAGATTGCGCGATCTTGCGTCCTCAATAATGCAGGATATTAAATCTGGCACTATTGAGATTTTGCTTTCAAAGCCTGCCGACTATTTGACCTATAGAATTTGGTGGCAGTTCGGAGCCGGTCTATACTCATTTTTTGTCGCGTCTGTGCTTGGAACAGTCGCACTTACCTTGATCGTGGGGGTTCCGGCTACGATGACAACGCCGCTCTTCTTTGCAAGTCTGATCCTCGTCTTTATTTTTTCGGCAATCCTGTCGATTTTTGTATACGCGATAGTTGGATTGCTCGCTTTCTGGATTGAGGACATTAAGCCCCTCTACTGGATCGTAGATAAGGCTGTCATGATTTTGGGCGGATCATACCTGCCAGTCGCACTCTTTCCTAAGGTAATGTATCAGATCGCGATTTGGAGCCCGTTCGGCGCGTCTCAGTTCATAACCCACATTGTGTATGACTCTTGGAAAACGGACTATCTACAGCTGTTTGGAATTCAGTTATTCTGGATAGTACTTTTGGGAATCATCGTTTCGTACATGTTCGGCAAAGCACATAAAAAAGTTTCAGTGAACGGAGGATAAATTATGAAAAACGAAATTAAATTTGCGCTTTATGCAATAAAAAAGAATATTCAAAGTAGTGCGGAGCTTCGCACAAGCTTTTTGCTGAATATTTTTGGAATGATGATTAACAACATCTCGTTTGTCGTTATTTGGGTTTTCCTTATCCAGACAGCGGGAGATATCGGAGGATGGACAACGGCTGATGTTTTTGGACTGCAAGGTTTCGTTGCCCTCGTATTCGGCCTGATTTTTTCGATCGGCGCTGGTTTGAGAGAAATGCCAAGGCTTGTCGCTTCTGGCATATTTGATCAGTATCTACTCTCACCAAAAAATTTACTCGGCAGAATCGCGACATCATCGTTTAGTGCGTCGGCTGTTGGAGATATGTTTTTCGGGATTATCTGTATCTGCATTTATTTAGTCATGATCCATGCCGGAATCACTCAGATTTTGATGTGCTTGGCTCTCGTTGTTTTTGCGATTATTGCCTTTGTGGGGGTTACGATTACGATACAGTCGATTAGTTTTTATTTCACCGATCCTGATTCGGTCACCAAGAGTGTTTTTGAGCTTTTCTTTACGCCGTCGCTGTTCCACGGCGGAGCGTTCCAAGGCACAATGCGTTTTGTGTTTACCTTTCTAATTCCGTCCTTGATAATCGGAACCTTGCCTGTCGAGGCGGTGTCTCATTTTTCTTATATTAAACTTGCGCTGGTTGGTGTCCTGTCGATACTCTGGCTGATTCTATCGTTGCAGTTATTTAAAAAGGCTGTTAAGCGCTATGAAAGTGCTAACTTTATGACCTTTGGGGCATAAAATTTCGTGTATGGTTTTGCAAGCAAAAATAGTAAACGAAAAGGAGGAAACCCATAAGGTTTCCTCCTGATTGAAATTTGCGACCACCTTTTAGGTATGGACGATTTGTCCTTTTGCGTGGATCGTACCGGTACGTGTTCTACTATCATAGTAGAACTGGCGAAATTCAGTTTCGTAATTCGGATCATGAAACCAAACTTTACCGCACCAGGATTCATGTGAGCCATCCTCAGCTCCAACCATTCCGAATTTAACTTCGAGAACAGGGCTGATTTTCATAGTCACAGAGGAACCAATACGAATGTCGCAGGTTATTTTGACGATCTTTCCGTCAAACAAACTGCACATCAAATCGAACTTTGAAGGTCCATTAAGAATCTTGAATGAACCTTCCGGTAATTGCTTTGCCATAACGACAATATTAAAAATTTAAAAGAAAAATTTTGAGGATTACGACTCCTCGTATACGTTGCTGAATAACTCAGTCGTACTTACATTATACTACATAATATACATATTTGTCAATATCAAAAACGGCCATACAAAATAAGCTATAATTACAGCAATATGTAATCTTTTTGGTCTAAACGGTGTCACTTTTGTCACTTTTTATAGACGCACGAGAAGGGTCAGTGTGGTGTACTGTCCGAGTTAGAAACCGCCTTGCGGGGTAAGGAACTACGAGGTTCTATCTGCGAATGGCTCACCAAACGTGACGCATTGATTTGTAAGGATATTTTGGTGTCGTTTCAGGATATCCTTAAAGTATATTAAAACTCGATCGGGAAAAAGTGAATGACCTGCATGAAAAAGACACCCCGTGAGGGGTGTCTGGTGTGGTGGTTATAGGAATCCAGAGATGGCTCCTATGAGGTGAACGATCAGGAACAGCATAAGTATCCCAAGAAAAACATAATACGTCCTGAGACTCGGGACTTCGGCGGGAATCGTGTCTTCGATCACGGATGTGCGAAGCTTGTACACGGCGAGCGTCTTTGAGCCGCAGAGCGATCCGACATACGCATGGATCAGCATGGCTACGAACAAAGCGGCTTGCGCGTTCCCGGAATCGACGCACATGAGGCGAACGAATGCGAACACGAAGTTTCCCGCGGCAAGCAGGAGGGCAAAAAGCCATGCCAGCTTGTACTCCGATACTCTGCCTGCAAGTGAGGCTTGAATTGTTGCTTGTTGCATAACAAATAACGGTTTGGTTGCATTTACCATACCGTTTTTGACCGCTGTCTGTCAAATATGACTACTTGTTTTTATGGAGCCAGATGTAGATGTCTTCGAGGGCGCGGACCGCGTCTCCGGCGGCGATGTTGTTCTGGTGGTAGAGCACGTCGGTCACGTCTCCTGCGGCCCAGACGCCCGTGACGTTCGTTGCCTGCGTGCGCGGGTCGATCTTGATGCAGCCGGTGTCGGTGGTATCCACGAATCCTTTGACGAAGGCCGAACTCGGCAGCTGGCCGATCTCGACGAAGATGCCTGCGGCGGGGAGCTTCTCCTCCGTGCCGTCTTTGTGCTTGACGCGCATGCCGTCCACGAAGTCTCCGCCTTCGACGGCGAGCATCGTGACCTCGGTCACGGCTTTGAATTTCGGGTCTTTCAGCGTCTGTTGGACCGTGATCTCATCCGCGCGGAATGTCGCGCTGCGGTTCACGAGGGTGACGCTCGAGCAGTAGGCGAGCAGCTGGGCGGCCGTTTCGAACGCGGCGTTGCCGCCGCCGACGACGATGGCGTCCTGGCCGGCGAACATCGGGCCGTCGCAGGAGGCGCAGTAGGTGAGGCCTTTATGCTCGTATTCGGCTGCGCCCGGAATCTCGAGCTGGCGGCGCTTCGATCCGGTGGCGATGAGCACGGCGCGGCCGGCGAGAGGCTCCTTGCCGTCCATGGCCACGCTGAAGGCGCCGGCCGCGCCGGAAATGCCCGTGACCCACGCTCCTTCGAGGATCGTGAGGAATTCGCCGGCGTACTCGGATACGTGCGTCTTGAAGCTCTTGGCGAGGTCTGCGCCCGAGATATGCGGCGTGCCGATCCAGTTCTGGATGTCGGTCGAGACGACGGACTGTCCGCCGAATTCTGCCGCAATAAGCGCCGTCGTGAGGCGCTTGCGGGCTGCGTATACGGCTGCCGCGCTTGCTGCGGGGCCGCCGCCGATGATGATGAGGTCGTAGGTCATCGCGGTATGGCTACTTCTTGGGGCGGCGGAGGAATGCCGGTACGGCGCTCCAGTCGTCCGTGTCGTCGCCGAACGAAGGGATGTCGTTGTTGATCTCGCCCTTTTCGGCTTTCTCTGGGCGTTTGACGAAGTCGCTTGCCATCGGGACGTTCTGCTGTACGGCAGGCTGCTCTTTCTTTGCGGGGATTTCCGGCTGCTTCTCTTCTTTTGGAGCGGAGGATGCGAAGCTGATCGTCTGGGTGCGCTCAGGCTGCGTGTACATGGAACGGCGCTGGACGTCCGCCGGGAATCCGGTCGCGATGACCGTCACCTTGACCTCGCCTTTTTTCAGGCGGTCGTCGCGGATGGTGCCGAAGATGACCTTGGCCTCCTTGTCGATGGATTCGGTGATGACCTTGGCCGCTTCCTGGATCTCGTGGATGGTGAGGTCGTCGCCGCCGGAGATCGCGAAGAGCACGCCGCGGGCACCGTTGATGGAGAGCTCAAGGAGCGGGGAGTTGATGGCCTCCGTCGCTGCCTTGGCCGCGCGTCCTTCGCCCGAACCCATGCCGATACCCATGAGCGCGCTGCCCGTGTCGGACATGATGGCCTTGATGTCGGCAAAGTCGACGTTGATGATGCCCGGCGTCGTGATGAGGTCGGAGATGCCCTCGACCGCCTGCTGGAGCACGCTGTCGCAGAGCGCGAACGCGTCGGCGAAGCCCATGTCCTTGCCAGCGATCTGCATGAGCTTGTCGTTCGGGATGACGATGATGGCATCGACTTCCTTTTCGAGCTCGCGGAGGCCGTCTTCGGCGATGCGCATGCGCTGATTGCCTTCGAAGAAGAACGGCTTGGTGACGACGGCGACGGTGAGGACTCCCTGTTCCTTGGAGGAGCGTGCGACGATCGGCGCTGCGCCCGTACCTGTGCCGCCACCCATGCCGCAGGCGATGAAGACCATATCTGCTCCCTTGATGGTGTCCTGGATCTCCGCCTTGGTCTCTTCCGCTGCGCGCTTGCCGATGTCCGGGTTCATGCCGGCGCCGAGGCCGCGCGTGAGGTTCTTGCCGATGTGGATTTTCTTGTCGGCGAGGGAATTGTGGAGGTCTTGCGTGTCCGTGTTCATCACGATGAACTCAACGCCGCGCACCTTGGCGTTGATCATGTGGTTGATGGCGTTTTTGCCGGATCCGCCCACGCCGATGACCTTGATGCGGGCGAACGTCTCGATCTCAGGGTTGATTTTTGCCATAGGGGATAAGGGGCATTCGGATGCGGGCCGGATGCGGGCTAAAGGGTCTTTTCGGACTAAAAGGCACGGGGAAACTGCGGACATTCTAGCAGATTTTAAGGAAAAGCAAATCCTGCAAAACTGCTATTGACAGAGTTTAGAATTAGTTTAGAATTTTGGCGAAAACTTTTTTGAACATTTAAAAAGAACTCATATGAAGAAATTTTTGGATTTTTCGGATTTTGTCACCGAAGTGACTCCGATATTGGAAGAAATGCACGATCTGTCGAAGAAGTACTCTGTCAGCAGAGTGACGTTCCTGATGCGACTCTCCGAGCTTATGATCAAAGGAGGAGAGACCGGCGTGTTTCCGGCGTCGTTCCTCGACCGGGAACGCAATTTGCAGAGTCAGTGCCATGATGCCATTTATGCCCGGGAGCTCCCTGACGAGATCAAGTCGGTCATCAACACGTTCGTCGCATGCGTCGTCAAGTTTGACGACAAGATCAAGAGCAAAACACCTGCTCAGCGGAACTGTTTCTACGGCATTGAATGCATCTTGCTCATGTTCAAGTACAAGCAGCTGACGTTCAACAATCTGGCCGCTCTGTTCATCGGACTTGAAGGAGAGGTTGAGCCCGAAGTCGCCTTTCCTGAACAGATCGTTGCTGTGGATGAAGACCACTATCTTCGGCATTACCCCAAAGGCCAGACTCCGCTTGCCGTTGAGCAAAAGGACATCGAATCGGCCAGCGAAGAATTGCAGAGTATCGAACAAGAGATCAGGAAGCAATGAATGCTTCTCAAAAAAACCGCTCAGCAGTGAGCGGTTTTTCTATGGCAGGAACTGCCGGAGGAATTCTTTGAACAGGCCGCGCATGCCGGCTCCGCGCGTGCGGTTTTCGCTGCCGGCGCCAGTCTTGGCCATGAAGCCGAGACCGAAGGCTACATACCAGGACGAGTCGCGGACCGGACCTTTCATTTGGCCGAGCAGGCTTTCGGCACCGATGCGCGAGGGAAGGCGGAGCATATCTTTGGCAAGGCCTTCCACGAGCGCATGTCCCGCGCCGCCGCCGGTGATGACGATGCCGGCAGGCAGGAGGCCGCTGCGCTTGATCTTCTTGAGATAGCCGTCGATGAGCTCGAAGATGTCCGAGAGGCGCGCTTCGATGATGTCGTCGACTTTGCGGCGCGGGTAGTTCGCGCTGATCGAGCCGCCGGTCTTGATGTTTTCGGCTTCGTCGAGCGAGACGCGGAAGCCGAGAGCGATGTCGTTCGTGATGTTGGTCGAGCCGACAGGAAAGACGGAAAGGCCGATGAGCGACGAATTCTCGAACACGGCGATCGATACGGTCTCGGCGCCGATGTTTGCGAGCAGCACACCCACGGCGCGCTGCCTGTCCGAAAGCGCGATGGAGCTTGCTGCGATGGATGAAGGAATGACGTCGACCACCTCGATGCCGGCATCGCCGGCGGCTGAGAGCAGGTCGTCGAGGTGCTGCGACAGGCAGGTCACGAACAGCATTTTGACCTCGAGCTTTACACCATGCATGCCCTCGGGTTTGCTCGGGAGTTCCTTGCCGTCGAGTTTCCACGATACAGGAGCGGAATGGATGACTTTGCGGTTTCGCAGCTCAAGGGATTCTTCGGCGTTCTGCAGGGCTGTTTTGACGTCGAACGGCGTCACCTCGCCGTCCGATTTCGAGATGATGGCGCTGCCTGCGCCGGATTCGGCCGCGAGGCTTGTGCCGCCGAGCGAGAACGCGGCGCGCTTGATGGCGATGCCGCACTGCTGCGAGGCTGCGGCGGCTGCGCGGGCGATGGTCTCGCTTGCGTCAGCGAGATTGACGATGTAGCCGTGCCGCATGCCGCGCGTGGGCACGCTGACCGCCGCGATCGTCTCGGGGATCTCCGCGCCGGGCGCCCAGGAAAAAACGGCGCAGCGCGTGACGGCCGATCCGAGGTCGATTCCGACGGTGATGGTGTTTCGTGCCATGGATGCTTAAGAAAAAATTTTAAGAAATTTTTTCTCTTCGCGTTCCATTGTACTCCCGTGATCCATTCCTTTCAAATGGAGCATGCCGTGGATAACGAGATACGTGATGAATCTTGTGAACGGCATGTCGAAATCGGGCGCCTGTTTTTTTGAAGTCGTGAGATCGAGCACGAGTTCGCCGGACTGCTCCGAGTATGGGAAGGAGAGCACGTTCGTCGGGTTGTCCTTTCCGCGGAATGCGAGGTTGAGCCGGTGCGATTCGCGCGGCGGTACGATGGCGACCGAGAGCGAATAGCTGCTGCCCAGGATCGCGTCCTTGATACGCGCAAACGGCACGCGGGGAAGCGTGCCGTTCGTCTTGTTGGTGATGGAAGTCTCGCCCTGCATGCGTTTAGGCGCTGCGGCGCGGGCCCTTTTCGCGCTCAACCCACTTGCCGAGCTTCTTGAGACGCTCGATCTCCTTGCCGCGCTTCAGGCGGTTGACCGCCGAATTCTTGCGGTCGAGCTTGCTCGGGGCGCGCTCGCTGTAGCGGCGGCCTTTGACGGCGCGGATGATGCCGGCCTCCTGGACGCGGCGGGAAAAGCGGCGGACGAGGGTGATGTTGCTCTCGTTTGCGGCCTTTTTGACTTCGATGATCGGTTTGCTATTCATGCCCGGACAGATTACCACAGGAAAACCTATAGCGCAAGCAATGGTATCGGCCCCGCATATGCAAAACGTGCTTTCGGCAGGCAACGCTGTCCGGCCTGCTGGCCGGCAGCGCCGCTCGCGGCCGAGCCGCTGCGCGAGGCCTGTCCGAAAGCACGTTCTGCGTGTGCGGGACGAATGCCTGCGGTTGCGTTGCGTTTTCCTGCTGCATGCGCTATCCTTCGTGCATCTCGTCGACCATGCGTCGAAAGAGTTACGAAACCGTCGCCAAGTGGCGGCGGTTTTTGCTTTTTTGATCACAATAGATTGTCCGGATTGATGGTCAGGGTGGCGCCGTCGGGCAGGCGGGCGAGGGTTTGGCGCAGGACTTCGGAGAGGCCTTTGCCGTCAAGCAGCGCATAGAGCGACCACTCGTCCCTGCGCGGGCGGATGATTGCGTTCACGGCGGGCAGCCGCTTGCCTTTGGAGACGACGGAGCTCTCGAATATGTCTGGAGAGAACGGCGCGAGCAGTTCCTCGAGGTAGTCCTTGGCTGCCGCTTTTTCCGATTCTTTGCCTTGCCAGACGATTTTCATGATGGTGCTCGCCGGCGGATAGTTGTATTCGGCGCGTTCGGCAAGCTCGTTGCGGTACCACGAGGCGTAGTTGTTCGACTTGATGAGCTCGATGACCGGCTCGTCCGGATGCTTGGTCTGGACGTATAATTTGTTTTTGGTGCGCTCGGCGATGGCAAGGAATAGTCCGATGATCCGTTCGCTGGCGCGGTAGCTCGGGATGTTGAAGAGCGTATCGAACGATACGACGATGGAGTCGGTCACTTCGGCGCCGAGATGGAACAGTGCCATTTCCGTGCCGACGAGAAGGCCGGCCGGCGCGGCGGCGAATGCCGCCGCGCACTTCTTGGCATCGGCGCGCGAGGGCGTCGCTTCGCGGTCGATGCGGAAGACGGGCAGATCGGGAAAGAGTCGCGCCGCTTCGGCTTCGACGAATTCCGTGCCTGTGCCGATGGCGGAGAGGTTCCAGCTGCCGCAGCGCTTGCACTTGGCTTCGCTCGGCCGGTGCCGCTTGCATTTGTTGCAGATGAAGACCCGCTTGCCGCCGCCCGCGTAGAGCACGAGCGGCGCTTCGCAGTGATCGCAGGCGAGCACGTGTCCGCAGTCGCGGCAGCGCGTGATCGTGGCGAGGCCGGTCCGCAGCGAAAAGGCGAAGATGTGCGCTTTGCGTTCCGTTGCGCGGGAGAGGACTGCGCGCATCTCTTCGGAGAAGGCCGGGATCTGTTCGCCGCGCGCACGGAGCGGCAGTTCGTCCGGAATGCCGTGCGGTATGACGCTGATTTCGATCGGCGCCAAGGCGCGGAACGTCACCGGGGCGGCGGCGCCGAACTCTTTGGATTCGTATCGTCCGAGCGTTTCGACGCGCAGCAGGCTGTCGCCGAGGATGAGCCGCTTGTCCGCCGTGCGGGCGAGCAGCTCCATGAGGACCCGGAAATCGTACGATGGCGACGTCGGCGTAGCGTAGGCGCTCGAGCTTTCGTGTTCGAGAATGATGGTGCTCGTGTCGGGCCGCATGAGCGACGCATACGATGGCGTGGCGACGATGACGTACGGATGCGGGTCGGCGGCGAGTTTTTTGAGGATGGACGCCAGTTTTTTCTGCGATATGTCGCTCGAAAGCGTCACGACAAAATCGGCGATGCCGCGGGCGATGGCTTCGGCGAACAGCTCGCAGTCGGCTATCGTCGGCGCGACGACGGTGATGGATTCTTTTTTCGCGAAGGCAGAGCGCACGAGCGTGCGATAGAACGCGATGCGGTCTTCGAGCGGCGCCTGGAAGACGAGGCGTTCGGGCTGCGGCGCGTCCTCCGGACGCGCCGCAGCCGCATGCGGAAGCAGTCCGTACAGCGCATAGTCGGGCACCAAGTGGTCGAGCATGGCGGCGCGCGGCGCGCGGTAGTACAGCGCGGCAAGGCGGCTCGCTTCGAAAATATGCGCGGGGACGGGCGAGCCGTCCTTGCGCTTGAGGATCTTTTTAAGGGCGAATGTCCCTGACTTGATGGCGGCCTTTTCTTCGCGAGCGTCGCGGCATGAGACGATGACCGCATCAACGGGCTTGCTGCGCACTGGCACCGAAACGACGGAACCCTCGGGTATCTGTTCGGGGGAGAAATACGAGAGCGCTTCTTTTGGGATGCCGCGCTTGAGCGGAACGACCTCGAGTATCCACATACGGGCTCATTAAAGCACGAAGCGTGGCTGTGGGCATGACTTGACTATTTTGTGTATTGGGAGTATAATGTGTGCGAATTACAGTCAGCCCCGAAAGGCCCTGTCAGGTTAAACAAAAATCTCCTGCCGTAATAATTGTGTGTGTTTGAAAAAAGAGAAGCGCTTCCGGATTCTTCCGGGAGCGCTCTATTTTTTTGCATAATCCCCGCCGCAGGCTATAATCCGCACATGTTTGGAACCAAGATCGGCATCGACCTCGGCACGGCGAACACTCTCGTATACATGCCTGGCAAAGGCATCGTGCTCAACGAGCCGTCCGTGGTCGCCATTTCGGAGCAGGACAATTCGATCCTCGCCATCGGACTCGAAGCCAAGGAGATGATCGGCAAGACGCCGGAGTCGATCGTTGCGTACCGTCCGATGAAGGACGGAGTCATCGCCGACTACAAAGTGACGGAAGCGATGCTTCGGTATTTCATGCAGAAGGCGCTCGGCCGCTGGAATCTGTGGAAGCCGGAAGCGATGATCTCGGTTCCTGCGGGCATCACGAGCACGGAGCGCCGCGCCGTCGTCGAAGCGGCGCTCCGCGCCGGCGCGAAGAACGCGTACGTGGTCAAGGAGCCGATCCTTGCAGCCATCGGCGCCGGCATTCCGATCCATGAATCGCGCGGCCATATGATCGTCGACATCGGCGGCGGCACGACCGACGTCGCCGTCATCTCGCTCGGCGGCATCGTCGCCTCGACGAGCGTGAAGTGCGCCGGCAACAAGATCGACCACGCCATCGCCGACTATATCCGTAAGACCTTCAATCTTGCCATCGGCGACAAGACCGCCGAGCGGATCAAGATCGAGATCGGCGCAGCCGTGCCGCTTGAAGAAGAGCTCACGATGACCATCAAGGGCCGCGACTTCGTGCAAGGTCTGCCGCGTACCGCTCAAGTCTCGACCAACGAGATCGTGCGCGCCATCGATCCGGAACTCCGTCAGGTCGTGAAGGCAATCAAGGACGTGCTGCAGGAAACGCCGCCGGAGCTGGCGGCCGACATCATCGACGCCGGCATCATCATGACGGGCGGCACGAGCCAGCTGCGGAATTTTCCCGAGCTCATCTACCGCCGTACGGGCGTGAAGGCCGTGCTTGCCGACGATGCGCTGTATTGCGTGGTCAAGGGGACTGGCGTGGCGCTTGAGCACCTTGCGACATACAAGCGTTCGGTCATGAACAAGCGGTCATGAGCGGCTTTTTCCATGCGTATGTGATCGGCGGGGATGGGGAGGAGGCGCGCAAGCATGCCGAAGGCATGCTTGCGCGCCTCGGCAGTCTCGGCCCCGGCCATCCGGACTATCTGGAGAGCACGCACGTTTCCTTCGGCATCGACGATGCGCGCGCCGTGCGGGCCTGGCAGGAACTGTCCTCGTCTTCCGGCGGACCGAAGGCCTGTCTCATCGCGGCCGAGTTCATCACGCGCGAGGCCGAGAATGCGCTGCTCAAAACGCTCGAGGAGCCTGCTCCGAACACGCACATTTTCATATTGACGCCGAATCCGGGCGCGCTTTTGCCGACGACGCTTTCGCGCGTGCAGGTAGTCATGCCGCCTGGAGCGGTCTCTGCGGCATCAAGCGGAGCCGAGCATGCCGAAGCCGAGCGGTTCCTGGCGCTTTCGCAGGGCGAGCGGCTTGCCCGCATCGCAACGATCGTCGAAAAAGGGGATGACGACGAAGCGGCGGCAGAAGTGCGCGAGCGGACGCTCTCGCTCATGAACGGACTCGAGTCCGTGCTCGCCAAGGATCCGCGTACGCACGGGGAAGCGCTCAGCCTGCTCTTGAAGCTCAAAAAATATCTGTACATGCCGGGCGCCTCGTCGCGCATGATCCTTGAGACAATAGCATTGACTATTTAGATATTCGTGCTAAAATAGCAAAGAACTAATCTTTTTTATTTGCACATGAAAGACGTACTCCAAAGCATCCATCCTGTGGATGTTGATTTGTTGAAAGCAACGCCAGAGGGAAGGCAGATCTTGTCCCTCCACCGCAAAGGCCGCAGCATTCTTGCGCTCTGGTCCGGACTGTTCTCCGTATTTCCGTCGTTCACGATCGGCATGGTCCTCGTGTACAGCGGGTATCCGCGGGAATGGGCTGGCCTGATCTCGGTCGGTATCACTGTCCTGGTCACATACCTGCTTATGGTCAGCTTTGACGACAAGATGCTCCTGCTGTTCAAGGACAGCAGGCGATTGCAGAACATCCGCAGCGGTCTGTATGTTCTTCTGGAAAAATCGCCTGTGCACAAGGTTCTTTTTGAACAACGGGCTACGGTAGTCAAACAATGAGAAAAAGAGCGGTTAATCGCTCTTTTTTGTTGTTTCTCCGGTCGATTGACAATTTTGAAGCAAAATACTATAATATCCTTATATTTTCTTTAAAAAATCTTTCTAAAATCCATATTGTATGAAAAAGAACGTACTTCTCTCTGAGACACGGGAATTCAAACCGACATTCTGGAACACCGGAATCGTCTGGATGGTGGCATTCACACTGCTGTTGTTGCTTGGAATGAAGATTTCCGAACGACTTGGGTATTCATGGGAAAGCCAGCTTGTGGCGGGTCTGCTCGCCTTCGGCTTGTCCGCTCTCGCGCCGTATGCCGTACGCATGCTTGTCCGCAAGATACGCACGCATCAGCGCAGATTTGCGCCGCAGCAGCCGATGGATTTTGTTCCCTCATGATGGCGCAGTATGCGTCATTATCCGAAACCGTTTCGCACTTAATGCGAAGCGGTTTTTATTTTTGCCAATCGCGCCGTGCGGGTGTACTCTGTCGGTATGGCATTCAACTACACACATCTTGATACCGGGCTCAAAGAATCAGCCGAATGGCTCGCACGCGAGTATTCGCGCGTGCACACCGGCCGCGCCGCGCCGATGCTGCTCGATGGCGTCATGGTCGAAGCATACGGTGCGCTGCAGCCGATCAAAAACGTCGGTTCAGTGTCCGTGGAGGACGCTCGCACGCTGCGCGTCTCGCTTTGGGACAAAACGCTCATCAAAGAAGCCGAGAAGGCGATCGTGGCGGCCGACCTCGGCTTGTCCGTGGCTGCCGACGGCGACGGCATGCGCGTGATCTTTCCGACGCTCACGACGGAGAACCGCGCGCGTCTCGTGAAGGCGCTCAAAGAAAAGCTCGAAGACGCGCGCATCTCGGTCCGCAAAGAGCGCGAGTCCGCGCTCAACGAACTCAAGGCCGCCGAATTGCCCGAAGACGACGCCCGTCGCGCCAAAGAAGAGATCCAGAAGCGCGTCGACGCAACCAATCAGAAACTCGAAAACACGTTCGAGGCCAAAGAGGCCGAAGTCATGAGCTAGCATGGCGTCGATACTCATTTTCCTTGTTGTCATTGTCGCGCTCGTCGTGGCGCACGAGCTCGGCCACTTTTTTGCCGCGCGCGCGTTCGGCGTGCGTGTCGACGAATTCGGCGTGGGGTATCCGCCGCGCGCGCGGAAACTCTTTGTGTGGAAGGGTACGACATTCACGCTGAATTGGCTGCCGTTCGGCGGCTTCGTGCGGATTTTCGGCGAGCAGACAGAAGGGCAGACCGTGCAGGCTGATTCATTCGCGGCGCAGCGTCTCTCTAAGCGCCTGCTCATCGTTGCGGCGGGCATCATCGCAAACTTCGTGCTGGCAGCGCTCTTGTATGCCGCCTCGTTCAACATAGGGTTCCTCGGGTCGCCGAGCGATTTTCCGGGAAGCATCCAGGCAGGCCCCGAACAAGTGCTTGTCGCAAATGTCATTGATGGGACTCCGGCCGCAGCGGCCGGCATGCGCGCGGGAGACGTGATTCTTTCGGTGTCGAACGGATCCGGTGAGCCGCTTGCCGCCTCCAGTGCGGATGCTGTGATCGTATACGTACGCAAGCATGGCGAGAGTCCGCTCACGCTTTCGCTCGAAGGCGCCGGCGGCAGCCGTGAGGTCACCGTGCAGCCGGTTTCGGGCATCTCCGGCACGGCCGCTCCTGCGCTCGGCGTCGAACTCGCCGAAGCTGCGCATATCCGCTTGCCGTTGTTTCGAGCCATGGCCGAGGGTGCACGCTATGCATGCGCGCAATTCGGGCTGATCGTCGTATCCATCGGACGGCTTATTGGAGGGCTCTTTGTCGGCGATACCGGGTTGCTCTCGCAGGTTTCCGGTCCTGTTGGCATTGCGCGCTTTGCCGGAGCGGCGTACACGTTCGGCGCCGGAGCATTCCTGTCGTTCGTTGCGCTGATTTCGGTAAACCTTGCCGTAATCAACCTTCTGCCGCTGCCCGCGCTCGATGGCGGCCGTCTAGTCCTCGAATTCTTCGCCTCGCGCGGGCGCTCCCGCATCCCGCCGCGCGTCGTAGCCCTCATCAACCAGCTCGGTTTCTTGCTCCTGATCCTCCTTATGGTCCTTGTGACCTATCGCGACATCAGGCATTTGGCTGGGTAATGGGCGTTAAAAAGCTTAAAAAAGGCATTCGAATAAGGATATCCACAGGCATTTGACCTTTTTATCGAATAGTGATATAGTGGCACCACCAACTAATAGCAACACACACATGCCCATGTCAAAGAAGATCAATTTCAAGCCCAAACAGGTGACGAAGAAAATCCTCTCGCCGCTTCAGGACCGCTCTCTCGATATCGTGAAGAGCCGCTTTGGCCTGGGTGCTGATACCGAGCGCAAGACGCTCGAGGCGATCGGTGACAAATACGGCATCACCCGCGAGCGCGTCCGCCAGATCGAGCAGGCCGCCCTCAACCTCATCAAGAAGAGCGAGGAATACAAGAGCGAAGGCGCTACCTGGACGGAACTCAAAGACCTCGTGCATGAGCTCGGCGGCATCGTTGCGGAAGACGAGCTCCTCTCGTCCATCTCCAAGGACGAGGAGACCCAGAACCATGTCCATTTCTATCTCGTGCTCGGCGACGACTTCGCCAAGCACCGCGAGGACGACGATTTCGTCTCCCGCTGGAGCGTCGACGACGAAGTGACCGAAAAGGTCCATGACTCGCTCGCATCCCTCTACCAGAAGCTCTCCGACGACGAGCTTATTTCCGAAAGCGAGATGATCGACCGGTTCATCGGCGAGCTCAAGAAGGCAAACATCGACCATCGCGACAACGAGATCGCCAAGCGCTGGCTGTGCCTCTCAAAGGGCATCTGCAAGAATCCGCTCGGCGAGTGGGGCAAGGCGTCCGCTTCCGGCGTGAAGACCCGCGGCATCAAGGACTACGCGTATCTCATGATGCGCAAGCACGGCAGCCCGATGCACTTCCGCGAGGTGGCCGAGGCCATCACCGGCACGTTCGAGAAAAAGTGCCACACTGCGACCTGCCACAACGAGCTCATCAAGGACAAGCGCTTCGTGCTCGTCGGCCGCGGCATCTACGCGCTCCAGGAATGGGGCTACAAGCCGGGCGTCGTCCGCGACGTGATCCGCGAGATCCTCAAGCGCGAAGGCCCGCTCACCAAGGAAGAGATCGTCGACAAGGTGCTCAAGGAACGCTACCTCAAGAAAAACACCATCCTCGTCAACCTTCAGAATCCGAAATACTTCAAGAAGGGCAAGGATAAGAAATACGTTCCGGTGTAATGCACAAAATCCCGCTTACTGCGGGATTTTGTTTTGGTATACTGTACGCATATGTCGCACGGCGGAGGGGGAGGAGACAACGCATCGGGAGTGCTCGTCATCGCGCTTGGCGTGATACTGATACTTTTTGCCGTGGGCTTTTTCCGGACGAGCCGCACGTTCTGGGACACGTTCAATCTCAAAGCGCTCATGCGCCTGCCGTGCGGCGTGACCGTCGAGCATCCGAGCTACGGCGCGAAGGCTCAGTTCCCGCTGCGCGTTGACGGCTATGCGAACAAGTGCGGCTGGACGCACACGAACGGGGATGCGGGCATGGCGCAGGTGTTCGATTCGAACGGGATGCCGGTGACGGCTCCGTTCCGGCTGCGGGTTCCTGCGTCGTCCGCCGATACGGCTCCGTATTATTTCCGAGCAGACCTCAAGCTGCTCGTCCCGCCGGCGACAGAATCCGGCCAAGTCGTGCTGACGAGCGCCGAAGGTCTCGTCCACGCCGTGCCGATCGCGTTTTGATGCTATACTCATACATATATGGCAACGACCTTCATCGGCGTGCTCCTTTCTTGGATACTGCTCATTCTCGGCAAGACGGCTTTTTTGTGGGCTCCGGTGATCCTGATGTATGTCGGACTCAATCTCTGGCATCACTTCGTGACGGAACGGTTCATCCTCGGTATGACCTGGACGCTCTTCGAGATCCATGTGCCGCGCGATGTCGAGAAGTCGCCGATGGCCATGGAGCTCATCTTCACGAATGCCATGTATCATGCGAGCGGCAAGGGCTTTTGGGATATCTGGATCGTGGGCGCGCCGCATTTCTGGTTCTCGCTTGAGATCGCAGGCGTGGACGGTTCGGTCCGCTTTTACGTGCGTACGCCGAGCCGCATCCGCGATCTTGTCGAGACGCAGATATACGCCCAATACCCTCAGGCGAAGGTTCGCGAGGCGGACGACTACACGCTCGCCGTGCCGTACGATGCGCCGAACAAGGACTGGATGGTCTGGGGCTGCGAGTACGTGCTCAAGGAGCATGATGCGCTGCCGATCCGCACCTATGTGGATTACGGACTCGACAAGCCGAGCGACAAGGAGGACCTCAAGATTGACCCGCTCACGCCGACGATCGAATTCCTCGGCTCGCTCCATCGCGGCCAGCAGATCTGGATCCAGCACGTGATCCGTCCGTCGCTCAAGCCGTACCATGGACACGGAGGACATCATCAGGGCTGGGTGGAGGAGGCGCACGACGAGATGAACCGCATCATGGAGCCGTATTCCGAGGAATACTTTCAGACGGCGGCGGGCAGAGAAACCAAATCCGGCCCGACGGCAAAGCGGTATACTTTGCCGAAACCGATCGAGGACAAGGTGGAGAAGATCCGCGGCAAGATCATGAAGCTTGGTTTCGATGTCGGTATTCGGGTCATCGCCGTCGGCGATGCGCGGTACTGCTCCGAGTTTGATTTCAAGAATATCTGCCGCGCCAGCCGACTGCTTTTCCGTCAGTACGCCGCACCGGACGGCAATAGCTTCGTGCGCATGAACGGCACCGGCTACGATACGCAGTATGCAGACCCGACGGGCAAAGGCGGCCAGAACATCAAGAACCGCGCGCTCAATTGGTACCGTCATCGCGTTTTCTACCATCCGCCGCTCTGGCACTCGATCAGCTATCCGTGGTTCATCAGCCTGTTCTATAAGAACAACCAGCCTAAGTATTCAGTGCTCAATGTGGAAGAGATCGCGACGATATTCCATTTCCCGGGCCAGGTGTCGCAGGCTCCGTCGTTCAAACGCGTCGAAAGCCGCACCGCCAAGCCGCCGGCAAATCTGCCGATATAAGATACGACCGTCGTGGAACCAGAGACTTTGCACATCCAAGAAGAGGGCGGCGCGGCGGTTCCGGCCTGTGGCCGGAACCGCCGCGCATTCGCGCCCGCCGTCATAACGGCAGCCGTCCTTACGCTCCTTGCTTTTGCCGCAAGCGCGCCGAGGAGTTTTCCGGAGAACGGAGGGCTTTTCAGCGTGCCGGAAGGCGCGACGCTGGCCAGTGTCGGCGATGCGCTCAAAGAAGCAGGCTATATCCGTTCTCAGACAGTCTTCGCTTCGCTCGTGACGCTGCTTGGCGGCGAACGCAGCATCGCCTCCGGCGACTATCTGTTCAAAAAGCGGGAAGGGGCCATCGGTCTGGCGCTACAGATCGCTCGCGGAGACCATGGCATCGACGTTGTGAAGGTCACCGTTCCCGAAGGCCGCAACGTGCGCGAAATCGCGGCGATCTATGCGGAGAAGATACCCGGATTCGACACGGACGCGTTCAAGACGCTTGCCTTGCCCCGAGAGGGCTATCTGTTCCCGGAAACGTACTTTTTGTACGAGACGGCCACGCCGCAGTCGGTCGTCGAGCGCATGGAGCGCATGTTCGCGCAGCAGACTGATCAGCTCTTCACGGCAGGCATTCCTGCCGGACGCACCAAGGCGGATATCGTGACCATGGCATCGCTTGTCGAGCGCGAAGCGCACGGCACGGACGATCGCGCCATGATCGCGGGCATCCTGTGGAACCGCCTCAGCCGCGGCATGCGCCTGCAGGTCGATGCGACGGCCGCGTACGCCGCGGCCGTGCCCGAGTCCGAACTCACCACGGCGATGCTGCAGTCGTCGTCGCCGTACAACACGTATCGCCACGGAGGCCTTCCGCCCGGTCCGATCGGCAATCCGGGCCGAGCCTCGCTCGAAGCGGCCCTGCATCCGGCCGAGACGCCGTACCTCTACTATTTGCACGACGGCCGTGGTAGTATCCATTACGCGAAGACGTACGCAGAGCACCAGAAAAACGTCGCTAAATACCTCAAATAACATGACGACTTACTATCCGACCATCGGCCTCGAGATTCATGCGGAGCTCAAGACGGCCTCAAAAATGTTCTGTGGCTGCAAAAACGATCCGGACGAAACGCGTCCGAACGCCAATATCTGCCCGGTATGCATGGCGCATCCCGGCACGCTGCCCGTTCCGAACAAACAGGCCATGGAGCATGTCGTGCGCGTCGGTCTTGCGATCGGCGGCACCATCGCCGACTTCACTGAGTTCGACCGCAAGAACTATTTCTATCCAGACATCCCGAAGGGCTATCAGATTTCGCAGTATAAGTATCCGATCGTTTCCGGCGGCAAACTCGCCGGCATGGACGTGACACGCATCCACCTCGAAGAAGACACGGCTACCAGCAAGCACGATCGCGGCGATTTTTCCTTGATCGATTTCAACCGTGCCGGCGTGCCGCTCATGGAGCTCGTGACCGAGCCGCATACGTTCGATACAGTGGACGAAGCAGCCAAGACGGGCGGCGCCTTCGGGCGCGAGTACCAGCTGCTCCTCCAATATCTCGGCGTATCGGAAGCGAACATGGAAAAGGGTGAGATGCGCGTCGAAGCGAACATCTCCATCTCTCCGGACCGTGGCCAGTACGGCACCAAAGTCGAGGTCAAGAACCTCAACTCATTCAAGAGCGCGGAGCGCGCCATCCGCTACGAGCTCGAGCGCATGCGTGATCTGTGGGAAGAAGGCCGCCAGGGCGAGATCGTGCAGGAGACGCGCGGCTGGGACGAGCAGAAGGGTACGACATTCTCGCAGCGCGCAAAAGAAGGCGCCGCAGACTACCGCTATTTCCCGGACCCGGACATCCCCAAATACATGCTCTCGGAAATGTTCGATGCGGCGCAGCTCAAAGCGGCGCTTCCCGAGCTTCCGTCCGAAAAGCGCGAGCGCTATGCCCGCGAATACGGCATCAAGGCCGAAGACATCGAGAGCTACGTGAACGATCACGTGCTTGCCGCGTGGTTCGAGACGGTCGCGGCGGGGCTCACGGACGCCGCCGCTATCCGCACCGCATCGAACTACATCACCAACGACCTGCTCGGCATGAAAACCGCGACAGACGCCGCTCTTCCGGATGCCAGTGATTTTGCCGCTCTTATCCGCATGAACCAGGAGAGCCTGGTCAATTCTGCCGCGACCAAAAAACTGCTCGCCATGCTCATGGCCGGACACACGGACCCGAAAGCCCTCGCGCAGCAGGAAGGGCTCTTGCAGAAAAATGACGAAGGCACGCTCAAGGAGATCGCCGCCGCCATCATCGCTGCGAACGAGAAGGTTGCCGCCGACTACAAGGCCGGCAAAGAAGCAGCCCTTCAGGCGCTTGTCGGCCAGATGATGCGCGAGACCAAAGGCAGCGCAAACCCGGGACTCGCAGCAAAGATCCTCAAAGAATTGCTCGCATAGGCAAAAAAAAATGAACGGGACAGTGTCCCGTTCATTTCATGCTGTTCCGGCGGCAAAGAGCCTGCCGATCGATTCTGCCGGATTCGCGGCCCAGTTGGCGCGAGTCTGGTGGCAATAACTGTACCTGATGAGCTCTTCGTGCTCTTCATAAAACTGCAGCCGCTCCGCTTCGCTCGCACCTTCGCGCAATTTGTTCTGCTTGGCGAATGCGGTAACAAAGGCGAGCTTGTTGGAAAGATCGTCGGCTTTCGGGTCGTACTCGAAAGCGGGGACATCTGTCGTTTGACTTCGTATCATACCAGTCTTTTTTAGATGTGTGATTGCCTATACGCTACCACATGCTTTGCAATCAGTCAAAATAACGTAACGGCGTGCTTTCCGCGGGCGCGAAAATATGGTATATACACCCTATGGCAAAAGACTATTATGCGATCCTCGGCGTGGAAAAAGGCGCCAACAAGGACGAAATAAAAAAAGCTTTCCATAAGCTCGCCCATAAGTACCATCCCGACAAAAACCAGGGCGACGATGCAAAATTCAAGGAAGTGAACGAGGCATACCAGACGCTCTCGGACGACCAGAAACGCGCCCAATACGACCGCTTCGGTTCGGACGGGCCGCAGTTCGGCGGCCAAGGTGGCGGCTTCGGCGGGTTCGATTTTTCCGGATTCCAGAACGGCCAGGGTTTCGACATGGGCGATCTCGGCGACATCTTCGGCGAGTTCTTCGGCGGCGGCATGCGCGGCCAGGGTGCAGCGCGGGAAAACCGCGGCCGTGACATCTCGACAGAGATCGCGATCTCTTTCGCGGACAGCGTGTTTGGGACCGTCCGCCGCATCCTCATAACCAAGACATCGCAGTGCGCCGTGTGTCATGGATCGGGCGGCAAGCCCGGCGCGAAACAGATCAGCTGCGGTGCCTGCAACGGCAAAGGCCAGATCCGCGAGACGCGGCGCTCGATGCTCGGCTCGTTCGTCACGACGCGCGTCTGTGACGTGTGCGCCGGCTTCGGAACAGTTCCGCAGGAGCCGTGCGGCGACTGCCGCGGCGCGGGTGTGAAGCGCCAGGAGGAAGAGATCGAGGTCCGCGTGCCCGCCGGCATCGAAAGCGGGGAGATGATCCGCATGCAGGGAATGGGCGAGGCGGTCAAGCATGGCGCGGCCGGCGACCTCTACGTGCGGATCGCGGTACAGCCGCATCCCGTGTTCCGCCGCGACCGCCAAAACCTGCTCATGGACATGGAGGTCAAGCTTTCCGAGGCGCTGCTCGGCGCCGAACGGAACATCGAAACGCTCGACGGCCCAGTGACGGTGAAAATTCCCGAAGGTATCGCGAGCGGCACGCAGCTGCGCGTAAAGGAGCGCGGCGTACCCGGACAGCGCGGCAAGCGCGGCGATCTGATGATCCGCGTGACCGTCAAAATCCCTGCCAAGCTCTCCAAAACAGCCAAAGAAGCCATTGAAACTCTCAAAAAAGAGGGCCTCTAAGAGTTGGGGATATCGTTAGAAATAGTTTAGAAATATTTTAACTCTCGAGTGCCATACTCCGGGTATATGACGATAAAAACCGCCACTGCGCCAGTGCTTGCGTTCTTACTCTTCATCTCATTATTTGCGCCGGCAGTACAAATATTTGCCGAGGAGGTAGCGGGTGAGGAATCATCATCAGAGACCTCATCTGAGGTCGAAGTTGATTCTGCAGGCGAAGAGGAGGCGGTTACAGAACCAGCCAGCTTGGAATCGGGCGGACCCGAAGGGCCTATGAGTCTGACGTCCTTTGGTTCAGGGTCAGAACTTACTCCTGCGGTTCTTGATCCTGAAAAATCAAAGTACGTCATGCCTGATGTCGATCAAACATCGGGTGCCTTTAACTATTCGTATCCGTTCGACGTTCCGCCTGGCCGTAACGGATTGGAGCCTGATTTAAAACTCGCTTACAATTCGCAGAATCAACAGATACAGTCGATAGTCGGATATGGATGGAAAGTGTCTCTGCCTTACATTGAAGTTATGAATACTCACGGAACAGATCGTCTATATGATGATCCGGCGCTGACACGGTATACAGCATCCATCGGGGGCGAGCTTGTTCAGCTTTCTACTTCGTCGACGATCAGCGCAGACGAAGGTATTTATATGCAGAAATCTGAAGACGGCGGATTCATTGAGTATGAGTATGCGGCCGGTGTCTGGACCGCTACAACGAAAGACGGTACGGTCTATACATACGGATCCACTGCTGCGGGGCGCCAAGATGACCCGGCCGACCCGCTCCGTATTTATAAATGGATGCTCACGGAGATTCGTGACGTCAATGGCAACTATATCTCATACACATATTATAAAGACGCCGGGCAAATATATCCCGATACGATCGTTTATTCAGGCAACGGAACAACCCCAGGTGTGTACCAGGCGCAATTTGTGCGCGAATCGCAGGTGGGGGTTCCCTCGGATTACGGGCCCAATTTCCTTGTTTCAACGAATTATCGGCTTAAGAAACTCATCATATCCGCAAGCGGCACTCCGTTTAAGGAATATGAATTTTTGTTCAGTACAGGCGAAAACAACGTGCGTTCGATGCTTGCCGGTGTCGCAGAGCGGGACCTTGTCGCTGGTGGTTCTGTGCGCACGACGACTTTTTCATATACGACAAACAGAGCAAGCACAGCTTCAAGTTCTGGTTTTACAACTACCATCACGCCTCCGTCCGGCATGCAGCTTAATTATTGTGCGTTGGCCGGTTCCGGCATGCAGTGCGGAGCACGTTTCGGTGATTTGAACGGCGACGGACGTCTTGATTACGTATCCTCTGTCGCGGATTTTAATTCTTGGGGCACTGGTTTATACACCTACACCGAACGCAGTGCTGTATATATCAACACCGGTTCTGGATTCGTACTTGATCCGTCTTGGACATTTCCTACGCGCCCTGCTCCGGGGTGGGTAGGCATAACGCTCTCGGCTGGTACCACTGCCATGCACGTCACGTTTTATGACAACTGGCACTTAGGAGGTTCAACCGGATCGCAGCCTAATCTTGTCCTTTCTGATGTCAATAACGATGGTCGCGCAGATCTCGTGTGGCAAGATATGCCACCTCCCGGGATGACGAGTACTGACCCGCGGTTAACCAACACGAACCCATGGAAGGTTTACATCAATAACGGTTCTGGTTGGACCTATGATCCAACTTGGGTCGCTGGAGGTTTCAATTTGTCGAACACGGTGACGCAATTGATTGATGTGAACGCTGATGGTTGGCCTGATGTTGTCACATTAGTGATTCATCCAGTAACGTCAGCCTTAGAGCAGGAGGTACGCATCAATGACCACCTGGGGAGTTGGTACCTAGCGTACACTTGGAATATTGATACCCTCGGCGCCACTATTGAATGGCCGCCGGCATTCAGTGCGGCTGGTACTGGAGATACCGGGTACACGCGTCTCGTTGACATAAACAACGATAATCTTCCTGATATTGTTGTTTCAACGCGCAGCACAAGAAAAGCGTTCGGGGCGATTCCCAATACACCACCGACAAGTACCCCTGATCTGGGTGAATGGTATTACGTCTTCATGAACACCGGTAACGGATGGAGATATGATGCCTCTGCGACTCCATTTCCGATAAATAGCCTGCCTCTCCCCGGAACGCAACTTTCGTATCCGACAGTCCATCCGTCGCATATCGTTTTTGCGGCAAGCGATCCGATGCACATTTACCCCGTGTACGGACAGCTCTTGTATTCAAACAATCATTTTGATTTCAACGGAGACGGTGAGAGCGACTTCGCAGATGGCAACGATATTTACATTTCCGGCGGTTCGACAGGATGGTCTCTCGATGGTCACTTCAGCACAGGATGGTCGTCCAATCCGCGGCCGGGACTGACCGGTGACCTTGCTGCGTTTGCTCCGATCCTCGACCTTAATGGCGACGGGATATCGGATTTCTTTCAGGACATGAATTCGTTGAGCCCTAATTTCATGGGCATTAACGCCAATAAGCCAGCCGACCTTCTTGAGAAGATAACATTACCGGAGGGCGGTATGATTACAGCTGAATACAAATCGTCAGCTCAATATCTATCGACGACCGGCTCACTGCTTAATCCGAATCTTTCCGCAGTACTGCAAACTGTACATACGCTTACGGTTTCAGAACCAGTCACCGGTATCTCCGGTACAACCGAATATGCATATGAAGGCGGAAAGTATTACAGTTCTGAGCCGTTTTCAAGAAAATTCGCCGGATTTCACATCGTGACCAAAGTTGATCCTGCGGGCAATGTGACGAAAACATATTATCATCAGGGCGACGCGACTGATGCGGCGCGCGGAGAATCCGCGGATAGTGAAGCAAAGATAGGAAAGGCATATCGCATCGAGCAGTCCGATGCAGCGGGAAATCTATACAAGGTTGTCGTCGATGGGTATGACGGCACGGCGCTTACGCTCGGGCGCGAGTTCTCACGATTAGGCCGGTCCACGACACTTACGTATGATGGCAGTGCTTCACACCGCGATACTGCGCAGGAATACGAATACGATACGGTCACGGGGAATCTCATAAAAACGACGGATTGGGGAGAGGTTGCCGCTGTAACGGACGGGACTTTTGCCGATGTGGGCGCTGACAAAGCGATTGAAGAGCGTGAGTATGCCATTCCTACATCAGGTTTTGTCGCGGAAAAACCAAAGCGCATCACGCTTTTTGATCAAGCTGGAGTTGTCGTCCGTGACACCAAATTGTACTACGACGCTCTTGGGTACGGTTCTGTCGCAAAGGGCAATCAGACAAAGGAGGAACGGCTGGAATCCGGCACAACGTACGTCTCTTCGCGGAAAACATACGATACTACGTATGGTCTGCCGCTTACTGCGACTGACGAGAACGGCAACGTCACTTCGTATGCGTACGACGCGTTCAACCTGTACCCTGCGACCGTGACCGATGCGCTGACACATCATCGTGATTATGTGTATGATTATCGAATCGGCAAACCGTCGCAGATTACCGATGAGAATGGCTTTGTTTACCAGACCAGCTACGATGCGTTCGGACGCACGCTTGAAGAGAAAGCTCCCGATAGAACGGGCACGCACTCGCCCGTGACCAAGACGACGTATTCGTATATTGACACTCCAGGCTCGTCGTTGGTGCACAAAATCGATCATTTGGACGGTTTGAATGCCGTCGATTCATATCAGTACCTCGATGGCTTCGCGCGCCTGCTGCAGGCTCGCGTCGAGGATGAGATCGCGGGTTCATTCAATGTGTCTGATACGGCATATAATTCACGCGGACTTACAGAAAAGCAATCCCTGCCGTACGCATCGACCGGTTCCGCCCGCACTGCGCCGACAGGCACGGCTGCGCTGTATGCCACGACCGCATACGACGCGCTCGGCCGTCCGGTCT
>CAZHLG010000011.1:0-34475 GCA_964533145.1 uncultured Candidatus Saccharibacteria bacterium | reverse complement strand
TGGCGCGGCAGCAGGTTCTGCAGCTTTTCCGTCGCTTCGTCCGCTTCTTCCTGGGCGCGGCGGCGGGCGATGACGCGCGTAAAGGCAGGCACGGACTCGCCGGCGATCAAGATATCGAGACGCGTGACCGACGCAGGCCGCAGGCCCGCAAGCGTGTACGTGATGGACGCATAACCGCTCGTCGCGCTCTTGAGCTCATCGAAGAACCCGCGCATCATCTCGCGTAGCGGCATCATGACGGACACGGCAGACCGGCCTTCGCCAAAACTCTCCGTCTCCCCGACCTCAGCTTCATGATCGTACAGGAACGGCATGAGCAGGCTGATGTATTCCGCCGGCGTGATGATCCGGATGCTCGCCCAGGGCTCTTCCACGGCGACCACTTCGCCGTCGTTCGGGAACAAGTGCGGAGAATAAATCGTCTCCTTCTGCCCGCCGCGTTTGGTCACCACATACGTGATCGACGGCGTCGTCACGATGAGTTCCAGGCGGAACTCGCGACGCAGGCGCTCCGTGATGATCTCAAGATGCAGCATGCCGAGGAAACCGGCTCGGAAACCGCGGCCGAGTGCGCCGCTCGCCTCCTCTTCGAAGGTAAAGGCCGAGTCGGAGAGCTTAAGCCGGCTGAGCGCCGTCCGCAGCAGCGGAAAATCGTCCTGGCTTTCCGGATAAATCGACGCCCACACGACCGGGCGCGGATTGTCGTAGCCGCCGAGCGCCGGCAGCGCGCCTTTTTCCATGGTGATCGTGTCGCCCACGCTCGCGATGCCCGGCTGCTTCACGCCCGTCACGATGTAGCCGATCTCGCCCGCAGAGAGCGCGCCGCGCGACTCCTCGTCCGGCGTGAAGACGCCGACCTCAAGCGCGATGAACGTCTCTCCCGCCACCGAAAAAAGCAGGCGGTCGTGGCGTTTGACCGATCCTTCGAACACGCGCACGTACACGATGACGCCGCGATGGTCGTCGTATTTGAAATCGAAGACAAGCGCCTGCAGGCCGTTCTTGTTCTCGCTCCGCGGCGGCGGGACGCGATCGATCACTGCCTGCAAGAGCTCCTCGACGCCTTGGCCGGTGCGTCCGGAGACCTCAAGGATCGTGTCCGGGTCGATGTCGAGCAGCGCCGCGATCTCGAGCTTGACCTCGTCGGGACGCGCGAGCGGCGAGTCGATCTTGGAGACGGCCGGCACGATGACCAGCCCCTCCTTGCGGGCGGCCTCGAGCGTCGTGAGCGTCTGCGCCTGCACGCCCTGCGTGGCGTCCACGAGCAGAATCGAACCCTCGACGGCCTTGAGCGCGCGCGAGACTTCGTACGAGAAGTCGATGTGCCCCGGCGTGTCGATGAGATTGAGCTGGTACTCGGCGCCCTTATGCATGTGCGCCATGCGCACGGGCTGCATCTTGATCGTGATGCCGCGCTCGCGCTCAAGCTCCATGTTGTCGAGCACCTGGTCGCGCATCTTGCGCGCCTCGATCGTGCCGGTGACCTCGAGCATACGGTCGGCAAGCGTCGATTTGCCGTGGTCGATGTGCGCGATGATGCTGAAATTGCGTATGCGGGAGAGATCCATGTCTATGCGGCCATACTAGCAGAAAAAGCCTTTAATTCAAATGGCCCGACAGTAAATACTTTCACAGAGCAGTATTTTATTTTTCCTTCGGTTCCTCGCTCGTCACGAGATCCACTTTCCAGAATTTTTTGCGCAATGCGGCAACGAGCTCGAGAAAGGTCTCGCTTTTGAGGAGCAGGAGGAGGCCGGCGCCCGCCAGGGCGCCGGCCAGCGAGGCAATGCCGCCCTGCAAGAGCACGCCCCAGAATGTCTCGAGCGAAAAGACCCGCGCGAGCACGGCGAGCATACCGTAAGCCGTGATGCCGACGGCAAACGCCGCACCAAGAGCCTCGAAAAGCGTCCGCGGCAGATTGCCGGCCGAGGTCAGGTACGTGCGGCGCATGTCGATCCAGTGCAACAGCGCATTGAGCAGTGTTCCGACCGAATACGCGAGCGGCAGCATGAGCACCTCGGTGCCGGGCACGCCATCGACGCGCAGAAGCGATTCCATGAAGTAGCGGAAGAACGGGAACCGACCGAACGCTCCGAGCAGCGCCGCAGCAAGACCGACGATAAGCACGGAACAGCAGGCGTTTATGACGAGCGGCGTCTTTGTGTTATGTGCGGCATAAAATGCGCGGGTCGAGACAAGGACGAGATTCTGCGCGACCAGACCGACGGCAAAGAGCGCGAGGCACGCAGCCGTCAGACGGGTGTCGCTCCACGAGAACGCGCCCGAACCGAGCGTCACGCGCACGATCTGCGCGCGCACCACGATGAGCAGTGCCATGAGCGGCAGCGACCAGAAAACGACCTGGCGCACGGCCGAAAGGATTGCACTCTGCCACTCTTCCCTCCTGCCGCGCGAAAAAGCCTCGGCGAGGATCGGGAACACGGCCACCGAGTACGACACACCAATGATACCGACCGGCACAGTCTCAAGGTTGAACGCGAAATTGAATATCGAGATCGATCCCGCGCCGAGCGTCGAGCCCATGGCCATGATCACCAGCAGTGCGATGGAGTTCATGGACAGTCCGAGCGTGCGCGGCAGCGACACGCCGGCGACCTGGCGGAGCGTTACGGCTTTCCAGCGCGCAAGCAGCCGCGGCGCGAAGCCCGCCTGCACCACGGTCGGAAGCTGTACGAGCACATGCAGCACGGCGCCGAGCGCCACGCCGCCCGCCAGACCGGCAGTTCCGAAGCGCGGGTAGAAGAAGATGATGCCGATCACGATGCCGAGGTTGTAGAAAATCGGCGATAAGGAAAAGATAAAGAACTTGCGCATGAGCTGCGTGACCGTGCCAAGCATGTTCGAAAGACCGATGAATATCGGCGACAGCAGCATGATGCGGCTCGCAGTCACGAGCTGCGCAAGTTCCGCCGGCGCAAAACCCGGAGCAACGAAACGCGCCAGATACGGCATGAGCACGAAGACCGCGCCCGAAACCAGCACAAGCAGCAAAAAGAAGCCCGAAAGGACTTCGTCGAAGAATGCCTTGGCCGATTCCTTGCCGCCCGAGTCCATGCGCGAGACGATGAACGGCATAAGCACGGTGATCGAGGCAAGCGACGCGACGGACAGGAAAATCAGGTCCGGAATGCGGAATGCGGCATAATAAGTATCGAGCGTTGCCGATGGTCCGATCGTATGCGCGAGCATGCGGTCGCGTGCAAGGCCGATGAGCTGCGAGACAAGGGAGAACACGCCGAGCAAAATGGCCGCCTCGTGCATGCCCTGAAAGCGCTTATTGACCATGGAGAGCAGGCGGCGGATCATGCGACGATATTCACCAGCCGGCCAGGGACATAAATGACTTTTTTCGGCTCTTTGCCGGCAAGCGCAGCGGCCACTTTGCCGTCGGCAAGCGCGAGCGCCTTGATCTCCCCCTCCGCCATGCTGCGCGGGACCGACAGCTCGGCTTTGTTCTTGCTGTTGACCTGCACGACGATGGTGATGGTCTCGGACTCGAGCTGTGCGGGATCATAGGACGGCCAGCCGGAAAGATGGATGGATTTTTTCTCGCCGAGCGTCTTCCACAGCTCTTCCGTCATATGCGGCGCGAACGGCGCGAGCAGCTGCAGGAACTTTTTGTAATCGGCAGCCGCGACAGCATCGGCTTTTTCGAGCTCGTTGAGGCAGATCATCATCGCGGACACCGCCGTGTTGAAACCGAACGATTCAATGTCGTCGGTCACTTTTTTAATGGCAACGGCCAGCGCGCGCTCATACGAAGCGGCATTCGCGGATGCGGACACTCTGCCGGCAAGCCGCCAGACGCGCTCAAGGAAACGCCGCGAGCCGATGATGCTCTCCGTGCTCCACGGCAACGAGGCGTCGAACGGACCCATGAACATCTCGTATACCCGGAGCGTGTCGGCGCCGTACTCGTGCACGATATCGTCCGGATTGATCACATTACCCCAGCGCTTGCTCATCTTGCGGCTGTCGGAGGCAAGGATCATGCCCTGATTGCGCAGGAGCGCGAAGGGCTCGTCCGTCGGAACGAGGCCGTAGTCATGGAGCACTTTATGCCAGAAGCGCGCATAGAGGAGGTGGCCGGTCGCATGTTCGGCTCCGCCGACATACACATCCACGCCGCCGCGCTTCGCGTCGAACCAGTACGCGAGTTCTTTCGCGCCGGCAAACGCTTTCTTGTTTTTCGGATCGCAATAGCGCAGGAAATACCACGAGCTGCCGGCCCAGCCGGGCATCGTGTTGGTCTCATAGCCGGCAGCTGTCCATGCGGGCACGGTCGCAAGCGGACCCTCGCCCGTGCCGGACGGCTCATAGCTTGCCACGTCGGGCAGTTCGAGCGGCAATTTCTTTCCTGAAACGGGATGGATGATACCGTCCGCGTCTTTCGCAAGCGGAATAGGCTCGCCCCAATAACGCTGGCGGGCAAAGACGGCGTCGCGCATCTGATACGTCACGATGCCGGTCGAGTCGTCGCGGCCGATCCAGTTGCGCTGTATCTCCTTGAGATGCTCGGGCCACTTGAGGGCGTCGAGGCCGCCGAGCAATCGCTCGGCGTATGCCGTGATACGCATGAACCACTGGCGCATGCGCTTCTTCTCCACGGGATGACCGCCGCGCTCGGAGACAGGACCGTTCGGGCCATCCACGATCTCGTCGTTGGCGAGCACGGTGCCGAGCTCCGGGCACCAGTTCACTTCCGAGTAGCCTTCGTAGGCGAGGCGGTAGTGCATGAGCGTCTCCTGCTTCTTGAGCGGACTCAATGCGCGCCACTCGTCCGCGCTGAAATGACCTTCATACGAGTGCCAGGCGGAGACTATTTTGTTGCCGCTCTCGGCAAAGATCTTCTCGAGCTCGGCGATCGGCCGCGCCTTCTGCGCAACGGTGTCGAACCACGAATCGTAGATCTTGAGGAATATCCACTGCGTCCACTTGTAGTATTCGGGATCGGTCGTGTTCACGGCGCGCGACCAGTCGTACGAGAAACCGATGGTCGAGAGCTGCCGCTCGAAAGTCCGCACGTTCTCGAGCACGGCAGCGCGCGGATGGATCTTGTTCTGGATGGCATACTGCTCCGCGGGCAGACCGAAGGCGTCGTAGCCCATGGGATGCAGCACATTGTATCCTTCCATGCGGCGCTTGCGCGCTATGACATCCGAGCCGATGTATCCGCGCGGATGCCCCACATGCAAACCCGCTCCGGAGGGATACGGGAACATGTCGAGCACATAAAAAGGCTTTTTCTTGCGGAGCTTCGCGGCAAAAGCCGAAAGCGTCTTATACGTCTTCCCGCGCTTCCACGCGTCCTGCCACTCCTTCTCGATTTTCAGATGATCGTACTCGCGCATGCCGTCGTGTCTTATTTTCCGAATTTGCGCACCGAGATCCAGATGAGCGCGCCGAGCGCAGCGGCAAGGATGGCGACCTTGAGCAGATTATCCGCATTGCTCCAGTACCGGACACTGGCGATGACGAGCGAGAGCACGCCGCCCCAAGAGAACGAGAGCGCGAGCACGGCGTTTGCGAGCACGGCACCGAGAACGATGGCAAAGACGCCGAGCACGACAAGCACGATGAACACTGTGCGTTCGTAGGTCTTCTGCGCAGCCTCATAGTCGGTGCGCTTGGTGTAATCCGGATCGCAGTAACCTTGCGTCGCGCCCTTGACCGGAGCGGTGGTCTCGGCGTCATAGCGCGGATCAGGCTCCGTCCACTGCCCGCCGACCGCAATGCATTTTTCCTTGGTCGTGATCGGTTCGACGACCTGCGATGTCCCCATGTACGCGTTCCACTCGGGCGCTTTGTACACGAGCGAGATGGCGTAATTGAAGAACAGGTTGAGTACGATGACAATGGCGGCGACGAGCGCCCATTTCGGGAAACCGCCCTTGTGCTGCGCGAGTTTTTCAGTGGAGTTTTCCATACGCTCCATAGTATACTAGAAAGGACACACATTCAACGCGCCATGGAACGCCCAGCACTCCTCCCCTTCGAACACGAACCCTTCGACGACACCGAACCGGAAACAGCCGATCCGGAGCTCGTTGAGCGCGTGCGTTCGGGCCTGCGCGATCTCGGCGCCGAGATCGCGAACATGCGCCGCGAAAACGGCAGCCCTTCCGCTTAAGCGCGGATGACCACCGGCTCGCCGGAGACGAGCGAGACTATTTTCGAGGCGCGACCGCGGCGCGGCAGGCCCCATGCATATGCATCGACGGCTGCACCGAAATAACGCCGCGCTTCGCGAGCGGTCGCTGCGGGCGTCATGCCTTGCGGATTGGCCGACGGCGCGACGAGCGGACCAGTCATATTGATAAGACTGCGCAACCAGCGCTTCTTCGGCAGGCGGAACGCGAGCGCTCCGGTGCCGCGATGGAGATACGCGAAGCGCTCGTCCGGGCACGGAAGGATGACGGACACCGGCCCCGGCCAGACGGAAGCAAGGTACGCGCGCTGGGTCTCTGTCAGCGCGATGCCGAACTCGGAAAGGCGCGCGATCGAGTCGATCAGAATGATGAACGGCTTGTTCTCATCGCGGCCCTTGAGCGCGTAGATGCGCTCCACTGCGGCCGCGTCGTGCGCGCGGCCGACCACGCCGAACAGCGTGTCTGTCGGGATCACGCCGATGCCGCCCTGATCGATCTTTTTCGCCATGCGACTGCACATATATATGCATACTGCCATACCGGCGGAAAATACAAAAGCGCGCAGCTTCGCTGCGCGCTTGTCATCTTCGGATATACCCGAAGACCAGATCTTCAATCCAACCCACCGGATCGTCTCCGGCTTTCGCATACCAGGCGTCCACGACTTCCGCGTTCTTCTCGCTCGCCGCAAAGTACACCCGGAAACTGAATTTCCTGCTTTTCTCGTTGTACGAGAAGACATAAAAATACTGGCGGCTCGGCGAGAACACGAAGATCGTCGGGCCAGGATGCACCACGATGCCGCCGTCCGGCAATGGTTCAGGAACGCGGGCGGGATAATACACGACATGCGTGTAGTTGCTGTCGAGCCGGTACAGTCTGCCCGGAGCGAATGTTTTGCACGCCTTGAGCACGATGCTCATGCGAAGCAACTCGTCCCGCGTCACACGCTCGAATGAGATCGTTGCATTCGTAGTGATGCTGCCGACGATCGGGACGTCCCAATACACGGTCTGCCGTGACCATTCGGAAATGATGACGGAATCCTCAGCCAGGCGTTGCCTGAGCGAGTCCATGTTCTGCCCGAAAACCGAAGCAGAAAAAACGATTGATGTTAAAAAGAATACGAATCTCATAAAACCTGATTTTTTATAATTATATCAGGTTTTATATAAAAAGTCAATAACAGCTAGATCTTGAACTCGATCACATCCCCGTCCTGCACGACATATTCCTTCCCTTCCGTGCGGACCTTGCCCTTCTGGCGGGCTTCGGCGTAACTGCCGGCATTGAGCAATTCCTGCCAGTTGATGATCTCTGCGCGGATAAACTTGTCCTTGAAATCGGTGTGGATGGCCGTGCCGGCGATCGGGGCCGTGCTGCCCTTCTTGATCGTCCAAGCGCGACTCTCGTCTTCGCCTGTCGTGAAAAATGTCTCGAGTCCGAGCAGGTCATACGCAGCAGTGATGAGCCCATCGAAGCCAGATTCGAAGACCGGGTCGACTTCGACCGAAGGGCCGGGCAGTGCCGCCTTGATCGCGGCCGCCGAGTTCTCGCTCGCGGCGGAGACATTGAGGCAGTAGAGCATGGGCTTCATGGTAAGCAGATTGAGCTGCTTGATGAGCGGCAGTTCTTTTTCGTCGAGCACGGTCGCGAGCGCGACGGTCTCCGATTCGAGCGTGGCTTTGACCTTCTCGAGCGCGCCTTCGAGGATCACGGCCTCTTTGTCGCCGCGCTTGGCATCGCGTGCATTCGACGCGATGCGCTTCTCCACTGTCTCGAAGTCGGCCAGGATGAGCTCGAGGTTGATCACGCCGACATCCGAGAGCGGGTCGACTTTGTTCGCGACATGGATCACGTCGTCGTCGCGGAAGGTGCGGACCATATGCAGGATGGCATCGACCTCGCGGATGTTGGCGAGGAATTTGTTGCCGAGACCTTCGCCCTTCGAGGCGCCCGCCACGAGGCCGGCGATGTCCACGAACTCGATGGCCGCCGGAATGGTCTTGGCGGATTTGGAAAAGGCGGAGAGCTTGTCGAGGCGCTCGTCCGGTACGCCCACTATGCCGACGGACGGGTCAATCGTGCAGAAGGGATAGTTTTCGGCCGGCACGCCCTTTTTGGTGAGCGCGTTAAAAAGCGTGGACTTGCCCACGTTCGGGAGACCGACGATACCGATGGAGAGTGACATACGCTTATTTCTGCATGCTCTGCATGAGCTCCATGAGCGGGGCAAGGTCGTCGCGGTGCTTGGCGATGGCTTCCTTGTGGGCCATCATGACCTGCATCATGGCATACTGCTCCGGCATGCCGGACTTCTTCTTCTCGTCCATCTCCTTCTGGATCGTCTCAAAAAGAGCCTTGAGCTCCTTGTTTTCCTCGAGACGCTTGAGCTTCTCGGCGATAGAAGGATCGCTGGCGAGTTTGTCGGCAAGCATCTCTGCCTGCTCTTTGGAGACACCCTTGGCCTGGAGGGCCTTTTTCATAAGAAATGATTTGATTCCCATGCGGCGAGTATAGCGGTCGCTGTGCTAAAATACAAGCATGGAACCGGTTCGCATTCTCATAGTGGGCGGAGGCTTCGGCGGCGTGCGCGCTGCGCTCGATCTTTCGAAGCGCATCGCAAAAAACAGCGCGGCCATCACCGTCTTGTCGGACAAGCATCATTTCGAATACACTCCGGCGCACTACAAGCTCGCCGTCGGCACATCGCCGCTCGAGACCTGCATTCCGCTCGCCGACATATTCGCCGGCACGGGCGTCGAATATGTCGTGGACGAGATCGCCGGCGCCTCGCTCGCGCAGAAAGCCGTCTTCGGAAAAAGCGGCGCGCGCTACCAGTATGATCGCGTGATATTCGCGCTCGGCGCCGAGACTGCCTACTTCGGCATTCCGGGCGTCGCCGAGCATGCGTACCAGATCAAGACAGTCGATGCGGCGCTCAGGCTCAAGCGGCACCTGCACGACCTCTTCTTCTCGCACGCCGGCATGACCAAGGGCCAGCTCATGGCACAGCTCCAGTTCGTCGTGGTGGGCGGCGGCCCTGCCGGCGTCGAACTCGCCGGCATGCTGCGCCAGTACGCCCGTTCGCTCGCGCGCACGCACGGCATCCCGGAAAAACTCGTGACCGTCGACATTCTGCAGTCCGCGCCGCGCCTCCTGCCGTCCATGAACGAGGCGGTCTCGCGGCTCGCCCTCATGCGGCTCGACGAACTCGGCATCAACATCATCCTGAGCAAGGCCGTGACGCGGCAGGATGAGCACGGCGTCCACCTCGACGACATCTCGCTCAACGCGAAGACCATCGTGTGGACTGCGGGCGTGAAGCCGAACCATCTGTACGGCGAGATCGGCGGACTTTCTCTCGACACGCGCGGCCGCGTGCTGGTGGACGCGCGCATGCGCGCGAACGGATACGACGACGCATATGTGATCGGCGACAGCGCCTCGACGCCGTACGCCGGCACGGCCCAGACCGCCATCTACGACGGCGGCTACGTCGCGCGCGTCATCGCGGCGGATCTGCGCGGCACACCCACGCCGGAATACAGGCCGCAGCAGACGCCGTACGTCATTCCCATCGGCAAGCACTGGGCGATTTTCACCTACAAAAACATCGCGCTCGCCGGCCGCATCTTCTGGTGGCTGCGCGAGCTCATCGACCTGCGCTTCTTCCTTTCGATCCTTCCTCCCGGCAAGGCGCTCACGGCATGGCGCGACGGCGCCCGGCTCTGCGAATCCTGTCCGACATGCATGGACGCCATGGAAAAAACCGCCGGCTAACCGGCGGTTTTTTCTGCAGACAATTGCTTGAGGATCTTCGGAATGAGCGCGAAGTCTTCCTTGAGCGTGCCCCGCAGATTGCCCGAATAGAGCGCGGCGGCCGGATGGTACAGCGGCAGGAAATACTCGGTCCGTATGTGTCCGAATTTTTTGTGCACGAGCGTGCCGTGCGCGACGGAAATGCGCAGATCCGGAAAAAAGTCGTTCATCGAATGCCGTCCGAGAAAGACAACAAGCGCGGGTTGGATGAGATTGAGCTCTTCGTAGAGCCACGGCGCGCAGGCTTCTTTTTCCGCAGGCTCGGGATCGCGATTGCCGGGCGGACGGTATTTGACGATGTTCGTAATGTAGACATCCTCGCGGCGCAGGCCGATACTCGCAAGCATCTCGGCCAGGAATTTCCCGGCGACACCGACGAACGGCACGCCCTGTTCATCTTCCGATTTGCCCGGCGCTTCGCCGACAAAGACGATCTTCGCATCCGCGGAGCCGTCTCCGAAGACAGGCTGCGTCGCGACGGATTTGAGCGCGCACGTGTTGTCGGCCGCCCAGCGCTCATGCAGCGCGCGCAGCATTTCTTTTTTCGATCCGCCGTCCAACATGCGGCGATTGTACCCTATTCCTCCACGATCCGCACTTCGGCGGCAGAGGCACGCTCGGCTGTCTCCGCGGACGATTCTGCCGCTCTCGGCTCCGAATGCTCCAAGTGCGCCTCAGCGGCTCCGAAAAATCCGAATCTCCGCAGTGCGTACAATCCGGCACCGACCACCGCCGCGACCACCAATACGAACGGCAGTAGTGAACGGCTCTGCTTTGGCGCAGCAATCACGTTTGCGGCAAGAGCAGAAGCCGCATGTTCCGACTGCGTGGCGACCGCAGCAGCCTCAGGCTGCACAGGTTGCGACGCAGCCGGAACGACACGCACGACCGGTACGGCGGGCGGCGGCATTGCCGCGTCCCTGCTGTAGCTCGTCCATGCGGCACCGGACGGATACGCAAGGGTAAGCGTAATGCCGTCGGCAAGACGAATGCCCGTGACGCTCTCCGGAAGCAGCAGCGTCTTGCCGCCAAGCACGATCGTGCCGGATGGAATGCGGAACAGTGCAGTGCCCGCCGCTGCAAGCGTCCACCCGGAAAGATCAGCTTCTGCGGTGCCTTCATTGGCGATGGCAATGGTGCCATCCGCGCCGACGCGCCCTATGAACACCGCCGGATCAGCGATCTCGATCGTCGCACGCGCCGATACGACGGCGTTCTTCGCATACGGATTGTCGCGGTACTCGAACGAAATCACATGCGTTCCCGGATACCGGTACACGTGTTCGACCGACTCGAGCGGCTTACCTGACTGCTCCGTACCGTCGCCGAAACTGAAGCGGATCGATCCGTACGAGCGCAGCTCGCCGGAATAGCCGAACACTTTTGCCGCGACCGGCACGCCGATGCCGGTAATGCCAGTCTTAGGAACGGACAATTCGACGCGCATGTATTCGGGAACTTCCGCCGTCTTTGCCGCAGGAGCGGAAATGACCGTCCCTGCAGGAACAAGGACAGTGTCAGCGTCCGTCGCAGTTTCGGCCGTGCCGGATCCTCCGAGCGCGCTGCCGGGCGTCGGAGCGGACGGTGTCCATGCGCCGGCAGCGTTTTTCTGCAGCGAATTCCCGTCGTTCGTGCCGCCGATAACAGGATCGTACGCGACCTGATCAAGCACGGCGCCGGATCCGTCGACAACCGCAAGCGTCTTGCCAGAATTGGACGTCAGACCGCTCCAACTCGAGTCGAACAGACTGCCGCCGTATGACGGATAGTCTGCCTTGAACGCAGCGACATCTTGCACGATCACGGCATATCCGCCCGCGGGAATGACACTCGGACCCTGCGCGACAAGCGAGTGCTTCGCGCTCGAGAGACCGTCCGTGAGAAAAAAATGTCCGGCAAGATCAAGGTTCGCCGAACCGGAATTATGCACCTCGACCCATTCCCTGCTGCCGTCGGTGCCGGGCGGATCGTACATGATCTCGGTAATAGCGAGCGTGCCCGCGGCGCGCGCATACGGCGCGCCGCACAGAAACACTGCGGAACACACAAGAACCAGGCGCGGCAAAGCACGCCGAAAACGATATGTCATTGTAGTAGGAAAAACGAAGATTAATCTTCCAGCACTTTTCGAAGGATGTCTTCGGGGACTTCGCGGACACGTTTGGGTGCGTACGATTGCGGTGCGGCAGGAGTGTCCTTCGGAAAAGGTTCGGGAGTCTCAGATACTGATTCAGGCTTCTCGGAAAGCGCTGCGGATTCCGCGCTCGGCGGAACATGCGGTGCAGGCGGCGGGACGGCGGATTCGGCATGCGCACCCGATCCGGCGAGAGAAGCTTCGCGCGGAGCGGTATGCGGTTCGGGGTCAGGGAGCGGCGGCGGTACGACAGAAGACAGCGGCGCAGGAGCGGAGTCAGACGGCGCATGCGTCACTGCCTTCGCAATGGCGCTCTGCAGGGCGGAAATACGGTCTTCGCTTGCGCTCTTCGGCGGGATCTTGGACACATGCTGCACCGGAGCGTCAGGTTTCTTGAGCGAGGCAAGGGAGATGGTCTGCTTCGGAGACGGCGGCACTGCGCGTGCTGCTGGAGTGACGCCTGAGAGCACGCTGCCGAGCGCGGTCTTGAGGATACTTTGGAGGCCTTCGTGGTCCGGCCCGCGATGCTCGCGGTGGGGACGCACAGCTGCCGGCGGCACCGTGCGCACGACTGATGCCTGCTGCGGTTCTTCGCGGCGCGGCACGACAGGATGTGCACGCACGGGCGCAGCCTGCGGACGCGGCGGCATGACGGGGCGCTCTCTCGGCGCCGGAGGAACCGGCGCAGGCGCAGCAACAGGCGCCGACACCGCAGCGTGAGCAGGCGGAGCAACCGGAGCGGGCGGAACCGGCGCAACCGAAGGCAGCGGAGCGGGCGCTTCGGCCGGTTTCGGCCGGACGCTCTTGATCGGCTGCAATTCGCCGTTCTTGATCTTGGTGATGCAGTCTTTGCAGTACACCGGGCGTCCCGGTTCAGGCTCGAACGGAACCATCGTCTCCTTGCCGCAGGCACTGCACTGAGCCTTGAACTTCCCTTCTGCCGCCGCGCCGGGGCCGGCGGTTCCCATGCCGCTCCATTCGCTGATCTCCTTTTCGACGATCTCGCGCGGGCGGGCATACAGGGTGCGCGACGACTCGATGATGTCGCGCTCGGCCCCCGTATTCGGCGGCACTTTGAACGGCGGCAGCGTCTTGGCGGAGAACGGACGCGACGTCACGCCGTCCACCATGAGCTTCAAATATATGTGGTAGTTCGGCAGCGCCACCATGTCCTGGATGGTGAACTCCGGCTCGAATTCCTTTTCGAGGAACTCCGCGTCGGCGGCGCCCACGCGGTAGATGATCATGGTTCCCACGTTGCCGAACACGGCGTCGCGGACAGCCTCGGAATCCTTGGTGGTGAGCTGGGCGATGTACTGATGCGCGAGCGTCAGGCACAGGCGGTATTTGCGCGCCTCGGAAAGGATCGACGCGAACGAGTCGGTCACGAAGTTCTGGAATTCGTCCACATACAGATAGAAGTCCTTGCGATCCTCTTCCAGCACGCGCACGCGCTCCATCGCGGCGAGCTGCAGCTTGGTGATCAGCATGCCGCCGAGCAGTGCGGAGTTGTCTTCGCCGATGCGACCCTTCGAGACGTTGACCAGGAAGATCTTGCCCGAGTTCATCATCTCGAAGAGATTGATCGTGCTCTTGGCTTGGCCGACCACGTTGCGCACGATGGCGCTCGAAAGGAACTGGCCGACCTTGTTCTGGATCGGCGCGATGGCCTCGTTGCGGTACTGATCGCGCCAGGCTTCGTACTCGTTGACCCAGAACGACTTGATGACCGGGTCTTTCAGGTTCGCGACGATGGTCTGGCGGTAGTCTTTGTCCACGAGCAGACGCGGGATGCCGAGCAGCGTCGTGCCCGGAGTGTCCGCAAGCGCAAGGATGGCATTGTTGAGGATGTACTCCATACGGGCGCTCCACGCGTTGGCCCAGATCTTGGTGAAGATTCCCATGAGACCGGAGGCGACAAGATGCTTGTATTTCGGGTCTTCGATCTCAAGTACGTTGAAGCCGATGTGATAGTCGGTGTCCGCCGGATTGAAGTACACGACGTCCTTCATGCGATGCGACGGAATCGTCGCCAAGACGGATTCGACGAGCTCGCCGTGCGGGTCGACGACGCATACGCCCTCGCCGTTCCAGATGTTCTGGACGATCATGTTGCCGAGCAGCGCGGACTTACCGGTGCCCGACTTGCCGAGGATGTACATGTGCTGGCGTCGGTCGCGACGCTTGATGCCGAAAACCTGCTCCTGCGCGCGGAAATTGGTCTTCGCGAGATACGTCAGATCTCGGTTGAAAGCAACGCCGTCCGGAAGAAAATTCATACGGAAAAATTATATCACAAGTTAAAAAGCGGACCGCCATGCGGTCCGCTTTTTCTGTGTTCCCTGTTAGTAGCCCATCGCTTTGGCGATGCGTTCGAGAGCCACGATGAACGCCGCGCGGCGAAGGTCGGTCTTGGCAGCGACCGACTTGTCGTAGATAGTCTTCGACTCGGCGTCGAGGATGGTCTTGAGCTTTGCGTTGACGTCGGCCTCGGCCCAGTGTTCGTTCTTGAGGTTCTGCTCCCACTCGAACGTCGAGACGGTCACGCCGCCCGAGTTCGCCAGAATGTCCGGCACGACGGGAATGCCGCGTTCGTAGAGCGCCTCGTCGGCCTCCGGCGTGATCGGGCCGTTGGCGAGCTCGAGGATGAACCGTGCCTGGATCTTGCCCGCGTTCTCCTTCGTGATCTGATTTTCGAGCGCGGCCGGAATGAGCACGTCGCACGGAAGCTCAAGGAGCGCTTCGTTCGTGAGCGCGCGCGTTCCCTCGAATCCGGCAAGCGTTCCCTTATCTTTTTTCCACGCCTCGAGCGCTTTGAGGTCGAGGCCGGCCTCGTTGACCACGCCGCCCTTCGAGTCGGAGATGGCGATCACTTTGTAGCCGTGCGCGGCGAAGATCTCGGCCGCATTGCCGCCCACATTGCCGAAGCCCTGAATGACGACAGTGCCGCCCTCCGGAACGCCGTACTGGGCGCGAAGCGCATCGAAGACGTAGTAGCCGCCGAGACCAGTCGCAGCGCCGCGGCCTTCCGAACCGCCCTTGTCGAGCGGCTTGCCGGTGAACGTGCCGAGATTGGTCTCGCCGGAAATCTTCATGTACTCGTCGTTCATCCAGGCCATGATCTCCGGCGTCGTGTTCACGTCCGGAGCCGGAACGTCCTTTTTCGGGCCGAGGATGTCGGCCATGCCGCGAGCCCAGCCGCGCGAGAGCTTCTCGAGCTCGGTCTTCGAGAGCTTCTTCGGATCGACGGTCACACCGCCTTTGCCGCCGCCCATCGGAATGTTCGCGACCGCGCACTTGAGCGCCATCCAGAAGGCGAGCGCCTTCACCTCGTTGATGTCAGTGTCGTGGTGATAGCGAATGCCGCCCTTGTACGGGCCGCGCGCATTGTTGTGCTCGACGCGATAGCCTTCGAAAACCTCCGTGCGTCCGTCGTCCATGACGACAGGAATGGATATGCGCACTTCCCTGTTCGGGGACGAGAGCTGCTTGATGAATGCCTCCGGGAATGCCTGGACGGCCGTCGCGCGGGAGAGCTGAGTAAGTGCGTTTTCGAATGGGTTCATACGGGTCGAAAATAAAAAATTAATAAAGTCGTCCAGGCAGTATACACCATGCGAAAAGCCGCCGAAAGGCGGCTTTTCGCATGAGACAGTGGACTCTGGCTTGGATATTCCAAAAACGCCAAAGCGCACAAATCATATTGGTAGCCAAAGCAATACTAACACAGGGCTGGCAGAAAATAAAAAAGATATTGACTATGCCTTTTGGGGTGAATTCCGAAGGGAAGTTTCGATTGTGTATAAGATATTACCGGATTGGGTTGTCGAGGTTTTGAATTTTGGTTTGCATAATAAAAAAAGTACCCACCAAAAATGATGGGTACAATAAAAACAAATCTTTATTCAACGGTGATTGTCCCTGTGCGGGTTTTAGTTGAATAGTAGGCTGTTACCGTTACTGAATTAACAGGTGGAACTGGTTTTGAAACATCAATTGGGTAAGGCATTTCCCCAACAAAATTTTCAGCAATCGAAAACTTAATGTTCCACGATTGACCACTTCCATCTTCAGCCTCGATACCGTGCATCCAAACGATTGGTGTCATTTGTCTGCCATTGTTTTCAATAACGAAACCTACGGGTCTTTTTTCGGCAAAAAGACGTAAACCATCAAACAGCTCTTCTCTTGAAGGACCGCTTGTAATCTTGAGTGTTTTTGACATCGTCCGATGTTTTTAAATGTACTCCCTAAACTTTACAGAGATTAAGGATTGCTCTGGAGCCAAAAGGCAATATTTCCGTACAGAAATAACTGACTATATTGTATCACTTATAATAAATAATGTCAAGTATCTCTGTGATGGGAGATTTTAGAGAGAACTTTGCTGAAAATAAAAAATGACAAAAGGCTTTAATCAAAGCTTTTTGTCATTTATAACAAGTGGACCGTACCGGACTCGAACCGGTCACCTCGCCCATGCCATGGGCGCGCTCTACCAGATGAGCTAACGGCCCGGTAGACAGGGACCATCGTAGCACAATTGCGCAAAATTGGAAATTCAGCTACAATGCGCGGGCAGTAGGCACGGTGGGCCCTTAGCTTAGTTGGTAGAGCGCCTCTTTTGCAAAGAGGAGGTCAGGAGTTCGAATCTCCTAGGGTCCACCGTGCGTATTGTTTCGGGGTGTAGTACACCGGTAGTATGCACGATTCGGGTTCGTGAGAACCGGGTTCGATTCCCGGCACCCCGACCAAAGGGGCCTATAGTCTAGTGGCACGACGCGTCATTCGCATTGACGAAGCGGGGGTTCGACTCCCCCTAGGTCCACCAGGTTCCCGGCCGGACGATTAGCTCAGTTGGTAGAGCGCGCCCTTCACACGGGTGAGGCCACAGGTTCGAGTCCTGTATCGTCCACTATTTTTTGTCCGTCGCTCGCGATATGCAATGGGCGGCGAATTCGGCCGCTGATGCGCCGACTGCATCGCGCGCCGCTTCGAGCGGCTGTCCTTCGCGCATGTCGGGATGCGTCTCGACGCCAAGGACGGTGATCGCCCCGCGCGGCGAAACGGCCATGCGCACGAGCGAATAGTCGCCAAGACCAAGCTCGCGGTGCGCTTTGCGCGCGAGTTTCTGAAGAGCCGTGTTCTCGGGCGCGCGCGCATGCGCGCGCCCGGTCGCCTTCCAAACCGGCAAGAACGTATAGCAGGCCTGTCCGCGGAATCCGTCGGCAACGGCCACATGCGCTTCGCGGCCGAACACTTCCTGTTCGACGCACGCGCCGAGACCGAGATCATAGAGCGTATAGAGCGCCGCTTCGAGTTCGTCGCGGGATTTTGCGCGGACCGGCCGGCCGGCTGCCGCACCCGGACCGACAGGTATCACGATCCACGGCGGGGCGAGTTTGCGCCAGACTTCGCGGGACGCTTCGGCGACCGCCTGTTCCCTGCCGCGACCGTCCCATGCGACAAGCGCATGCTGCGCTCCGGGAATCCCGTGCTCCGACAGACGCGCATTGAGATAGTCTTTTTCATGCGCATGCCGATGTGCGTGGGCGTCCATACTCACAGACGGAACGCCGAGGCGCTCCAGCGTCTCTGCTGCGATGCGGTGCGAATCACCGCCGAGCGTGTTCCACACGAGATCCACGCGTTCGGCAAGGTCTTTGCTTCCCACCGGAACGCCGGACATATGCCACGATCCGTCACGATCGACGAATATGTCTTTGATCGCGTACTCGCCCTCGGGAAGCGCGCGCAGAAGCGCAGCGCCTGTCTCGAGCGATGTCTCATAGTGCGCGTTCGCGCCGCCGCGCAATATGCCGATGCGTATCATGCGTTCAGTATAGCGCATCCGCCGCGCGGCGCCCATGGCGATCACAGACCGAGGAAACGCTTCGTCCGCTGATTCTTATGCAACCTGATGCTGAATCGATGCGCCTCGGCGTTGGCAAGCAGAATGTCTTTGGCGTGCTCTTTTGCCGCTGCAGCATCGCCGAGAATGTCTTTGGGTTTATGGCGTTCGTCCTTCACGACCGATACGACGGGAATCTTGAGCTGATAGCGGTCGAGCACCTGTCTCGCGACGCGCAGCTGCGCTTCGCCGCCGTCGGCAACGACAAGGTCGGGCATGCCCCATTCCGTATGCCGCATGCGACGGCTCAAGATCTCTTCGAGGGCGCCCGTATCGTTCGCCGCGGTAAACCCGCGGATATTGAACGTGCGGTATTCTTTTTTGGCGGTTTCGCCGTCCTCGATCACGGTCATCACGCCGACCATGCTCGTGCCGCCGAGATGCGCCACGTCGTACGCCTCGATGCGCATCCCGGCCTTCTGTTTCGGAGCGGATTTCAGGAAATCTCCCTTGATGAGCGCCGTGTCGTTGATGTGCTGCAGCGCGAAGATCTGGTCGCGCAGGCGGGCCGCTTCTTCGAAGCGGCCCGCCGCGGCGGCATCCTTCATGTCCGCAGCAAGCTCGCGCACGATGGCGTCCTTTTTGCCTTCGAAAAAAAGTTTGATGTTCCGTATGTTGCGCTTGTAGGCGGCGCGGGCGTCCGCATCGCCCGTATCGGGCGCAAGACCGAGCTGGCGGTAGAATTCGTAGTTGTCGCGCTTGGCCGAACTCGCGTCCATGTACGGGAAAATGCGCCGCACGATCTTCATTGCCTCTTTGAGCTGTCCGCCCGAAGTAAACGGACCGTACACGGCAGCGTACTCCGCCTCGTCGAGATTCTTGCCGCGCACGAGCACGACCTGAGGCAGTGCATCCCGCGTGATACACACGTAGTTCCAGCTCTTGTCGTCCTTCTCCTTGACGTTGTAATACGGCAGGTGCTCCTTGATGAGCGCAGCTTCGAGAATGAGCGCCTCGATGACCGTATCCGTTTCCTGCCACGTCACCGTGTCGGCCTTGAAGACCATGTCGACGATCATCGGCCCGCGCGTCTCGATCAGATCCTTGGCAAAATAGCTGCGCGTGCGATCGCGCAGCGAAGTGGCCTTGCCGATGTAGAGAATATCCTTCCCTTTCCGGAAAAAATATACGCCGGGCGTATCGGGAAGCTTCAGTTTTGCGAGTTCTTGACTTTTCACGAGATTATTATACTGTTTATACAAACAAATTCAATCACGCTTAAAACATTCTGTATGACAACACTTCTTTTAGCCATCAACTGGCAAGGTGCCTGCATCACTCTGATCATCATGGCTGTAATCGCCTCCTACGTGGGATCAATTGGCGGGCATAGCAAAGCGACCAAAGAAAGCCTGCTTAATCCTAAGACACTCTCGCTCAATGACGCGGGAAAGTTCTTTAAAATCGAAGACATCGACGGAGACAAGGTCCTGCTGCAAGTCGGAATCAGTTCGATTGATGGGCCAGAACCGGAATCGCTGTGGTATTCGATCAAGGAGATCCCTAAATCAATCCGCGAAAACTCCCTTTGGTTCAAAGTCGTGAACGACGACGGAAAACTCGGTTTCTCCCGGTGCAAGCTCGAGAACCACGCGCTTCAGCCATACGGCAACGTGTTATCGCAGGCCTAGCCAAAGACACAGACAGGGATTCAATCCCTGTCTTTTATTTTTTCTTGAGCACCTTTTTGAGGTAGTGGCCCGTGTGGCTCTTCACGCTGTTCGCAACGTCCTCCGGCGTTCCTTTTGCGACGATCTTGCCGCCTTTGTCTCCTCCCTCCGGACCGAAGTCGATGAGATAGTCAGCGCACTTGATGAGGTCGAGATTGTGTTCGATGACAACGACGGTATTGCCGCGATCGACAAGTTTCTGGAGGACCTGCACGAGGTTGGCCACGTCATCATAGTGGAGACCGACGGTCGGTTCGTCGAGCAGGTACATGGCCTTCTGGATGAACGGGCGATACAGCTCGGATGCGATTTTCACGCGCTGCGCTTCGCCGCCCGAAAGCGTCGTGGCATTCTGTCCGATCTTGATGTACCCGAGACCGACGTCGAGCAGTGTCTTGAGACGGTCGGAGATCGCCGGGATGTCGTAGAAAAAATGGTAGGCCTCTTCGACCGTCATCTCGAGCACGTCGTAGACGCTCTTCTTTTTGTACTTCACCTTGAGCGTTTCTTTATCAAATCTTTTTCCGCCGCAGACATCGCAGGTCACATAGACCGTGGGCAGGAAGTGCATCTCGACGGCGATCTCGCCGCGACCCTCGCAGGCCTCGCAGCGGCCGCCCTTCACGTTGAACGAGAAGCGGTTGCTCTTCCAGCCGCGCAGGCGGGCCTCCTCCGTCTCGGCGAACATGTCGCGGATATGGCTCCACGCCCCCGTATAGGTCGCGATGTTCGAGCGCGGCGTGCGGCCGATCGGGGTCTGGTCGATCAGGATGGCGCGTGTGAGATACTCGCGGCCGAGGAACTTCGCGCAGTTGTAGATGTTGTTGGAACGGTATTTCTTGTCGAACTGGGCGGACAGGTTCGCGGCGAGCACATCGTCCATGAAGCTCGACTTGCCCGCGCCAGACACGCCCGTGATGCATACCAGACGCCCGAGCGGGATGTCCACGTTGATGTTGTCGATGTTGTGGATCTTCGCGCCGACGATCTGCAGCATGCCCTTGTCGGCCTCGCGGCGCTTCTCCGGCACGGGGATCTTTTCCTCGCCGCGCAGGTACGCGAGCGTGCGGCTCTTGGACGGATTGGTCTTGGCCGTGAGCAGCTTGTCGAGCCAGCCACTCTCGATAATGTTGCCGCCGTGCACACCAGCGGCCGGACCGATGTCCACGATATAGTCGGAAGCGTAAATAGTATCCTCGTCGTGCTCGACGACGATGATCGTATTGCCGAGATCGCGCAGCTCGAGCAACGTCTCGATGAGCTTGTCATTGTCGCGCTGATGGAGGCCGATGGTCGGCTCGTCGAGCACGTACATGGCGCCGACGAGGCGCGATCCGAGCTGCGAGGCCAGGCGAATGCGCTGCGACTCGCCGCCCGAGAGCGTGTTGGCCCGGCGGTCGAGGCCGAGATAGTCGAGACCGACATTGAGCATGAATTGCAGGCGGTCGGAGATTTCCTTGAGGATGGCCGCGCCGATCTCCTTCTCCTTCGCGGAGAGCTTCACGTGCGCCATGAAATCGGCCGCCTCGCGCACCGTCATCTTAGTGAAATCGACGACGTTCTTGCCTCCCGGCTTGCCGCCGAGAAACACATTGAGCGCTTCCTCGCGCAGGCGCGCGCCCTTGCAGTCCGGACACGGCTCGTTGCCCATGAAGTGCTTCGTGCCGAGACCGTTGCAGGACGGGCACGCGCCGTAGGGCGAGTTGAAAGAGAAGAGCCTCGGCTCGATCTCCGGAAAGACATAGCCGTCTTCCGGACAGACGAGCTTGGCCGAGAGCAGCGAATCCTCTTCCGGCGTGACGATGCGGATGAGTCCGTCCGATTCAAGGATTGCCCACTCGATCGCTTCGGCGAGGCGCATCTCCATATCGGCCGGACGGTCGGCGAACTCATGCACGGCAAAGGAGTCGATCATGATGTCGATGTCGTGCTTGGCGGTCTTGGAAAGTTCGATGCGGTCGCGCAGATTGTGCGGCTTCCCGTCGATGCGCGCCTTCTCGTAGCCCTTCGAGAGCATGTCGTAGAGCAGCTGGTAGTATTCGCCCTTCCGGCCGCGGACCATCGGTGCGTAGATCTCGATCGGCGCATCGTTCCAAGAGACACCCAGCACGCTCTTCTCCTTGCCTTTCGAATTTTTGGCGACGTCTTTGACCTTCTTGAGCACGAACTCCGAGATCTCTTGGTTCGAGAGTTTCTTGACCTCAAGGCCGGAGATCGGCGAAAACGGCCGGCCGATGCGCGCGTAGAGCACGCGCAGATAGTCGTAGATCTCAGTGATGGTCGCCACCGTCGAGCGCGGATTGTTCGAACGCGATTTCTGGTCGATGGAGATGGCCGGCGAAAGACCCGTGATCTCGTCTACGTCGGGCTTAGGCATCTGCTGGAGGAATTGTCGCGCGTACGAAGACAGCGATTCGACGTAGCGGCGCTGACCTTCGGCGAAGACTGTATCGAAGGCAAGCGACGATTTTCCGGAGCCGGACATTCCGGTGATGGCCACCATCTTGTCGCGCGGCATGTCCACGTCCACGTTCTTGAGGTTGTGGGTCTTGGCGCTCCGCACGCGTATCCAGTTTTGATCTTTTTCTTTCATGTGTCGAGACGCGAACGCGCCCCAAGAAGGCGCTTGGGGTGCGGTATGTATTCGGACCTGCCCTAGAATAGCACGAAAAAATCAAAAAGTCCTGCGGGTATCCTTGCAAGCCTCTTATCCACATTTTTCGTAAAAATCCTTGTTTTACAAGGATAAAATAGGTGACCTAAAATCACTTGACAAATATATACTATATGTATATAATAGATGTAAATAAAAACTAAAAATTCCGTTATATGAAAAATCAAACAAGTGAGGCAGGTGCTTCAATAATCAACAACAAATGGACATGGGTAGCGTTCGCCGCCCTCATTACTGCCATTATCGCTTTTGGACACGCATAGACAGCACTGACATGACAAAGCCCCGGAAAAACCGGGGCTTTTTTATATGCGAATCCCGTGTATTCCCTACCGCTGCACTGTGACGATCGCGACGTTTTCCATCGGACCGCAATCGACGGCCATCGGATTCGGCAGCATGTCGCTTGAGAGATCGACGATCTTGAAGCCCCATGCCTTGACCGAGTAGTTACCGAGGCTGCCCATATGGATGACACGGTTCTCGCCGGAACGGTTGTCGAGCATGATCAGCGTGCCGTTCTTGAACGTAGCGGCATTCGGTATGGCCTGGCAGCCGGCATCGAACTGAATGCGCTTGGCCGCATAGAGCTCAAGCGCGCGGGCATAGCTGAGCGGCGCCGGAGTGGGGGCCGATGCCTTCGGGGCGTTCGCGCTGCCCGCGGAGAGGTCTTCGGTGGAAACGAGCGAATTGCCGTTCTGACTGTTCTCGGCACCGGAGAGATCTGCGCCCTGCGGAGCGGCGGCACGGTTCGAACGGACGGCCCATATGACCAGAGCAACGACAACGACGGCGACGAGACCCCAGATGAATGACTTGTTTTTCATGCGAATGGAAATTGAGCGAATAATATACGGAAACTATACACCTGTTCGGCCTTTCTGCATACCGTCACGCTTGATCCGGCCCTACTGTGACAGGCGCTCCTCGAGCGCTTTGATCTCGTCACGCAGGATGGCGGCAGTCTCGAAATCGAGTTCCTTCACGGCGGCGGCCATCTCCTTCCCTTTGACCTTGATCAGTTTCTGGAGGCCCTTTGTCCCTTTGCCGCCCACGGCGGCCATGTCGAAGGCAAGCGAGGCTGCGAGGGCCTTTTCATGATCGCTTTCAAGCTCTGCGGCAATGTCCTTGATCGCCTTCTTGATCGTCTTCGGCGTGATGCCGTGCTCTTTGTTGTAGGCCATCTGCACGGCGCGGCGGCGATGCGTCTCAGCGACGGCCTTCTCAAGCGAGCCCGTCATGACATCGGCGTACAGAATGACCCGGCCGTCCACGTTGCGCGCCGCGCGGCCGATAGTCTGAATGAGCGACGTCTCAGAACGCAGGAACCCCTCCTTGTCGGCATCAAGAATGCCGATGAGCGAGACTTCCGGCAAGTCGAGGCCTTCGCGCAAGAGGTTCACACCGACGAGCACGTCAAAGTCTCCCTTGCGGAATTGCGTCAGGATGCGGATGCGGTCGATGGTCTTGATCTCGCTGTGCAGATATTCGGCTTTGATCTTCTTGTCCTTGAGATATGCGGCGAGGTCTTCTGCCATCTTCTTGGTGAGCGTCGTGGCGAGCACGCGGTCGCCCTTGTCCACGGTCTTGATCGTCTCCGCTATGAAATCCTGGATCTGTCCGCCATACTTCCCTTTCTCCATGATCGGGCGGATCGAGATCTCCGGGTCCACGAGACCCGTCGGACGGATGATCTGCTCGACGATCTGGTCGCTGACGTCTTTCTCGCGATCCGCCGGAGTCGCGGAGACATAGATGGTCTGTCCGGTGCGCTCTTCGAACTCGGGCGCTTTGAGCGGACGGTTGTCGCAGGCGCTCGGCAAGCGAAAACCGAACTCGACGAGATTTTTCTTGCGAGCCTGATCGCCCGCATACATGGCCTGGATCTGCGGCAGGGTCACGTGCGATTCGTCGATGATCGTAAGGAAATCGGCGGTGCCGTCGGGCTTATGCGGGAAATACGAGAGCAGCGTCTCGGGCGGATCGCCCGCCTTCTTGCCGGACAAATGCCGCGAATAATTTTCGATGCCGTTGCAGTAGCCGACTTCCTTGATCATGGCCAGATCGTAATTGGTCCGGCGTTTCAGGCGCTCGGCTTCGAGCAGCTTGCCTTCCGTTTCGAATGTTTTGAGCTGCTGCTCGAGCTCGGCTTTGATGCTCTTGATCGCGCTGTCTTTGGCGCTCTCGTTCGTGATGAAATGCTTGGCCGGGAACACGAAGACCGCATCCGGCTCGCCGATGACCTGCGAGGACACGGGATCGACTTTGAGGATGCGCTCGACGCCGCGCGCGCCGATGTGCACCTGATACACGACAGTCTCCGAGACCGGCATGAACTCGACCTTGCTGCCCACGGAACGGAACGTGCCCGGCTCAAGATCTGCGTTCGTTCGGGTGAAATGGATCTCAACCAGCCGTCGCATCAAAGCCGTGCGCTCGGCGGCATCGCCGACAGCGATCTTCATGTTGACCTTTTCGTATTCATCCGGGCTACCGAGACCATAGATGCAGGAGACCGAGGCGACGATGATCACATCGCGCCGCATGAGCAAGGCCTGCGTCGAGGCGTGGCGCAGGCGGTCGATCTCCTTGTTGATCTGCGCATCCTTTTCGATGTACGTATCGGAAACGGGCAGGTACGCCTCCGGCTGGTAGAAGTCGTAATAGGAGACGAAATAATGCACGGCGTGATCCGGAAAAAATTCCCGGAACTCCTGCGCGAGCTGCGCGGCCAGCGTCTTGTTGTGCGCGATGACGAGCGCAGGCTTGTCGTGCTGCGCGATGACGTTGGCCATGGTGAAGGTCTTGCCCGTGCCGGTCGCGCCGAGCAGCGTCTGTTTGCGCATGCCTTTGTTGAGGCCTTTGACGAGCGCGGCGATAGCCGCCGGCTGGTCGCCCGCCGGCTGATACTCGCTCACCAGATTAAAGACACGTTTTGCCATACCTCCCCACTCTACGCTAAAACAGTGAAAGACAAAAGCGGCTGCAGTGCAGCCGCTTTTTGACCTTTCGCACCCGCAACTCTGTTTTCCCTGCCAGACGGTCCCGGATCAGGGTCCTTGTTCGCTCGCCACTACTTAAGGATACTCACAACCTATTCCATGATACGCTCCGGCCGCATGCCTTTTGCAGAATAAGCTCAACCTACGAAAGATGTTCAACACATTAAGAACTGTACCTTCCCGAAAAAGGGGTCGGCGGTGTAATCGTCGAAAGACTCTCCGGTCTTTCATATCGGGTCAGGCTGTGCCTCCGATTGTCGCTCTACCATGTCTTTCTTGCGATGAGCTCAAGAACACTGCCAGCGAATTTCACTCACCATACATCTCGCCGCGGATTTTCGCAAGCTCGGCGATGACGGCCGGATCTTCGATCTTTTTGAAGCGCGGGAATGTGCTGCCGTCTTTGGTGACGTCTTCCGTGAACATGCCGAACGGACGAAGATCCCAATGCTTGCCCGCTTTATAGACAGACGCCTCATATATGGGCCGATACATGACCATGGCGCTTTCAGCAAGACCGTCAATCTCAGTGTGATGCCCGATGCCCATGACCTCATACGCGTAGTTGTTCAGGGTGCCGGCCGGGTCGTGCTTGTAGTGATAGTAAAATCCTTTTTCGATATCCATATACCGGAAGTATACCAGATGCAAAAACAAATCGCCGCGTACGGCGATTGTTAGAACAATTTGAATGTCTGAAACGGCTGATTCGTCTGAGTGTCGAGCAGCTCGACTTTTTCAGGAAAGAACCGCACCCACCCGGCTTCGCGTTCGCCGAGCGTCCCGCTGATGCGGACAATGATCTTATCCGCCAGTAATGCAGGCGGCTGCACGCGGATCACGGCGCAGGTGCCCGGCTCGAGCATATGCGTCTCGTGCGGACACACGGCGATATCGGACACAGACGCAAGACGCACTGTTTCCGTAGAACGATGGTAATCGTGCGAACCGGGATTTTTCTCGGTCGCAAACAATGCCCGTTCGCATCCGGCGATGACGCCGAGAACGGACTGCAGATCGTAGCCCATACTTATAGAGTTTATATATGAAAAAATGACTGTTGCGCCCATTGTCTCCCCATGCGGGCGGCATGTCAACGTCCGGCGTACCGGGACAGGAACGCGGCTTTGAATGCGGCGAACGATCCGTCGAGTATGTGCTGGCGCATCAGAGCGACGAGGTTCACGATGAAGTGCAGATTATGGATCGTGGCCAGCGTGCCGCCCAGCATTTCTTTTGAGCGGAACAGGTGCGCGAGATAGGCGCGAGAATACCGCGTGCACGTATAGCAGGCACAATCGTCTTCGATCGGACGGAGGTCGTCCTTGTGCGCGGCGTTCATGATGTTCCACTTGCCGTCCTTGGTATACAGCGTGCCGGTGCGGCCGTTGCGCGACGGCGCGACGCAGTCAAAAAGGTCCACGCCATTCTCGACGCCCATGAAGAGATCTTCTGGCTCGCCGATGCCGAGCAAGTGGCGCGGCATGCCTTCCGGGAGCTCTTCGTTGACCCAGCGCACGGCGCTGTGGAGATCGTCCTTCTCGAAACTGCCGCCGATGCCGAAGCCGTCGAAGGCTGCGCCGCCGGAAGAGCGCATAGCGGCGATTTCGCGCGCCGACCGGCGGCGCAGCTCCTCGTCCCGTCCGCCCTGCACGATGCCGAAAAGCGCCTGGCGCCCGGCATTCTGACGCGCCTGATGATACTCGAGGCTGCGCTTGGCCCAGGCATGCGTACGCATGAGCGCCTCCTCCTGATAACGCCGGTCTTCGGTCGGCGCAGTGCATTCGTCGAACGCGAAGATGATGTCCGCACCGAGATTGTGCTGTATCTCGATCGAACGCTCCGGCGTGAGGTAATGCACGCTGCCGTCCACATGCGAACGGAACGAAACGCCGTCGTTGCCGATGGTAGCAAGGCGCGGCACGCCATCGTCCGCACTCGAGCGCTCAGGGATCTGCTTCGACGGATCGGCCGGATGCAGCACCTTGGAAATGCCCTTGCCGTATGCGGCGCCGAGCGAAAACACCTGAAAGCCTCCCGAATCCGTCATGAGCGGCTTACTCCAGTGCATAAAAGAATGCAGCCCACCGGCTTTTACCACAAGTCCGTCGCCAGGCTGCAAGTACAAGTGATACGTATTGGCGAGCGTGATCTCGGCGCCGAGATCGGCGAGCATCTCCGGCGTGAGGCCCTTGACCGTTGCCTTGGTGCCGACAGGCACGAAAGCGGGCGTCAGCACGGCGCCGTGCGGAGTCTCAAGCACGCCAGCGCGGCCAAGCGCGCCCGGAATCTTCTGCTCGATGGAAAAACGGATAGGCTGCATAGCGAACCCACTATAGCAGAGCCGGATGTTTTGACAAAATTTTTGAGCATGGTATCATTCAAAACAATAAAACCACGGCTATGAGCAAGACAAAAAGCATGTACGGACTCCATAACAGGAAGTTCGGTGCTCTAGACAGACTGCTGGAAAAAAGCGACTGCCAGGAAACCGGGCGCAAAGCGTACAGCGCAGCAAAAAAGAGAAATCGGCGTTACGCCAAACAGTGAGTACGATCCTTGAACGATCCCCGCCATGCGCGGGGATTTTTTATTGCCGCACCTCGACGAACGAGAGGTAGTTGACGTTGACCGGAGAAACGAGGAGCACCTTCTGGAACGGATCGCGCTGATCGGATATCACTTTCCGGAAGAGCGCCACGATTCTCGCATTGGTCTCGCGCGTGACGGCCGCAGCGGTCTCAGGAACGGACAAGTCGTGCGGGAGCGTAGCCTCGAAATTGCCGCCGCCGCGGCCGACGAGCTCGATGTCGAGACCTTCGGGAGACAGCCGCACGGGCGTGCGCTCCCCCGGCGCGGACCACAGACGCACGAGCGCGGAGTGTTCAGTGACTTCGGCCACGGTTCCGATCGGAGCCTCGCCGTGCGCGTATACGGTCTGCCCGAGCGCAATGCCGTCCGCCGATCCGCCGTCGATGACCAGCGTGTCATACGCCGAGACCGGGGGCTTTTTGAGCACGGCCGCAAGTATGAAGCGCGCATTCCCGGAACGGCCGAGCGCAGCCTTGAGTTCGGCGTTTTCCGCGGAAAGATGCTGCCGCTCGGCGACCTGCGCGGCAAAGCGCTCGATGTCTCCGCGCAGTTGCGCGTTCTCCGCTTCGAGCGCGCGCTTGGAGCGCACCGCTGTCCCGAGACCGCCGATCCAGCTTCCAACGGAACGCGTGACTTTGGCTACGCCGAGACCGAGCGTTCCCGCTGCGTGCGCCGTCGCCCGGCGCACGGGCGGAACAGCAAAGACAAGCGCGACAACGAGCACGACGGCCGCAATGCGGGCGCGTCGGCTGCGAGTGTCGGCGGAAACGAATTGTCGGCGGATTGCCATATGTCCTGCAGTATACAAAAAAAGCGCGGCGGGCGCCTCGGGGAAAAGCCTAGCGCGGCGCGCCGTCGCCCGCCGCGCCGACAAGCTGTTCGCGATATTCGTCCACGCTGTCGAGCACGACACCCGCGCCGCGCGCGACTGCCGTGAGCGGATCCTCCGCGACGTAGATTGGAATCTTCAAAATGCCTTCAAGAAGCTGATCGAGTCCGGCAAGCAGCGCGCCGCCGCCGGAGAGTACGATGCCGCGATGCATGACATCCGAGAGGATCTCCGGCGGCGTGGTCTCGAGCACTTCCTTGATGCCGTCCACCAGCTCGTTGATGGCCGGCGCGATGGCTTCGCGGATGTCACTGTCGGTGATGATGACCTCACGCGGCAGGCCCGTGACCAGATCGCGGCCCCGTACCTGGGCCTCCATGAAGCAGCCTTCGACAACGCTCGCAATGGCGACCTTGACGCTCTCGGCGGTCTTCTCGCCGATGAGCAGCTTGAACTCGTCGCGCAGATAGGACGCGATGTCGGCATTCAGGCGATCGCCGGCGACTTTCGAATTCTTCGCGCGCACGATGCCGCCGAGCGAGAGAATGGCGATGTCGGTCGTGCCGCCGCCGATGTCCACGATCATCGAACCGACCGGGTCTTTGACCGGCAGGCGGATGCCGATGGCAGCAGCCATCGGCTCTTCGATCACGTACACCTCGCGGGCGCCTGCGGATTTTGCGGCATCATACACCGCGCGGATCTCGACGTTCGTGATGCCGCTCGGCACGCCCACGACGACGCGCGGCCGAAAAAATTTCTTCGAAATTTTTTCGGCCTTTGCGATCAGGTACGACAGCATCTCCTCCGTGACCTCGAAGTCAGATATCACGCCGTCGATGATCGGACGCACCGCGCGGATGTGCGCCGGTGTCCTGCCGAGCATGTTCTTGGCTTCCGTCCCGACGGCCACGATGCGGCCTGTCTTGTTGTTCACGGCCACGACGGACGGTTCGTTGATCACGATGCCGTGGCCTTTCAAATACACGAGCGTGTTGGCCGTGCCGAGGTCGATGCCGATATCGTTCGAAAATGTGTCGTGGAGCTTTTTGAACATGGTTACCCCTTGAGCAGCGCGATCAGCGCCTCCGCCGTCATGATCTCCCTTTTCTCTTCGGAGCGCTTCTTGACCTCGACGCCTCCGTCTTTCAGGCTGCGCGGGGAGACAACGACGCGGTACGGCATGCCGAGCAAGTCAGCATCGGCGAATTTCTCGCCGGCGCTCATGCCGGCGCGATCGTCATACAACGTCTCGACGCCCGCCGCCGCAAGCGCCTCGTACAGACCGTCCGCCGCAAGGCGCACCTCGTCCGTCTCGCCGAGCGCGAGCACATGCGCGCGGAACGGAGCGACCGACTCGGGCCAGATGATGCCTTTGTCGTCCGAAAGGACTTCCACGATCGTGCCCATCAGGCGGCCGAGGCCGATGCCATAGCTGCCCATGACGACCAGCTGCTGCGCGCCGTTCTCATCCGTATACGCAAGGTCGAACGGCGCGGAGAATTTCGTGCCGAGCGAGAAGATGTTGCCCACCTCGACGGCGCGCTGCTCGACAAGCGTGTTCTTGTCGAGACCGAGATCTGCCAGAACCTCGTCCGTGTACACTTCCTTGTTCACGGCAATGCCCTTGGACTCGTCTATATATATGGTGTCCTCGCCCGCTCCGGTGAGCGCCTGGAACTCATGCGAGAATTTCGAGAACGAGCCGCCCGACGCGAACGTCATGTAGGTGACATGCCCGATGCCGACCTTCTGGAAAATCGTCTTGTACGCCTGTTTGGCCTTTTCGTAGAATTCCTGATGCTGCGCATCGTCCTTCGAAAAAGAGTACAGCGCTTTCCAGTAGAACTCGCGCCCGCGCATGATGCCGCTCTTGGCGCGCGTTTCGTTGCGGAAAATGGTCTTGAAATCATACGGGTACGCAGGCAGGTCTTTGTACGAGTGGATGAACTGCGTGAGCATGCTCGCGTACGCCTCCTCGTTCGTGAACGAAAGGCCGATCTCGCCGCCGGATTTGAGCGATGTCTTGAACCAGTTATCCACGACATCGTCGCTCCAGCGGTTCGACTTTTCCCATACGTCCTTGGTCTGGATCACCGACGTGCGCATCTCGGTGCCGCCGATGGCATCCATCTCGGCGCGGATGATGCGCTCGATCTTGTCGATCACGCGCAGGCCGAGCGGCAAAAAGGAATACACGCCGGCCATCTCCTTGTGGATGAAGCCGCCCTTGATGAGCAGCTCGGCGTTGCGCGCCTGCTCGTCCGCCGGAGCCTCCTTGCGCGTCTTGGTGAAGAGTCTGGATTGCCTCATATGCTAGGGATACTACAGGAATAACGAGGGTTTTACAAATCACGATATTTGGCGATTTTTGCGTGCAAACGCCTATTTTTGGAATGCGACAGCACGCCGAGATACGAGGCGATCATGCCGTCGAAAGTGCTCTGCGGAAGCTTCCCGGCAACTAGGGACGCGCGCGCCTCATCGAGCTTGCGAATGATTCTCTTCCCCGTCTTCGTGCGCAGCACTGCGGCGTGCGGCAGCGCAACATAGCCGAGAAAATCAATGCCTTGCCGGACTTTGCGGATCTCAACCTTATTCGGATGCAAGTCCAGCGCGAGCCGGTCGTGCAAAAATGCCCGTATACGCCCGACTGCATCCTCAAGAAATTTCCGATCCGGGTGCACGATGACAAAATCGTCGCAGTAGCGGAAGTAATGCCTCGCCTTGAGCGCGTGCTTGGCGAATTGGTCGAGCTCGTTGAGATACACATTGGCAAAAAGCTGGCTGGTCACGTTGCCGAGCGGCAGGCCTTTGCCTTTCTTTTTCTCAAAGCTTTGGAAAATGACATCCAAAAGCCAGAGCGTATCCGGATCCTGGACTTTCCGCACGACAAGTTCGCGCAAGATAACATAATCTATTGAGTCGAAGAATTTACGCACGTCGCACTTGAGCGCATATGCCGGCCTGCGCCAATTCACCGTAACCTTACGGAGCGCGGACGCGAGGCGCTCGAATCCCGCATGCGTGCCCTTACACGACCGCGATGAATGCGAATCGTAAATGAAATGCTTGTCGAACAGTCGATAGAGAACGCGGAAGACTGCTTGGTGCAGTACCCGGTCGCGCACGGTCGCCTTGTGGATATGCCTGCGCTTCGGGTCGCACACGAAGAAAGCGGAGTACGGGTCGTGCCGGTATCTTTTCGAAATCAACTCGCCATGCAGTTTGAACAAATTGTCTTCAAGATACAGTTCGAACTCGGCAACATCTTTTTTCCTGCGCTTTCCCCTCTTGAACTCATTCCATGCCGAGAGCAGATTTGGTAGACTGACAATCGTATGGAAAATCAGCCCACTCCCCGGTCCGGTCCGGTCCGGTCCGGTCCGGTCCGGTCCGGTCCGGTCCGCAAAATGATATCCCTCTCGTCCAGCATATCAAGCAAGTATATGCGGTTACCTATCAGATAGGCAACAAACTGCCAAAACGCGACAAGCTCGGCATTCATGCGGAAATAGAGAGCGTCATCCTGGAATCGGCGAGAGAGATCGTCCGGGCATCATTCGCGCCGAGGCCGAAAAAACTGGAACCGCTCGAGCACGCGCGCATCGGGATCGAGATCGCGAAGCATCTCATCCGCGCGGAATACGAAATGAAGATCATCGAGCAGAAAGCGTACCTGCGCATGGAGCATATGCTTGTCGAGGCTTCAAAAATGACGAACGGGTGGATCAAGTACCTGCAAGCATAAATCCCGCTTACGCGGGATCGTGCCGAGACTTCTCACGAGGACCATTGTCCGAGTCACGGTTGTCGCGATTGCTGTTGTTGAGCCACAACTTCGAGTCGTCCTCATTCCAGTTGCCGTTCACAAGATTGCCGTCGGACCAGATGGATCGTTCTGCAAGGCACCTTCCCTGTCACCGAAAATCTGTTTCCAAACTTTCTGGGTTATACCTCGCAGTCGCGAGCACGGTGCCGCATCATTTCATATTTCCAAAAATCTATGCGCAGTGCCTTGCAGGCAGTTTCTTTTTAAGTGGCAAACTGTCATCTTTTTCAAGACCAGCTTATCAGCCATTTTTAAGTATAAAAAATCCGCGCTTGATTACAAGCGCGGATAAGTTTAAAAGAGACAAAATCTAAGATAAAAGAAACAGCTCACGAGGACCACCGTCCGAGCCACGGTAGCCGCGATCGCTGCTGCAGAGCCACAACTTCGAGCCGTCCTCATCCCAGCTGCCGTCCACAAGACTGCCGCCGGACCAGATGGAAGACGTGCGTGTCCATCCTTGCTTGTCCATAAAATACCCTTTGGTGAATTTATGGAAGCCGGTCATCAGAAGGTACTCCTTCGCGTTGGCGAAGGTCATTTTTTCAGCGATCGCATCATTATATGATTTGCCGCGATACATCTCATCCGGCCTATCATCGCCGCGATGCGCGAAAACATACAGGCCTTGAGGACGCCTTTGCTCAAGGCTGCGGTCGATGTTCTTGGCCGCGGGATTCTTATACCGGCCCAGACTGATGCCGTACTTTTTCTTGAGCGCCTCCATGATAGTATCCTCATCCAGTTGGGGAGGAACGGCCATATAGGCAGGCATGCCTTCCACTTTTGGGATATTATATCTCGCGAGGTCTACTTTGAGATCATAGACTTCCGCAAAATATCTTTCCAGTAGTGATTTGCATTCCACGGTTTCCTCAGCGACAAGCTGCAGACATTCATGGGCGATCTTCCGCGCTATCTCGCGGATCTTCTTTTTGTTTCCGATCAGCTGCTGCATCTCCGAAACGCTTAGGTTTCCAGATTGCAGGTAGCGGCATATTTCCATGCCGACCTCATTGCCAAATTCGAAATACTGCAGGCCTGTCGCCTGCTTTGCATTGGTTTTTTGAGCTGTGTCTTTCATGACTGTCTCTGTTTTTAATTGTTAAAAAATGGTTATCTTGTTTATTATATCACCCTTTAATCCAAAAGTCAATATGGTCAAAAAGCCACAATTTTGATATATTGCAAGGGCTTTCCGTGGGGTGTGTTATTCCCTGTATCCATCCCTGTAGATCGGCTGCAATGCCTAAAAACGGAGGGTCTGCGAGTGCGCGCTGAAGTCCAGTGTACGCAAGCAGCATTAGAATTAAGGCCCCGGACACCGGGACCATGCAACCAAGCCATATGGCAGAGAACACCAGTGCCTCCGCTCTTGCAAAGGAGCTGTTCACCGTCGGCGCGCATTTCGGGTACTCCCGCACGCGCCGCCATCCGTCCGTCGCGAAGCACCTCTTCGCGACCAAGAACAAGGTCGACATCATCGACATCGAGCAGACAGAGACGATGCTCACCACAACCGAGGCGTTCATGAAGTCGCTCGGCGAGAAGGGCAAGACCGTCATCATGATCGGCACCAAGCCGGAAGCCAAGGAGGCTGTCCGCGCGTCGGCCGAGGGCCTCGGCCTTCCGTTCGTCACATCCCGCTGGGTCGGCGGCATCCTGACCAACTTCCCGGAGATCAAGAAGCGCCTCGCGCGCCTCGAGGAGCTCCGCGCCGCGAAGATCTCCGGCGACCTCCAGAAGAAGTACACCAAGAAAGAGCAGCTGCTCATCGCCCGCGAAGTCGCGAAGATGGAAGAGCTCTTCTCCGGCATCGTCTCCCTCAAGGGCACGCCG
>CAZHLG010000010.1:10940-35439 GCA_964533145.1 uncultured Candidatus Saccharibacteria bacterium | reverse complement strand
TGTACGCTTCTATCTCACAACTCGCAGCAGCCGACGGAGAACGTGTACTATCTCGATGTGTAGTTGTTGCAGATCCGCAGCAGCTTAGCCTTGTTGCGCGAACCTTCCAGGATTCGCTTGTTATTGTTGCCCCAGCAAGCTGTAGAGAAATGGCTGGTTTTGCCGTAGAGAAAGGACACCAGGTGTTTTTGAGTGCCGACGCAAAATCTATCAGCGTTCGACAGAACCTCATTGAACTCGGTCGTCCGAGGCGTGATGTCGTTGAAAAAGAACTCCAGAATGCCGGACTCAGTGCCGCAGAAGCACAGCGCACAGCTCGTGATTTTGGCAGGAGTATCCCAGTTCTTCGTCGACACAGATTTCGAGCAAGCATGAAGACTCCTTTGTGGGCTACAAAAAAAGCACAGCTGTTGTTGCCGCTTCTGTTCTCTGGCGCATGGGATGAACGAATGGAAGGCGATCAGAAAATAATTGAAACCCTCTCCGGTAAAAGTTCTACTGAGTACGTCAAATCCTTAAAAGAGTTACTCTCTGATGAAGATTCTCCTGTTCGAAACATTGGAACAGTCTGGATGCTCAAATCTCCACTTGATGCATGGTTTTTGCTTGCATCACACCTAACGGAAGAGCATGTCAACGTTTACCACTCAACTCTTCTTTCGGTTCTATCAAAAACGGACCCAAAGTATGATCTTGAGCCGGAAAAACGTTGGGCAGCGGGTATCTATGGAAAATCTCGCTCTTATTCGGAATGGATTCGTAATGGTCTCGTAGAGTCTCTTATATTTATTGCCTACTACGGTGATCGTTCTCCTTACATATCGTCTACTCAAGTATTTGCAAATAAAGTCGTTAAGGAATTATTTAGTCAGTTAAATACTTGGGAAGCTTGGGCCTCAATTAAAGATGTTATGCCTCTACTTGCGGAAGCTGCGCCCGATGCTTTTTTGAGCGTTCTTGAAGAGAAACTTGAGAAGCAGCCAGAAATCTTCGTGGAATTAATGTCCGGAGATGGAAGCATGTTTGAAGAGTGTCGCCACTCTGGATTGCTTTGGGCCTTAGAAGCAACGGCTTGGAGTTCTCTTTATCTCTTGAAGTCTGCCAAATTGCTATTAGGTTTATCAAAAATTGATAAGGGCGGAACCTGGAGTAACAGACCCTTGAATAGTCTCAAAGATATATTTTTCCCTGGAATGCCTCAAACCCATGCAACTCCGGAAGATCGATTAACTGTTTTTGATGTACTTACAGAGCAGGACCCAAAAACTGTCTGGCAATTCACGCAAGGCTATTATGGTGGACACACGATGAGCGAAGCGTACCGCTTTAAATGGCGTGATACCGGCGGTGATAGACGTGGTCTTGAGCGTGAATCTCAGGGAGATTCAGTAGCATATGCCAATGGCTTACTGCCTAAACTGTCTGACCTTGCTTGTCGAAAAGAAAACCTACCTTCTACGGCGGCAGAATTTATTCGCTTGCCTGAGCACGTACAAGAAAAAGCAATTCAATCTCTCGAGAAAGAGAAAATATCTGCTTTTTCAAAAGCAGATCAAGTTGTTCTTTATAAAGAGATCAGAGAAGCATTAAACTGGATTAATAGTTACGGAGAGGCAAAGCAACGCAAAAGCGTTCCTGCTCTACAAAAAATCTACAATAAGTTTACCCCGAAGGATACACTGGAACGTTATGCCTGGCTTCTTAGTGATCCCTGGCCAAGACTGCCCGAAGGTGAACCTCGAGATTATGAAAAAAAGGATCCTGCTGTTAAGGCTGCACAAGATAAGGCGGCGAGAGAAATTCTAAACAATCTATCCCTTAAAAAAATTGTTGAATTTTCAGGAACGATTCAATATGTTGGTGTATTAGGATCTGCATTGGGTCGAGTAGTAAAGAACGGGAAGGAAGACCAAGAGGTCCTAGATTTCTTAGTAAAAAGCACAGCTAAATATCCCTATATTATTCGAGGATATTCTATGGGGCGCGTTGAAAAAGTTGGATTAGAATGGATTGAAAAACAAATTAAAAGATTGAAAGCGAAGGGTGTTAAAAACCCAAAAGCTTTTGCTTACTTATATTTTGGTAGACCTGAAAATTCAGATACATGGTCTGCTATTGCTAAATTAGGAAAAGAATCCGAAAAGGAATACTGGAAACAAGCAAGTGGTTTTTCTCAGGGAGACAAGCAAAGTGATGCAGCAATTGCAGTAGAAAAATTACTTGCAGCGGACCGACCAGAAGCCGCCCTGCAAATTGCTGGAGGGTCAGATATCTCAATCCCTAGTTCATTACTCCAGAGGCTTCTCCAGGATCTTTTATCTACAGATAGCAAAGGAAGAAATAGGGTCATGGAAGAGTTCTATCTTGGGCGCGTGTTCAATCAACTCTATGAGCGCAATGAACTATCTATCGAAGAGCTGGCTAAGCTAGAATTACCTTACGCTGCGTTGTTTAACGATCTTAAACGCTATATCACTGTACCGATGGCTGTTCATCGTCTTCTACAAAAAGACCCTTCGTTTTTTGCTCAACTTATTACGTTTATTTATAAGCCAGAAAACAAAGAAACTGTTGAGGTTGTAGATGACAAAAAATCAGCAGAGAATCGAGCTAAGGTTGCTTATGAAGTCTTGAACTCATGGTATTTATTGCCTGGTTTTAAAGAAACAGGAGAAATTGATGGAGAAAAATTAAAAACTTGGATTATTGAAGCTCGTAAGAAATGCAAAGAGGTTGATCGTCTTAATGTGTGCGATGCTCAAATTGGATATATTCTTGCTCATGCCCCGAGTGATTCGGGAGATGCCTGGCCGCATGTTGCCGTAAGAGATCTCATTGAATCTCTAAATAACGATGTTATTGATGACCACATACGAGTAGAGATTTATAATAGCCGCGGTGTAGTTACAAGAAGTATTGATGGTGGTGGAGAACAAGAAAGAACTATCGCTCAAAAATACAAAAAGTTGAGCGAAATGTTCAGGGCGAGATGGCCTCGTACAAGCATGCTGCTTCGTTCTATAAGTGAAATGTATGATCGTGAGGCTCAAAGAGAAGATCTTGATTCTGACCTTCAGGATTTAAGATGGAGATAAAAGAAACCCCCGAGTTTAAAACTCGGGGGTTTCTAATTTTCTTAGTCTCTGGAAATTATAACTTGGTATCGATGCTCTAGGTCCTCATTGTCATCAAAATCTCCAAGAATTTCGGTTTCAATCTTTTTCCCGTCTATTACACTTTGGCAAAACCGACTGAAAAACAGAAAATTATTACAAAAGTGTTTTCCGAACTTTCCTTGTTCGAAGATACGTTGAACTATAAGTGCAGAAATGGATTTAGGGTCTTAGAAGACAAAAAATCTCTTATATGTGACCCTACGGGGAATCGAACCCCGATTAACGGCTTGAGAAGCCGGTGTCCTAACCGTTAGACGATAGGGCCGCGTGATGAAGCACTGTTGCGGTACGACGGGATAATAGCATGTATTTTTGCATCGGTAAATACCCGGCTTTCGCGTCCGGGCGGATGTGGTATACTCTCTCCACGATATTTTTAGCAGCCCTAAGCGATATATACTATGCAGCACACCGTTTCGATCTACACCACGCCCTCGTGCCACTTCTGCCACATGGCGAAGGAATATTTCAAGGAGAAGGGCGTGGCGTACGAAGAGTTTGACGTTGCCGCCGATGCCGAAAAGCGCAAGGAGATGGTGGACATGACGCGCCAGCTCGGCGTGCCGGTCATCCGCATCGACGATACGCTGATCGTCGGCTTCAACAAGCCGAAGGTCATGGAGCTGCTCGGCCTGGCCGACTAGTTCCGTGCCTCCGTAGTTCAATGGATAGAACAGTCCCGTCCTAAGGGATTGATGTGGGTTCGATTCCTGCCGGGGGCACCTGTTGGGCAAACAAACAGGGGAGTTGACTTTTTGTTTCAAAGGTGATATAATGCATTTGAAACAAAAATCATTGAAAATGAAAAAAATAAGCATTCTTTTTGCCGCAGTAATGATTTCTTCGACGCTCGTAGGCTGTGATCCCGACCTGCTTCCGTATACGACAGACGGCGCTACCGGTCACAAAATCTACAACAAAGAGCCGTTCGTGAACGAAAAAGGCAAGCTTCGTTATCGCACGAAGCCCGGAACGCAGACCCGGTATTTTTACAGCCAGGATCATGTGTACATACAACCTGCATCCGGCACTCACGCCGTGCGCAGTCATGCGCTGCCCGATCGCGATTCACGGCCTGTGAACTAACTCAAAAAAGACCCGCTCCATTGGCGGGTCTTTTGTATTGAGAAAAACGGGAACCCGTGCTATAGTGCGCCCATGGACACCGAAGACAGGCAGAAGCTCGAACGCATCCTCAAGCTTGCGGAAGAGAACAACGAGTACATTCGGAAGGTCCGCAGCTCGCAGAAGACGTCGCAGATGATCAAGGCGATCTACTGGGTCGTCATCCTGGTATTCGTCCTTGGCGGGTTCTACTACGTCCAGCCGTATCTCAAGACGCTCGGCTCCCTGTACCAGAAGACGAACGGCGCATCGCTGTCGCTCCCGGACGCGGACCAGCTCAAGGAGCTGATCGATCAGTTCAAGCAGCAGTAGTGCTGCCGTGCCCGTGCGAACATATGCCGAGGTAGCTCAGTTGGTAGAGCGCCCGCCTGAAGAGCGGTAGGTCACCGGTTCGACCCCGGTCCTCGGCACACAAAATAAAAAGCAGAGAACGTGTCTCTGCTTTGTTTCGCTTCTTTTTGCATCAATTAAGCCCCAGGTCGACGCGAGTCTCGACAGGTAGCTCCATAGGTTTCCAGACCGCGCCTGACAGGTCGAGGTCGGTCTTTCGTACGATGAACTCGACGGTTGACTTCTTCGAGCCCCATTCTATCGTCGCGTTGAAAACATATCCGTAGGTTCCGCCGAAGCCGCTTATCTTGTGCTGTGTTTCGATCTGGCCCTCGCACCAATTTTCGCGGACTGAGGAGATTTGCAACCTTGTTTGCAGCATTTCCTGTGCTTTGTCAAAAAGGAGGGTGCGCAGATTGTCATCCAGATTGTGGCCGTCCCACATGATGCAATATATCGGATTCTTTTGCATAAAACGTGCGTGTTTTTATTGTTTATATAACGAAAAAACTTGTAAGTCAAATAGTTCGGCCGACGGGCATTTGCTACAATATCCGCATGAAAAAGACCCGCGTAGCCATCAATGGTTTCGGCCGCATCGGCCGTGCGTTTTTGAAAGTCGCCTGGGAGCGCCCGGAGCTTGAGATCGTGGCAGTGAACGATCTCGGCTCGCTCGAGTCGCTCGCGTATCTCCTCAAGCACGATACCGTGTATCGCACCTGGCAGCATGAGGTCAAACAGGACGGCGCGAACCTCTGGGTGGACGGCAGGGAAATCCGCTTCGTCTCCGAAAAAGACACAACGAAGCTTCCGTGGAAAGACCTCGCCGTCGATGTGGTCGTCGAATCGACCGGCCTCTTCACGTCGTACGACAAGGCCGCGTTCCATATCGACTGCGGTGCGAAGAAAGTCGTGATCTCCGCTCCCGCAAAGGACGGCGACGGCAGCGTGCCGGGCGCGACGATCCTTCTCGGCGTGAACGAGGACAAGTTCGGCACGTGCGACATCACCTCGAATGCATCCTGCACGACGAACGCGGCGAGTCCCATCATCGGCATCATGGACGAGGCGATCGGCATCGAGAAGGCCATTCTTTCGACCACGCACGGTTACACGGCAAGCCAGGCGCTCGTGGACGGCCCGAGCAAGAAGGACCTGCGCGAAGGCCGCGCCGCGGCGCAGAACATCGTGCCGAGCTCGACCGGTGCCGCCATCGCTGTAGCCAAAGCGTACCCGAAACTCGACGGGCTTTTCGACGGCATTTCGCTGCGCGTGCCGGTTCCGGCTGGATCCATCGTGGACGTGACTTTCATCGCAAAGCGCGCGACGAGCACCGAAGAAGTGAACGGCATCCTGAAGACGGCCGCGGCCGATCCGCGCTGGAGTGGGGTCTTTGCCGTCACGGAAGAGCCGCTCGTCTCGAGCGACATTCTTGGCGAAAGCCATGCTTCCATAGCCGATCTCGAAATGACGCGCGTCGTCGGCGGCAACCTCGTGAAGATCCTCGGCTGGTATGACAATGAGATGGGGTACACGCATACGCTCGTCGAGCATGTGGTCAAGACGGGCAAGACGATTTCCTGAATGGATTCTAAAGACCTCGCTCAATATACGGAAGAAGTCGTCTCGACTTTCAAAAAATATGAGGCGACGGGCACGGTGCCTTGGAATTATTCCATTGCTGCGCGCGATTTGCCGTATCAGGTCGGCAGCCTGACCAAGGCGATTCTCCAGCTTGAAAACATCCGTCATCGCAAGGGAAAGACCGAAGAAGATTTGAGGAAAGACATCGCCGATGAGCTTGCGGATATTTTTGCCGAAGTTCTTTTTATTGCGCATGAACTTGGGATTTCTCTTGATGAGGCATGGTCGGGGATGCTCGAGTCGGATGACCGGAAGATCAGTGAGCGAAAAAATCAGTTATAGCTATACGCATACGCTCGTCGAGCATGTGATCAAGACGGGTTCCACGATTCAATAAGTGATGCATGGGTGAGGCGTCCGGTTGCAGTAAAATTTCGCACTATGATATAGTGCGAAAAAAGTTCGATGGAACAGAGTATCGAATGCAATGTCGTCAACACTCTTTATTATCTTTTCTTCGGCGGCCGCGAGTTAGTCCATTATTTTGAGAGAATATGGTCTGATGATGGAATGCGTTTTAGGGATGAGGAATATGCATATGTCTTTTTGGGTTGGGACGGTCCGCGTTTTTCCGTAGACCTTGAAGCGTATTACTTTCTTTCTCAGAACGGCATCATCGAAACGACCGGCGGAAATGAGCATGAGTCCATTTATATGCTCACTGAGTACTATCATGCTTGGATGAACAGGATCCTGAAAGAAAAGAAGCACCAAAGTACCTGAAAAGCTGTCACGTCGTGGCAGCTTTTTGCAATGAAAAAATAGCGTGTTAGATGGTATACTCAGCAATATGAAAATCTACATCGGTGCCGATCATGCGGGATACGAGCTCAAAGAGACGCTCAAGGCGCATCTCTCGGGCCTGGGCTATTCCGTGGAGGACAAGGGCGCTTTTGCGCTTGATGCCGGCGATGACTACCCGGATTTCGTGATGCCCGTGGCGGCGGCTGTGGCGGCCGAGGCGGGAAGCTTCGGTATCGTGCTTGGCGGCAGCGGGACCGGCGAGGCTATGTGCGCCAATCGCGTGAAGGGCGCGCGAGCCGCCGTTTTCTACGACGGGCCCATGGAGATCGTACGGCTCGCGCGCGAGCACAACGACGCGAACATCCTTTCGCTCGGCGCGCGCTTCATCGCGCCGGATGATGCCATGGAGGCGGTGCGCGTTTTTGTCGAAACGCCGTTTTCCGGAGACGAGCGCCATGCGCGGCGGATCGCCCGCTTCAACTGATTTTCGTATGGAGACTACCCCTTCAAGCATGGAGCAGGCGCCGCGCATTCTGACGCTGGAGCAATTTTCCGCTCCGGGCAATGCCGGGCTGCCGACATTCAACAATTTCTTCGTGTATTTTTCCGACATGTCGTTTCTGGCCCCGTTGTACAAGGCGGCGCCGTTTTATCAGCGTTTTGCCGCCGAACATGAGCAGCTGGCCGCGCGTCTCAATGCGGAAGTGCAGGAAGCGCTCCGCGGCGAAGGCCCGAGACTTGATCGGTTAGAGGGATGCATTCCGAGCCTGTATGAAGCGTACGTGATCATGAAAGGATACGGATGCACGGACGAGGAGCTTTTTAAGTAACAGTATGGAGATCATTCCCGCAATTTTGGAAACTGGGTTCGACGCAGTGTCGGCGCGGCTTTCGCTCGCGCGCGGCCATGCCCGCACGGTTCAGCTCGACGTGTGCGACGGGGTTTTTGTGCCGAGCATCACCTGGCCGTTCATTACGCCGCCCGGCGAGGGCAAGGCGCTCAATCTCGATGCTGCGTTCAAGTCCCTTGCGGCGGACGAATCCGAGATGCCGTACTGGGAAGATTTCGATTTCGAGCTCGATCTCATGGTCGCCGATGCGAAGCGGTTGCTGCCGCAGCTGCTTGCCGTCGGTCCCTCGCGCGTGATCTTTCACTACGCATCGCTTGCGGATCCCGCCGCCGACCTCGAAGCGCTCGCAACGCTCCTGCCGGGCATGGTGCAGGTAGGCATCGCCATCGGCCTTGATGCCGATCCGAGCCTCGTCTTTCCGCTTGTCGACGCCAAGCTCGTTTCGTTCGTGCAGTGCATGGGCATTGCAAAGATCGGCTTTCAGGGGCAGCCGCATGATCCCGCTGCGCTCGAGAAGACCTGCGCGAATCTGCGTGCGTTGCGCGAGCGATATCCGGATCTTCCGCTTTCGGTGGACGGAGGCGTGTCGCGCGAGACTGCGGCCGCTCTTTCTGAGGCCGGGGCGACACGCCTCGTTGCCGGCTCAGCCGTGTTCGGCGGAGGAGACGTCGCTGCCAACATCGCCGCGCTCCAAAAGGTGCTACAATAAAAGCGCACGCACCGCGCATATGCTTACCGACGAAAAAATCAGCACGCTCGAATCGCAGGCGAATGCGATCCGCACGAGCATTATCGAGGCGCTGCTTGAAGCCAAGAGCGGCCACTCCGCCGGCCCGCTCGGGATGGCTGATATTTTCACCTACTTCTATTTCCATGCCCTGCGCCACGATCCGCATCGTCCCGACTGGCCGGAGCGCGACCGTTTCGTGCTTTCGAACGGGCATATCTGCCCGGTGTACTATGCCACGCTCGCGCATGCGGGCTATTTCCCGGTGGCAGAGCTCAAGACGCTCCGCAAACTCGGTTCGCGGTTGCAAGGCCATCCGCACCGCGAGTGGCTGCCCATCGTGGAGACCTCGAGCGGACCGCTTGGCTCCGGTCTTTCGCAGGCCGTCGGTATGGCCATCGCGGACAAAATGGATTTCGGCGAGACGTCCTCGCGCCGTATCTACGCGTTTCTTTCGGACGGCGAGCTCGAAGAAGGCAATACGTGGGAGGCCGTCATGTGCGCCGCCAAGTATGCGCTCCGTAATCTGACTGCCGTCGTAGACTACAACAACATTCAGATCGAAGGCTACGTAGAAGACATCATGCCGCTTGCGCCGCTCGCCGAGAAATGGCGGGCATTCGGCTGGCACGTTGTCGAGATCGACGGCCATGATTTCCGCGCCATCGACAAAGCCGTCGAGGAAGCGAAGACCGTCTTCGAAAAACCCACTGTCATACTCGCACGCACTATTCCCGGCAAAGGTGTGACCTTCATGGAGCGCGACTACCACTGGCACGGCAAGCCGCCCAGTCCGGAAGAAGGGAAGAAAGCGCTCGCCGAACTGCGCACGCTCGGCGGGAAGATCAAATCCGAACACCAATAGCATATGCTTAACTCAAACCTTAAACTCAATCCGAAAGTCTGGAACGACGACGTCGAGCAGGTGCCGATCCGTCAGGGTTTCGGCGATGGACTGCTCGCGGCCGGCTTTGCCGACGCGAGTATTGTGGGCGTGTGCGCCGATCTGACCGAAAGCACCAAGATGAATCTCTTTGCCGAGCGCTTCCCGGGGCGCTTTGTGCAGGTTGGCGTGGCCGAGCAGAACCTCGCCACGCTCGCCTCCGGCATGGCTGCCATGGGCAAGCTGCCGTTTGTCTCCTCGTATGCCATGTTTAGTCCCGGCCGCAATTGGGAGCAGATTCGCACGACCGTCGCATACAATGACCGGCCCGTGATCATCGTCGGCAGCCATGCGGGCGTGTCGGTTGGTCCGGACGGCGGCACGCACCAGGCGCTCGAGGACATAGCGCTCATGCGCGTCATGCCCAACATGATCGTGATCGCGCCGTGCGATTCGGTGGAAGCGAAGAAGGCGACGCTCGCCCTCGCCAAGCTCAAGAAGCCAGCGTATCTCCGCCTTGCGCGCGAGAAGAGTCCGGTCATTACGACGGACGAGACGCCGTTTGAGATAGGGAAGGCGCAGGCGCTTTATGTGCCGGACGGCCTTGCGCATGTGGGCATCATCGCGTGCGGCGCGCTCGTGCACAACGCCATGCGTGCAGCCAAGATGCTCGAGAAGGACGGTATCCGCGCCAAGGTCCTCAATATGGCCACGATCAAGCCGCTCGACCGCGAGGCTGTGATCGCGCTTGCAAAGGAGACGCGCGCCATCGTGACCGCGGAGGAACATCAGATCGCAGGCGGCCTCGGCGGCGCCGTAGCTGAATGCCTTGCTGCCGAACTTCCGACGGCCATCGAGTTCGTCGGGGTGCACGATCAGTACGGCCAGTCCGGCACGCCGCTCGAACTCATCGAGCACTACGGCATGGGCGTGAAGGACATCGCCGCCGCGGCTAAGCGGGCTATTAACAGAAAGTGATCTTTTTGGTACTCTATAGAAAACAATTTCGCTATGGGACTAGAACAGCAAGGATTCCTGAACCTGAACGATCCTGATCAGGAAAAGAGGGATATCATAGAGAAACACAAGCTTGTCGGGGGATCGATCGACAAGATGCGATATGAAGACGGTCATTGGATGGTCGGCGATGAGCGAGCCGAGAAACACTTCGCGGATTTGGAAGAAGTCCACGATGTCAGCGACCGCGATATGTATCGGAACAACAGGGCTGCATAATAAAAAACCGGCACATCGTGCCGGTTTTTTATGCATTAGAACAGTTGGTTTAGTATCCGAGTTTGAAAAATCGGCGGTCCCGCCAGTTACGATCGTACTCAGGAGTAGGAGTCGTCACTTGAGTGAAAGATTTTCTGGTTCCAGACGAATCTTTTTGTCGCGGGTTACTACTTGAGAAGGAAACGGTACTGCCGTTCCCGATTAACACTACGGCGTTTGTCCTTGTTTTCATAAGCAGTATTATTTGCGTATACTATACATCCATTGACAATACATGTCAAGTGTTTTCAAATATAGCAAGTGGAGCAAGGCTATATTTTAGTCGGGACGTATTCCGCCGGAGCCTTGGCCAGGTAGTCCTCGAGCTGCTCGCGGGTGAGCAGGCCTTTCTGTGCGCCGACTTGCTGGACGACGCTCATGGAGTTGATCGGCGCCCACATGAGAGCTTCCGGGACTGTTTTGCCGAGCGAGAGTGCGACGGCGAAGGTCGAGGAGAACGCGTCGCCTGCGCCAGTGCGCTCATATGGCGTATGCGGGTATACGGGCATGAACCAGTGTGTGCCATCCTCGTCGCGCGCATATGCGCCCTTGATGCCGTCCGTCACGACGACGATCTTCGGTCCGAGCTCGTGGATCGCGTCCATGAGCTTTTTGAAATCTTTTTCTTCCGTGCCGAGGATGCGCTGCGCTTCTTCGAAATTGCAGAAGAACACCTCGGTGTGCTGGTAGATGAGCCGGGTGCGCTCGATGCCGAGCTTCATTTGGAACGTGCCCGGCTGATAGGCGAGCTTGACCTCAGGATGCGCGGCGAGATACTCGCCGATCTGGTCGTGGTATTCGGCCGAGTTCGAGGCGAGCGAGGAAAGGTACATCCACTTCGGCGGCGGCAGCTGCATGTCGAACGCATACGGGAACTCAGTATGCTTCACAAGGATCGTGCGTTCCACGTCGTACCAGAGCACGTAATGATAGTTGCTCGGCATGCCCGGAACGGTCTTTATAAGCCCGGTGCCGACGTTGTTTTTCTTGAGCTCCTCGATGTTGCCTGCACCGATGGCGTCGTCGCCGATGTAGGAGAGCAGCGCGCTCGCTATGCCGAGACGGGCGGCCGCGACGGCGGCGTTCGCGCTGTTGCCGACGGCTCGCAGGACTTCGGCTGATTCATACGGAACTTTGTCGCCGAAGCGGAAACAGAGCTTGCAGTGTTCCATCTGCAGGTCGCAGGTTGCCTCCGCGTCTTTGATGCGGATGAATGGTTCGGTCACGACGTCGCCCACGGCCAAGAAATCGTAGTTTTCCATAGAGCAAGTGTAGCACACGATGCTATACTGAAAAGAGATGAAAGAAACTATCAAAGGTTTTTTCCGCGGCGACATCGACGACACTCCGGAGGCGCTCGCCGCGCACAGCCGCGATGCGAGTCTTTTCCATGTGACGCCGAAACTCGTGGCGTATCCGAAGGATGCCGAGGACGTTTCCGCGCTCATGCGGTACGTCTGGAAGACGAAGGATTTCGATCCGACGATCTCCGTTGCGCCGCGTTCCGCCGGCACGTGCATGGCCGGCGGTTCGCTGACGAACTCCATCAGCCTCGACTGCATGCGGTATCTCAATTCGCACGGCGCGGTCAAGCGCATTTCGCCCGAACGGATGACGCCGCATTTTCCGGGGGCGAAGCCCGTCATGGTCGCGGGATATGTCCACGCGGACCCGGGCGTGTACTATCGCGACATCGAGCAGGCGACGCTTGAGCGGGGGCTCATTCTGCCGTGCTTCACGGCAAGCAAGAGCATCAACGCGATTGGCGGTATGATCGGCAACAATTCCGGCGGCGAGCTTTCGCTCAAGTACGGGAAGACGCAGGACTACGTGAAAGACCTTGAAGTCGTGCTTGCGGACGGCACGCAGCACGTTTTTTCCGAAATTCCGCGCGCCGAAGCCGAGCATCGCGCCAAGGAGGATTCCCTTGTCGGACACATATATCGCGACATGCTTGAGCTGCTTGATGCGAACCGCGCGCTCATCGCGCAGAAGCGGCCGCGCGTATCGAAGAATTCCGCCGGATATGCGCTCTGGGATGTCGTCCGGCGCGACGAGAAGACCGGCACTGAGCATATCGATCTGTCGCAGCTTGTCGTCGGCAGCGAGGGCACGCTCGCAGTCACCACGGCGGCGACGCTTCGGCTTGTCGAGACTGTCGCCGACGAGGCGCACTCTGCGCTGCTCGTCGCGTTCCTGCCGGATCTCTCTGCGCTCGGGCAGATCGTGGGCGAGGCGCTTACCGTCGAGCCGGAGGCCGTTGAAGCGTATGACGATAAGACGATCAAGCTCGCTGTGCGTTTTTGGCGCGGCTTCATCAAGAAGCGCGGTTTCTGGGGCGCGCTCAAGCTCGGTCTGCGCTTCATTCCTGAATTTTTCATGATGCTCGGCGGAATGCCGAAACTCGTGCTGCTTGTCGAGGCGGCCGGTCCGAGCAAGGACGTCGCCATCGCGCGCCTTGAACTGCTCAAGAAAAAGCTCGCGCAGTTCTCCGGTGTCCGCACGCGCATCGTGCGTTCGCATGCGGCGGGCGAGAAGTATTGGACGATCCGTCACGACAGTTTCGCGCTTCTGCGCGAGCACTTTCAGGGCAAGCGCACGGCGCCGTTCGTGGACGATGTGATCGTTCCGCCCGCGCGGCTGCCTGAATTCATTCCCGCGCTCCGCGCGATCCTCGACAAACACGGGCTCACCTACAACATTCATGGCCACGCCGGCAACGGCAATTTCCATGTCATTCCGCTCATCGAGGAAGATGCGCGGCTTTCGGAGAAAATGATCCTCGAAGTCTCGGAGGAGGTCTACCGGCTCGTCATCATGCTCGGCGGCTCGATCACGGCCGAGCACAACGACGGCATCATTCGCACGCCGTACCTTGCCGACATGTTCGGCGCGCAGATGACGGCACTCTTCGCCCGCGTGAAGAAGATCTGGGACCCGAAGAACATCTTGAATCCCGGCAAAAAAGTCGGGCTCACCAAGAACGATATAGGCAAGTACCTGATTTCGGGCAACTGAGCAAAGTCCGCTCCGTAACCCTTTGACGGTAAGCGAAATATATGTATAATGGGGCCCTATGACGACAACTCTCAAAGCAACGTCCCGCGAGGCGGGCAAGAACGTGAGCGCCATCCGCGCGGAAGGCCTCGTACCGGCCGTCGTGTACGGTGCTGGCCGCGAGACCGTTTCCGTATCGGTTCCGCTCCGTGATTTTCAGAAAGTGCATGCCGAAGCAGGCGAGTCCGGCACTGTCGAGCTTGCCATGCCGTCCGGCACGGCGACCGTCCTTATCCATGAGGTCGTGAACGACCCGGTCCGCGGCACGCCGCTCCATGTCGATTTCCTCGCCATCGACGTTACCAAGCCGATCGAGGTCTCCATCCCGCTCGAGTTCTCCGGCGTCGCGCCGGCGGTCAAGGGCAACCTCGGCTCGCTCGTGAAGGTCATGCATGAGATCGAGGTGCGCGGCCTTGCGAAGCATATCCCGCATCAGATCGAGGTGGACATCTCCGTGCTCGAGAATCTCGACAGCCAGATCGCCATTTCCGATCTCGCGCTCCCGGCCGGCGTCGAGGCGCTCGCAGAGGCAGACAGTGTCGTCGCTTCCATCGCTCCGCTTCAGGAAGAGAAGGAAGAATCTGCCGGTCCGATCGACTTCACGCAGATCGAAGTCGAGAAGAAGGGCAAGAAGGACGAAGAAGGCGAGTCTGCAGACTAACAGCTTCTCAGAAAAAACGACCCGTAACGAACGGGCCGTTTTTTCGTATGGTATACTGTGACCGATATGCACAGACATGCGTTTTCCGTGCGCTCCATCGCTTTTTTTCTCATCACCCTCATCGTAGCGGCGCCGTTTGCCGCGACGGCTCGTCCTGTCTTTGCGGAAACGGATCCCGCCGTTGCGCAATGCCAGGCTGTCATTTCCAGCGCTTCTCCGTCCGAACTCGCCAATCCTTCGAGCAAGCCGGCGCAATGCAAGACGCTTATTGAACTGTACGCGCAGCTTGCCGAGCAGCAGGCGGCCCTAGCCAAGCAGCAGGGCGTGACCGGCTCGCTTAACACCGACATCAAGCGCCTGACGACGCAGATCACGGCAAAGAAGACCGAGATCAACGCCAAGATAGCCCACATCAATGTGCTTTCCAACTCGATCACGGAAAAACAGGCGGCGATCAAGACGCTTGACCAGAAGATCGAGACACAGCAGGAATCGCTTGCGCAGCTCTTGCGCAAGACCAACGAGCTCGATCAGGTCACGTTCGCCAGTTTCTTGCTGTCGTCCAAAGGTCTGTCAGGCTTCACCGAAGACGTAAGCCGTTTTGATACGCTGAAAGCAGAAGTGAAATCGTCCATGGACAGCATCCGTGCCGTAAAGGGCGTGACGGTCCAGAAGAAGGCCGAACTTGAGAAAGAACAGGACAAGACCATCGACGAAAAGCAGAACCTCGTTCAGGCTCAGACGGCGCTCGCGCAGCAGCAGAACACGCAGAAGACGCTGCTTTCCATCAGCAAGAACAAAGAGACGGAGTACCAGAAAGTGATCGCGCAGCAGCAGGCCAAGGTTGCCGAGATCAAAGCAAAGCTCTTCCAGCTCGCCGGCGGCGCGCAGGCGATCCGTTTTGATCAGGCGCTCCAATATGCCAACGAGGCTGCCGCGAAGACGGGCATCGACCCGGCGTTCCTTCTGGCCATCGCTACGCAGGAATCGTCGCTCGGCAAGAACGTCGGCCAGTGCTACCTCACGAATACGGAGACCGGAGCCGGCGTGAGCGCCAAAGGCACGCAGTTCCCGAACGTGATGAAGCCGACGCGCGACGTGCAGCCCTTCATCGAGATCACTGAAAAGCTCGGCTACGACTGGACCAAGACGGTCGTGTCGTGCCCGATTCCGTCGGCGGGCGGTTACGGCGGCGCCATGGGTCCGGCGCAGTTCATCGCCTCGACCTGGAAGATCTTCATTGCGCGTCTTCAGACAGCGCTCGGCCACTATCCGAATCCGTGGACGCCGGAAGACGCATTCATGGCCTCTGCGATGTACCTCACGGATCTCGGCGGGGTCGGTACGAGCGCGAGCGCTCAGCTCAAGGCCGCCTGCAAATATTATGGCTCCGGCGGCAGCACCTGTTCGTATGGCCGCAGCGTGCAGACGCTCAAGACGAGCATTCAGGCGGACATAGACTACCTGCTCCAGTACGGTGTTTCCCGCCGTTAAGGCGTATTTGCCAACCTGGTCTCATTGTGATACTATAGTCTCCGTTATGCAGAAGAACATCCATCCGACCTATTTCCCGGCCGCCAAGGCTGCGTGTGTCTGCGGCGCCACGTACGCCGTCGGCTCGACCAAGGACGAGCTTTCCGTCGAAATCTGCTCTGCTTGCCATCCGTTTTATACCGGCAAGGAGAACATCCTCGACACGGCAGGCCGCCTCGACCGCTTCAAGAAGCGCCAGGCAGCCGCTACTGCCGTTAAGGCAAAAAAGGCTAAATAAGCCCTCGAAAAGCGCGCGAAACCCCTTCGGGGTTTCGCGCGCTTTTGTGCCCGTCCGTCTGCTATACTCATACATATGTCACTCGTCGATCGATTGCCAGAACTGAAGAAAGACCACAAGACCGCGTATCTCGCCGAGAGCTACGAGAAGTTGCTGCGCGAGGAAGAGCAGGTGCGCGAGCTGCTTTCGGCCGATTCGAGCCTGCATGAGATGGCCGTGAAGGAACTTGAGCTCATCGAGGCGCAGAAGCACGGCATCGAGGCCGAGATCGCCAAGATCGAGGAGGCCGACAAGGCGGAGGAACAATTCCCGAACGAGATCGTGCTCGAAGTCCGCGCGGGCGCGGGAGGCGACGAGTCGTCGCTCTTTGCAGCGGAACTTGCCGGCGCGTATCAGGCGTACGCAGCGCAGAAAGGCTGGAGCTGGAAGAAACTTGAAGCATCGACGAGCGATGTCGGCGGCTACAAAGAGGCATCGTTCGAGATCCGCGGACGCGACGTCTACAAAGAGATGCGTTTCGAGACCGGCACGCACCGCGTGCAGCGCATTCCGGATACCGAGAAAAACGGCCGCATCCATACGTCGACCATCACCGTTGCCGTGCTCCCGATCCGCAAGAAGGTCAAATTCGAGATCAATCCGGGCGACATCGAAATGGAATATTCGCGCGGCGGCGGCAAGGGCGGCCAGAACGTGAACAAGGTCGAGACGGCCGTCCGTCTCGTGCATAAGCCGACGGGCATCGATGTGCGCGCCACGAGCGAGCGTTCGCAGCTTGCGAACCGCGAGCGCGCGATGGAGATCCTCACCGCCAAACTGCAGATGCTCGAGGAAGAGAAGGAGGCCGCGAAGTACTCCGCCGAGCGCAAGAATCAGGTCGGAACCGCCGACCGTTCGGAGAAGATCCGCACGTACAATTTCCCGCAGGATCGCGTGACCGACCATCGCATCAAGCAGTCGTGGTCCAACCTGCCGGGCATCATGGGCGGGAACATCGGCAAGATCATCGCCGCGCTCGAAGAAGGCAAGATGGGCAATGAAGCCGACGAGTAACATCGGCGAGCGCGAGCGGGAATGGCTGCTCAGGGAAAAATACGGCGGCGCGGAAAGCGAAGCTTTCCGCGCCGACTGCGCGCGCCTTGAAAATGGGGAACCGCTCGACTATGTCATCGGGTTTTCGAATTTTCTCGGCTGCACGATCGACCTGTCGTTCCGGCCTCTCATTCCGCGCGCGGAGACCGAACATTGGCTTGCTCGGGCGCTTGAGAAGATTGAGGCCGAACGCGGCAGGGAGGCGCCGCTTCGCATCCTCGATATCTTCGCAGGCAGCGGCTGCATCGGCATCGCGGCTCTTTCCCGCCTGCCGAATGCGCAGGCGGATTTTGCCGACATCTCCGCGGCTGCGACCGAGCAGATCGAGAAAAATCTTTTTTTGAATGCGGTCGCAGGGGAACGGGCACGCATATATGCGTCCGATGTCTGGGATGGTGTTCCTGCTGGAACAAAGTACGACGTTGTTTTTGCGAATCCGCCGTACATTGCCGATTGTGCCCGGCCTGACCGGTCGGTGCTCGAGTATGAGCCGCATCTCGCGCTTTTTGCGGAAGAAAACGGATTGGCGCTCATCCGCCGCTTGTTTGCTCGCGCAAAAGACTTCCTTGTCTCTGGCGGGATGATGTACATTGAGCATGATCACGATCAAAAAGAGGGAATAGAGGCGCTTCTTTCCGAATACGGATTTATCCATTATTCTTTCCAGAGAGACCAGTTTGGCCTGCTGCGGCTGCTTGCCGTCACTATGTAAGTGCGGTATACTATGCGAAACCTCAGAGGATCATGAATCAGACTATTCGAATTGACGGCCCGCTCGGCGGATTTACGGTCGTAAGCGACCAACAATGACAATTTCGCCCGCATATCTAAAAGCCCGCGCATGCGGGCTTTTGATTTGCCGTGACGGGATTCTCGGTATACAATGCCGCCTAGCAAAAAAAGACTAATTCCCGCAGCATATTTATGGAAACGTTTCAGATGGAATATCGGTGCACATGCGAAGCGTTGCTGTTCAAGGGTTTTACGATTGGCGGGCTGGTCGAGATCAAATGCCGGCGCTGCGGCCGCATGAACGCGTTCGGTGAGTTGCCGTCAAAAGAAGAGACAAAATATTTTGTGATCGTCTACGGCAAGGACGGGGCGATCCTTGAGTGTAGTTCGACCGCCGCTGACGTGCTCGGGTATTCCCGAGAGGAGCTTCTCGCGCGCACCGCTTTCGATATCAGCGAAAGTAGTACGCCTGAGCGGTATGCAAAGACGTGGGGCCTCATCGAACAGATGCACTTTTCTCCGATAGTGTCCGACGTCCGTCTGCGCGCGAAAAACGGAAGTGTCGTCGAGGCTCGCGTGAAATGCATTATTCCGAAAAAAGCGGGCCGACCGCACCTCATTGCCATCGGCGAGGTGTTTTCTCGGTGCGATTCTGCTGCGGGAGATCTTGCAGAGCGGAATACCGGCATACAGATCGAGGATGTCATAGCGCACATCGGTGCGGATGGGAAGATCATGTATGCAAGCGCTCGTTTCTGCGAACTCATGGCATGTACTGAGGACGAATTGATCGGCTGCGGGGTCGAGTCGTTGCTGTTGTTTGAGCAGACTGGCATCACCGAAGAGGAGTTTCGGCGCTTTTGCGCGGCTCATCGGGCGTTTTATGTGCCGCAAGCCGCTTTTGAAGCGAAAAACGGCGATCCTATCGAATGCGCGGTGCACTTCATTCCTGCGTTTTCAGACAACAACAGATTCAAGGGATACAAGCTCGTACATTCAATTCAGATATCGAGCGCTGTGGATAAAGCTGCGGTGGGAAAAGTCCGGCGCGTTTAGTATACTGACACATATCGTTTGCTCGCGAGGCCCATGAGGCCCGTAAGGCTCTTGAAGCCTAGCGTCGATGCCGCAGTTGTCCGACTGCATTTCGAATGCCCACTCGACGAGCGTCAAAGAAACACAACGAAGGTCCAGGAGCGGAAAACCCCGCGCCGGGTCTTGATGCTGCAAAGCGCACATTCCTTAAGCTTGCCGGAGTCGCTGGTCTCGGCCTTGTTGCCGCGAGCGTGCTTCCTAAGTCCGCCAAGGCATACGTTGCCGGCAGTGCTCCGACGTCTGCCGTCGTCGGCGTCAAAGACAGTTCCAACGCCCGGATCGACCCCGCGACAGAATCAACCCTTCAGTCTCTCTTGACCGGTCAGGGCGTCACAAAACTGACGACAGGCATCAGCGCGTCAGGTACGGTGCGTACGCCGGCGGCAGGCAAGAAGATCCGCGTATACAGCACCCGCTTTACCCTCGATGCCAATCTCGCCTCCGTCTCTTTCCGTTTCGGGGCTTCCGGCACGGATTACGAAAAGTACCTTTCCGTGAAGACCGGGGGCTTATACGGATCAAACAACCATCCGAATTACGTTGAGGGTGGAGTGAACGAAGATCTGTATTGCGTACTGAGCGGCACGGCCAATGTCCAGATAAACGTTGATTATTTAGAAGTATAACGAAGCACTATGGCAAAGCGAGCAGTTGAACATCTCTTTACTGGAACGACGACACCGTATACGAGCTACGATTCGTCAAAGACCGTTCTCGGGGCATTGATCCAGCAGAAGACAGGCGCTACGGCGACTGATTATTACGCGGGGCCTGCTCCGGTGGCGCTTGCTCGCCCGATGGAGCAATCGACTGCCATCGCAGGAGTATATCCGCATGTCATCAGCTGGAGCTCGACCATCGATTGGGTCTTTCTTGCGGATAACTCAACCGCCGCAGCAACCCGTCGTGTCCTCATGTATTCCTACAATAAGACCACGCAAGTCTTTACATGGAACGGATTCATTACGCTTACGTATCCGACTGCGACCAACCACACGATTCGCGGCATGCGTGTCGTGCGCAGCACGTATTCGACAGGCACCGTCTCGGTCTCGGGCACGACGGTCAGCGGAAGCGGCACTGCATGGGCGACGAACCGTTTTGCGGGCGGGGCGCGCATCGGTTTCGGAACGACCGATCCGACCGCTGTGACAACGTGGTACTATCTCTCGTCCGCTGCAGCGCCGAGCGATACTTCGATCACGCTCTCGGGTACGGGCCCGACCCTTTCTTCCGGAACCAGCTACGTGATCGAAGAGCTGCGTGTATATACCACGACTACGAATGCAACCGCTGCCAACGGCGGGCTGTTTGTCGCCAAGGGCATCAACGCTGACGATTTTGCCTCTGGCGGTACGACCATCGCTGCTGCCACGACGACGGACAACATCAAGGCTGTGTATTGGATGGCCGATGCTTCGACTGTGCTGAACACAGCTGCCGGGGGCCTTGCCATTTCGGCGACAGTTTCAAACACGAGCCACTATGCTTATGTGATAAATGCCGACTCGGGCACGTCGCTCCGCATCTATAAATACGACCTGCGGGCATCGCTAGGCAGCCTTTCTTCCGGAAAGTCCACTTCCGCGTTCGTCCTTCGCACGGGCGCGCAGACCGTGACCGGTACTATCAGCCAGACGAATGCATCTCGCATGGCCACGCTTTCGCATGGCCCTGGTTCGGGTACGGAGTGTCTGTACACTGTCACTACGACGCGTATTTTACGGATTCCGGCCGCATCAATCATCGACTCAAGTACGACATTTGTCGCTGACTCGATGGTCGAAATTCCGCCCGGTTCAACCAACACGTTTGCTGCAACGAGTGCGTTCACGTCTGTCGAATATGCCAGCACGATCGACCGTTTTATTGTCACGACCGGTTCCGGTCAAAGGCATTACATGACGCAATACAACACGGTTTCGAGCCCGATCGACAATGTATTCTTCTCTGATAACAAGCAGATTGATCAGTCCGCAGCCGATAGTGGCTTGTATCCTATGCCTGCGACGCAGAGCGCCGGTTTTTCCGTGTGGGTCGAAGGCGGTATCGGTTATTTTGTGCGCCTCGGTACGACCGCGATCATCAACCAGCTGTACGCATTTCCGATAGGCGCGCATTGGGATACGGCATCGGGTTCTGTCACGGGCGTAAAAAACCGCTTGATCACGCCTTCGCTCGATACGACGGGCGCGAAGAAATTCTATCGCGTATACGTGAATAGCGAGCGCATCCTCGGCTCGGAAAACCTCGGTATCCAGCCGGAACCATACCGCCTGTATTTTCGCACGAGCGGCATCTCCGACGACTCTGGATCGTGGACTCAGATCAATGATGCCGGCGATCTCACTGGCATAACCCCGGCAAGCGAGATTCAGTTCATGTTTGAGTTTAAGACGGCAGGCATCACTTGCGTTCCTGCGCGTATTTTCGGCCTGACGGTCACTTACGAAGATGATACGACTGACTCGCACTACCAGCCGTCTGTCGCGCAGTCAGATATCGCGAATAAGCGTTTCGCATGGCGCTTCTCAACAGCTTTCGGTTCGACTGTCCCGACGCTCTATGTCCGTCTCTATGACGCTGTCAGCGGAGCGCTGCTGCTCACCGATACGACAGCAAGTCCGACCGGCACATGGGAGAAGTCGACGGACGATGGTTCTACGTGGGGCTCATATAATACGACCGATCTCGCCAACGACACGACGTATGTCCGATATACGCCTGCGTCGCTCGGCAGCGGCATCAAAGTTCGGGCGCTTCTCTCGCAAAGCTAATATGATACACATCGATCAATTTCAGGAAGTGTTCGGTCGGCCGGAACTCAAGGTAGTTTCTCCGACCGGCGATTATAACGAGGCTGACCTGCTTGAATGTGCCGGAGCCGACGACCTCGGGCGGCCGTTGTGCATGTTCCAGGCGCAGTGCATCGTTTTCGGCGATGTCGTGTATCAGCAGGACGAAGTCTTGAGCGAGGCTCAGGTTGCTGAGCTTCTTGCGGGGACGGCCACGGAGGATGTGATAGGCAATGAAGACATGATTGACGATACGGCGCCGGTTGTCACGCCGCGCACTGTGCCGGCGGATGCAGCGGGCTCTCCCGCGGCCTCTCCTGCTGTGTCTGAGCCGCCAACGCCCGAGGCTGACTCCGTGGTGCCCGTCGATACTGTCGTTCCGACGATCGGCACGGAAGAGAGTGTCGTTCCTGAGGAAGTCACAGGCCCCGTGACCCGCTCTCGGGGAGGTCGTTCCATTGCGGCGCGGAAACGTTCGATCGGGTAATACTGCAGTATGGCACTCACTGATATTTGCTTCCAGGAACAAGAGGGTCAGGCATTCCTTGTCGAGATACCGACAGGAACGCTTAATGCCCCGGCGGATATCATGCTCGAGCCGAACGGCAGCGAATATACTGCACAGGAGATCGCGGACGGGACAACTATTTTCATAATGTCAGAATAATCGTCAGCACACATGTATGCCGGGAAAATTACAAGCGTATATACAAACCTATGGGGAGTATCTCGAAGAGATACGGCGGCGGCTGATGGCGATCGTCAAATTTTTTGCCGTGACCTTCGGCGCCGGTTTCTTTTTGACGACGCCGGCGCTCCGCGTGCTGCTTCGGGCCGTACCGCTTCCGAACGTCACTCTTGCCGCAACGTCGCCGTTCCAGCTCATCGATCTTTCGATGAGCACCGGGTTTTTGGTCGCATCCGTGGCGACAGTGCCGCTTTTAGTATTCCATCTGTATTCGTTCCTGCGTCCGGGACTGCAACGACGGGAGCGGCGCATGTTCATACTCGTGCTGCCGCTTGCGGCCGCGCTGTTCCTGGTCGGTTTTTCGTACGGCATCCTCACCATGTACTTTGCCGTGAGGATCGTCGCAGATATCAATATCAGTCTGGGCGTAGCGAACTATTGGGATATCGGGACGTTCGCGTCTCAGATGATACTGACGGCCAGCTTGCTCGGCATACTGTTCCTGTCGCCGCTTATCCTGACATCCCTTATCCGGGCCCGCATGCTTCGGACGGAGACCTTGGCTCAAAAGCGGCGATACGTCGTAGCGGGCATCTTCATATTCGTCGCTTTGCTGCCGCCCACGGACGGGTTGTCCATGATACTGATGGCCCTCCCGCTCATCGCAGTGTTCGAACTGACGATCGCGTGGAACCGTCGGTTCAGCAGGCATTATCAGGTTAAGCAATAAAAAACATATGTTTGGCATCGGAACAAAAGAAATCATCATTATCGCAATCGTGCTGCTCCTGCTTTTCGGCTCTAAGAAAGTGCCGGAGCTCGCGAAGAACATCGCAGACGCAATCAGGCAGGTGGGCGATGCATTCAAGGGGTCTCCGAAGAAATAACGTCGATTATCACGGGCGCTAACATCATTCATCACTATGTTTGGCATCGGAACAAAAGAACTCATCATTATCGCGGTCATCCTGCTCCTCTTGTTCGGGTCGAAGCGCATCCCTGAACTTGTCAAAGACGTGGTCCAGGCTGTCCGCAACATCGGCGGCGCGTTCAAATCGGGCGACGGCGCGAAGCGCAAGTAATTACCAATACCTGTATCAGTATGCGCGACACGACACGATATTCATATGCCACTCGAGCGCTGCGCGGAGGAGTGTTCGGTGTGGCTGTTTTTGCGGTTTTTGGAGCCGTGTCGGCGCATGCGATGGAGACATATGCGCCGAGTACGACTGTCGTGCTCGGTGAATATATCTACGAAGACGACTTCAGTCCGACTACGGATGATTGCTGGCTTACCGTCAAAAATCCGAGCGGAACGACGCTTGCTTCGGGCGTGACTATGACTGCAGATGCAGACGGATGGCATCACTATTCGTATTCGATCGCTACGGCGACGGGGACATGGCCTGCGTTCATTGCCTGTGGATCGAGCGCTGGCGGAGATCTTCTGAAAGTCGACAAGACATTCAGAGTCAAGGATCCCGATGTGACCGATGCGTCCATTGCCTCGTCTGTTTGGACCAACGGCACCCGGACATTGACCTCGGGTACGTCTATTGCTGCGGATATTTGGAGCGCGGCAACCCGATCTCTCACGACGTTCGGAACTCTTGCGAGCGACGTCTGGTCCGCAGCGACCCGTACGCTTACCGGAGCCGGACTCTCAAGCGGCAGCCTTGCGACCGACAGTGACATATCGACCACGAACGGTCTCATAGCAGCTCTGAACGATATCTCCGCAGCAGATGTCTGGACTTACGGCACCCGCTCCCTGACGAGCTTTGGAACGCTCCCGACAGACGTCTGGTCCGCAGCGACCCGTACGCTTACCGGAGCCGGACTCTCAAGCGGCA
>CAZHLG010000010.1:0-10840 GCA_964533145.1 uncultured Candidatus Saccharibacteria bacterium | reverse complement strand
GCCTTGCGACCGCGAGCGATATTGCGACGACCAATGCCCTTATTTCTTCTTTGAACGACATTTCCGCGTCTGACGTCTGGGCATACGGTGCCCGTTCGCTGAGTTCAAGCGTCGACATATCTTCTGCTTCCCAGCAGGCAATATGGGATATCGCAGCCTCGGGCCTTACTACTACCGGTTCGATCGGAAAACAGATCGTGGACAATCTTGATGCCGCCGTATCCACTCGCGGTACGAGCGACCTGACGGCTGGCGATGTCTGGCTTTCAGCGACGCGCACGCTCAGTTCGACTGGCAACGCGAACATCGCGTCTGACGTTTGGCTCAACGCCACCCGCACGCTTACCGATTATGGCAACGATATTACGGCAGCCGACGTTTGGAATGTCCTTTCGTCGTCGCTCACGAGCGTAGGTACTATCGGCGAACAGCTTGCAACGAATGTCGATGCGACTGTCTCTTCTCGGGCGACGTCCGCAGGGGGCAGCAAGTGGACTGTCCGTATGTCTAATGTCGATCGTGTGCAGGCCGGTTCGGCATATCGCGTCAAGGTATACGTAGTCGACCCTTCGTCAGAGCCGTCTGATTCATACGCGAACCCGACCGTGACACTGTATGATCCGAGCCGCAACGTAGTCGTCTCAAACGTCCCGACGACACGTCTTGCCGAGGGTATTTATGAATATACGTACACTACGGCAAGCAGCGCGGCGCAGGGTCTCTGGGAGGCCGTTGCGAACACGGAGATACTCTCCGGAACCACAATACAGACCAACGATTATTGGGAGGTCGCAGGTTCTCCGGCTCAGGTGATCATCAACTCGGTCACTGCTGCAAGCCCGTCATCGATTACAGGCAATATCACTATTACCAACGAGGGTTTGAGCGGATATGAATACCAGTATGAGTGGTGCGTGGTCTCTTCTGCTGACAATCAGTGTGGCGGCGGTGATGACGCATTCTATGCGCTTGCTGCCAAATACATCAATCCCGGCGATTCCTGGAATACAGGCCTGACCGCTTCTGTGTCGTCTGCCGGCACGTATTACTTTAAGCTCGTCGTATACTTCGGCACCGATAGCTCTTCGGCATCGCGCGTGTTTACCGTCAGTTCGGGCAGCAGTGGTTCGAGCGGCAGCAGCGGCAGTGGCGGAGGCGGTGGGGGCGGAGGAGGAGGCGGTGGAGTCATTTCGACCGATTCAGGATCAGGGAATTACCTTTCGGCCGACCTGAACCGCGATGGCAAAGTGAACGCCGTCGACTTCTCGATACTGCTGTCTTTCTGGAACAAAAAACCTCCGTACAAGAATCCATATGTGGATATCAACAAAGACTCAAAGGTCGGTGCCGTCGACTTCTCGATCATGCTTTATCAGTGGGGAAAGAAATCAACCTAACATACCCGTATGAAAAAAAGACTATTTCTCATTGCGGCGCTGGTGTATGTCTTGACGGGAGCCGGTTTTCCATCGGCTGCGCAAGCTGCCGCGTTGTCCGTGCAGTCGGATTCGGCCTTCGCGGCGGGGGATACGGCGGTGCTTGACGTATATCTTGATACGCAGGGCGAGACGGTCAACGCAATTGAAGGATCGCTCATCTTCGCCGGTCCTGCGCCGCGAACGCTCCGTTTTGCGGACCTGTCCGTCGGCGGCTCTGCGTTCACGCTGTGGCCGCGCAAGCCATCGCTTGCTGCGGACGGTTCGACGGTAGTGTTCGTGGGAGGAGCGCCGTCCGGCGTGTCCGGCGCTCGCATCAAGCTGTTCAGTGTTTCGGTCCAATCTTCTGCTCCGGGCATGATTACGGTCGGTCCGGTCCGGGCAACCGCATATCGTGCTGACGGCACGGGTGCTGCGATTCCCGTCGCCGAAAGCCGTGTCTCCGTCGTCGTGGGACAGAAACGCGCCGCTCCGCGTGATTTTCTGGCCGAGCGGCTATCGAAGGACACCACTCCTCCTGACACATTCGATGTTGTGTACTCGACCGATCCGTCGGTTGCCGAAGGTCGGGCATTTCTCTCGTTCGCTGCACAGGATTCTGAATCCGGCATCGCATATTACACTGTGCGCGAAAAGGGGTATCCTGATGTCCGTTCCGGGGAGACCTATGTGATCATCAATCAAGACGCCAAAGTGAAGGCTGTCGTTACTGCCTATGATCGGGCCGGAAATGCCCGCTCGGTCACGTACCGCCAGCAAGGATTGCAGTCATGGTTTTGGGCTGTCGGGACGATTCTTGCCGTTGGCATTGTCGCTGCATGGATTCTTCGCCGCCGCACGGCGTCTGTGCGCCCGCGCATGCAATGAAGAAAAAACTCCTCGCCACGCTTGTCGCGCTCGTCATTCTCGGTTCGCATGCCGCAGTTCTTTTTGCGGCAACCGCCGATATCTCAGTACGGGCGTCGAGTCTTTCCGTGCAAGAGGGTTCGACGGTCGTGGCGACAGTCTCCGTGACATCGCCTGTCTCGATAAACGACGTCGAAGCCTCTCTCTCGTATCCTGCAGATATTCTCTCCGTGCAGTCTTTTTCGACCGCAGGTTCTGTTTTTTCGATCTGGGCGGAGCAGCCGGTGTTTTCAAACACCAGCGGCTCGTTCTCCTTCAACGGAGGGGTTCCTGACCCGGGATACACGGGTACCGGAGGCAAGGTCATCGATGTCGTGTTTTATGCAAAGCGTTCGGGGTCGGCGACGATCGCGTTCTCTTCAGGCACGGCATACGCAAACGACGGTCTTGGCACCGATGTGACTGGATCGCGCAACGGCGTCACGGTTACGGTGACTGCAAAGCAGCAACAGCAGCAGAATGAGGCTGAAACTGTTCCCACGCCGGCGCCGAAACCGGTCCAAGCATCGTCGCTGCCGCCCGCGCCTGCCGTGACATCGAAGGATATGCCTGACGAGAGCGCCTGGTATTCGTCCGACACGGCGACCTTTTCGTGGGTGATTCCGTCTGGAGTGACAGCCGTGCAGCTTCTGCGCGGTTCGTTCCCGGATTCTTTGCCGACTGTCACGTACGCTCCGGCCGTATCGCATAAGACGATTCCGGATATGGGAGATGGCATCTGGTACTTGCATGTCCGTTTCCGCAATAGCCGCGGCTGGGGTCCGGTGACGCATCGCGTGATACGCATCGATTCAGCAGAACCTGCCCAGCTTGCAGTCTCTGTCGAAGGAAATGAGACAGGCGAGCCCGCATTGAAAATCTCGGCACACGACGCGCTGTCCGGTATCGCGAAAATCTCTGTTTCGGAGGGTGATCGCGTCATTGTCGAGCAGCCCGCTAGCGACGAATCCCGCATCGTAATGCAAGGTCTTTCTGCCGGGACGCATACGCTTAGCGTGCGTGCATTCGATGCGGCCGGGAATTCGCGCGTTGAAAGCGTAATCGTTGCCGTCGTGCCTTCGGAGGTCCTTTCAGTCGATGCTGTGCCGAAAACGGCATCAAGCACGGACCTGCTGACTGTAAGCGGATCGTTCGTCCCTGGGCGTGCCGTCGCTGTCATTGCGGAATCTCCAGACGGGACACGCCGCAGCATTGAGACCGTAACTGACGCGGCCGGTCGTTTTTCGGTTGTTCTTCCGGCCTTCGGATCCTCGGGCATGGCGCGTATCGCTGCTGAGGGGTCTGCCGCTAACGGATCGATCGTGCATTCTGAGACCCAAACGGTCGTACTTAAAGCAAGTCTGTCGGGCATGACGCGCGCTGCGTACGCACGCATGCGTTCGGTCGCCAACGCTCAGCCGGTACCGCTCCTGACATTTGTCTTCACGCTTCTTGTCATCCTGGTTTTCAGCATTCGTTGGCTTGTGCGGCTTGTATCATTTGTGGCCGGCCGCCGCAAGACGGAGGAGGCAAATACGCACCGCGTGTTCCAAATATTGCGGCGGGATGTCGAATTGCTCGGTGATATCTTTGAAAAGAACCACCCGCGCGAACGCTGGACCGAAAAAGAACAGCAGATTTTCGCCGATGTGGCAGGGGATATCGATGAAGCCGAACGGTATTTTGAGCAAACCGGCCCTGCGCGTAAACGTCAGCCGAAGAAGCAATAGCACCAGCAAAACTCAGCTACATTGCTGGGTTTTGCTTTTTTAGGCAAGTATATGGTATAATGTTTCCAGTAGTTTTCGTTTCTCATGTGCTCCTTGTTCGCAAGGGTTGTACGGTGAATCGCGCTACTTGAGGGCTCCGAAGGCTCTCATTTACAAGTTTCGCGCGTGCGCCGCATAAGCGCACAAGCAGATAGTATGGCAAAAAAGCTCTACGTCGGCGGAATCCCGTATTCCTCGACGGACGCGGACCTCAAGGCTCACTTCGAGCAGATTGGTCCGGTCGCATCCGCGACCATTATCATGGATAAGATGACTGGACGCTCGAAGGGTTTCGGCTTCGTCGAGATGGACAATGATTCGGACGCGATGACCGCGATCGATCAGTTCAACAACCAGGACTTCCAGGGCCGCAAGCTTACCGTTTCCGAGGCTCGTCCTCAGGAGCGCCGCTTCTAAGCACTTCACCGTGCACGAAAAATCCCCGCACCCGTGCGGGGATTTTTCGTGCACGGTGCTATACTCAAGAGACATGCAGTTCGCACGATCACATCCGATCCACCTCGCCGGCATCATCGCGGCACTTGCCGTGATCGTTGCGGCCAGTGTCCTGTATTACGAGCGAGTATGCGCGTCTACCTGCGCGTGGACGGAACAGACAGGTGCGGGGATGCGCAATTGGGTGGCGATAGCGATGTCTGCCGACGGTCAAAAGATCGCGGCCGTGCCCGATTCAGGATATGTGTATACCTCCGCTGACGGCGGAGTCACCTGGTCTGAACGGTCCGCTCTTGGTGTGCATGGCTGGCGGGATATCGCTCTCTCGAGCGACGGCACGCGCATGGCCGTCGGAGGCACCGAGGGTGCTTTGTGGATATCCTCGGACAGCGGAGAGAACTGGAGTCCCATTGATACCGGGGATACGAAGACATGGCAGCATGTCGCTGTCTCGGGAGACGGGACGCGTCTTGCTGGCTTTACCTCGGACGGGTGGATCTGGACCCAGCCGTACGGAACGGAATTCGTGCCGCCGGTGAGCGAGTTCACCGAGATACCGCTGCACAGGGCAGAGATGTCTGTTTCGGCCGACGGCACCAGGATGGTCTTGGCCATCGAGGGTCAGGCGATCTACGTGTCAGAGACAAGCGGTGTCTATTGGGTGGATATGGTCACCTCAGGCCCGCGCGACTGGCAGTCTGTCGCACTTTCGGCGGACGGTCTTACCATTGCCGCACTTGAGCGCTCAGGCAATGTGCATTTTTCCTATGATTTCGGCACTTCGTGGCATCCGAATATTTCGATTACCTCCACAACTTGGAGCAAGATCTCGTTGAGTCCCGACGGGATGCATGCCGCCATGGCTGCGGACGGCGGATCGATATACACATCCGACGATGCGGGAGAGACATGGACGGAGCAGGTCGGAGCCGGAGCGCATGCTTGGAGTTCGGTGGCAGTTTCGGGCGATGGCACTCGCTTTGCTGCGTCTGTGTACGGAGGGCCGATATACACCGGCCTTGTCGATGCTGCGCCGGACAGGCCGGCAGACCTCGGTCCTACGGCTCTCGTTTCCGGTCTTCCGACCAATGCTTCACGGCCGGCATTCACATTTACGCTTGCCGATGCTGATCCGGGCGACCAGGTCGGGTATCAGATTTTGATTGCGACGAGCCTCGATTTCGCCGCGCCGGTGATCGATTATACGAGCGGTCTCGGGTCTACTGGAGGCGTTTCGTACACAGTGGGACAAGCTGCCGGTCTGGGCACGTATACGGTCGGGTCTTCGGACAGCGTACTTTCGGATGGGCCGTATTATTGGAAAGTCCGGGCTTTTGATGCGGCTGGAGCGTTCTCTTCGTATGCCGTCGCCGCTTCGTCGGGCATGGGCCTGGCGTTCGTTGTCGATACTGTCGCGCCGGTCATTGCCGAAGTTTCGCCCATATCCTCGTATACGTATGATCATACGCCGACGTTCGTTTTTTCAAGCACGGAAGCCGGCGCGATCAACTACGATGGCGGTTGCGTGTCTTCGACTGCGCGTGCCGCTATCGGAAATACGGAAGTCACTTTCGATTACTTGGCGTCGGGTGCCTATGATTGCAGCATCTCTGTCATCGATGATGCCGGTAATATCAGCAACATCCTTGCCGTCCGTTTTAGTACGGGGACGGCGGGAGGTTCGGGCGGCGGCTCGTCCGGCGGGGGATCCGGAGCGGTCTCTGCGGAGACGAATTATGTCGCACTGTCGCAGGCAGAGCCGCCGCCGCCCGCCGACATCGAACCTGTTTCGACCACTCCGCGTTTTGCGAAGGTTTTGCGACCGGGCATGCGCGATCCGGCGGTGCGCGAGCTGCAGGCGTACCTCAATACGCATGGTTTTCCCGTCGCTCTCACGGGCCCGGGTTCGCGCGGCAGCGAGACTGCGTTCTACGGTACGGCAACTCAAAAGGCCGTCAAGGCCCTTCAGGAGGCTTATGCCGCTCAGATTCTGACTCCTGCCGGCCTGAACACGGGCACGGGCATTTTTGGCCCGGCGACGGCCGCGTACGCGAACGCGCACCCATAACGGGCGATGTCTGCAGCATCGTTGCTGCGGCGCCGTTTTTCTGCTATACTCCGGGCGCCCCTGATCGGGCAGTTTTCCTTGTATGCGTGTGTAGTTCAGTGGTAGAACGCTGTCCTGATAAGACAGAGGTCGTAGGTCCGATTCCTACCACACGCACCAAGCAGGCCGAGCGGCCACGCGGGCCGTTCCTGCTTTCGATTCCATGGCAGCGATAGACAGAAAAGCGTGGCGAGAAGCCTTAATGGTCTTCGGACGGATGTCCGGATGGGTGGCAACGCCCGTTATCTTGGCGCTCCTGCTCGGTCGCTGGCTCGATGCGCGCAACGGCACCGGCAGTCTCTGGTTTTATGTGATGATCGGTGCAGGTTTCTTCCTGTCGGTGTTCGGCATCTACCGCGAATCCAAGAAATACCAGCGCGCGCTCGAAAAAGAAGAACAGAAAGCAACACATGACGGAAACGCATAGCACAACTGAGACCGAGGTCATGCACGCCGAGAACGCGCCGGCGGGGGAGACGCACGAGCTCAAGCACGAGCAGACGCTCTTCGCCGAGCCTGTCATGCATGTCGGTTCGTTCCCCGTCACCAACGCGCTCATCACGAGCTGGGTCACCGTCGCCATCATCGCCGTCATCGCTCTTGCGCTGCGGCTCTCGATCCGCACCGTCCCGGGCAAGCTCCAGCACTTCTTCGAGGTCCTCATCGAAGGAGGCCTTGATCTTGCCGACCAGGTCACCGGGGACCGCAGGATCAGCCAGCGCGTTTTTCCGATCGCCATTTCGATCTTCTTCTTCATTCTCATCAGCAACTGGATCGGCCTCCTGCCGCTCGTCGGTCTCGGCGTCGTCGAGCATGGCGATACGTTCATTCCCTTCCTCCGATCGGGCACGGCCGATCTCAACACGACCATCGCGCTTGCCGTGACGGCCGTCCTTGGCGCGAACATCTTCGGCGTCATCAGCATCGGTGCCTGGAAAATGCTCAATAAGTACCTTAATTTCAAGGCTCTCGGGAGCATTTTCACGAAGATCAAGAAGGATCCGGTCATCATTCTCGTTGCGCCGATCACCTTTGCTGTCGGCGTGATCGAGATCGTCGGCGAAGGCGCGAAGGTCGCTTCGCTCTCGCTCCGTCTCTTCGGCAACGTGTTTGCCGGCGAAGTGCTCCTTGCGTCCATGACCGCCATGGTCGCATATTTCGTGCCGATCCCATTCCTGTTCCTTGAGGTCTTCGTCGGCATCATCCAGGCGTTCATTTTCTCCATCCTGACCGTCGTGTACTTCACGATCGCCGCGCAGGACCATGACCATGACGAGGAGCACGGCCATCACGATCCGCATCCGGAGGAGCATGGCGCGCACGTCCTCGACGAGGTCCCCGGAGACATGCAGTCCGAGGCTCGGGCGGAGGCGGCATGATTTGAACGGTGCCTTATGGTATCCTCAGCGAGGATGCCAGGAGGCAAAGGTCAAATACTTTAGCAGTTAATCGAAGCAACATCCCTATGGAAGGCACAATCGTTACCGAACATATCCCGGAAATCGCAAAGGCTATCGCCATCGGTTTCGGCGCAATCGGCCCGGGTCTCGCCATCGGCTGGATCGGCTCGAAGGCCATGGAGGCCATCGGCCGCAATCCGGAAGCAGGCAGCAAGATCTTCGTTCCGATGCTCATCGCCGCCGCGTTCGCTGAAGCCATCGCCATCTACACGCTGGTGGTCGCTCTCTCGATCAAGTAGGCAGTTCGGGGGATTCAAGCGATTGAATCCTCATTACTGCCCGCTTTGGCCGCGCGTTCTCTCTAGCCGCTTAATCATTACGAACCCATGGAATCTCTCATCGAAACATTTCACCTCGACTGGAAACTGATGCTCGCGCAGATCGTCAACTTCGCGATCGTCTTCACCGTGCTGTACATCTTTGCGCTCAAGCCGCTCAAGAAGCTCATGGACGAGCGCGGCAAGACCATCAAGGGCGGCCTCGACAACGCAGAGAAGCAAAAAGAGCTTCTTGCCGCCGCCGAGGCTGAATATGCGGCGCTTGTCGCCAAGGCGAACGCCGAATATGCCGCAAAGATGAAGGAGATCCAGCAGGAGAGCAAGCAGTTCCGCGCGGCAGAGATGGAAAAAGTGCAGGCCGAACTCGCTGCCGCGCTCGCCAAGGGCCGCGAGCAGGCCGAGGCTGAGAAGCAGAAGATCCTTGAGGATGCGCGCCGGGAGCTCGCGTCGATCGTCGTTGCCGCCACCGAAAAAGTGCTCGGCGACGTCATGGACAAGAAACTCGAAGCCAAGGTCGTCGAAGACAGCATTAAGCATATATAGCCATGAGCGTTCCCACTGCCAAACAACTTGCCGGAGCGCTCTTCGATCTGACGGACGGAAAGGACGATGCCGTCGAGAAGAAGGACCTCAAAGCCTTCGCCGCATATCTCAACAAGAAAGGAATGCTTTCGAAGGCCGATGAGATCATCGAGGAGTATCGGAAGCTCCACAACGCCAAGCATCACATCGTCGAAGCGACTGTCACCCTCACCGAACGCCTGCCCGAGAAGACCCGGCTCCATCTGCGCGAAGCCCTTAAGAAACGATATAAAGCCCGCGAGGTGCACATACTCGAAAAGGTTGATCAGCGGATCATCGGCGGACTCAAGATCCGGATAGGGGACGAAGTGTACGACAGCACGATCCAGCGTTCGCTCAAGCAATTACAAGCACAACTGCTCAAATAACATGGCTACCAAAAACCTCATCATCGAAAATCTGAAGAAGGAGATCGCGCACTTCAAGAAGAGCGCGTCTGCCGAGCGTGTCGGCACCGTGCTCGAAGTGTTCGACGGCATCGTCCGTGTCTCCGGCTTGTCGGACATCAAGAGTTCGGAGATGGTCACATTCCCCTCCGGCGAGGCTGGCGTGGCGCTCAACCTCGAAGAGGACACCGTCGGCATCATCGTGCTCGGCGACTATTCCAAGATCAAGGAAGGCGACGAGGTCAAGGCGACCGGTAAGATCCTCGAGATCGGCGTCGGCGATGCCATGATCGGCCGCACGGTCGACGTGCTCGGCAATCCGATCGACGGCGCAGGCGCTCTCAAGACGACTAAGACCTATCCGATCGAACGCGTCGCGTCCGGCGTCATCACCCGCCAGTCCGTCGACCAGGCCATGCAGACCGGCATCAAGGCCATCGATGCCCTCGTGCCGATCGGCCGCGGCCAGCGCGAGCTCATCATCGGCGACCGTCAGACCGGCAAGACCGCCGTGGCCATCGACGCGATCATCAACCAGAAGGGGCAGAACATGTTCTGCATCTACGTCGCCATCGGTCAGAAGCAGTCGACCGTGGCGAGCGTGGTGGACAAGCTGACCCAGACTGGCGCGATGGAATACACCTGCGTGGTCGTCGCCGGAGCCAGTGAGCCAGCCCCGCTCCAGTTCCTTGCGCCCTATACCGGCGTCACCATCGGTGAATACTTCCGCGACAACGGCATGCACGCGCTCATCGTGTACGACGATCTGTCCAAGCAGGCCGTTGCGTACCGTCAGCTGTCGCTGCTGCTGCGCCGCCCGCCCGGTCGTGAAGCGTATCCCGGCGACGTGTTCTTCATTCACAGCCGCCTGCTAGAGCGCGCCGCCAAGCTGTCGGACGACAAGGGCGCCGGCTCGCTCACCGCACTGCCGATCATCGAGACGCAGGCCGGTGACGTGTCCGCCTATATTCCGACCAACGTCATCTCGATCACCGACGGTCAGATCTACCTCGAAAGCGACCTCTTCTTTTCCGGTATCCGTCCCGCCGTCAACGTCGGCATCTCGGTGAGCCGCGTCGGTGGTGCCGCCCAGGTTCCCGCCATGAAGGCGATTGCCGGTACGCTCCGTCTCCAGATGGCGCAGTACCGCGAGCTGGCGGCCTTTGCGCAGTTCGGCTCCGACCTCGACAAGGCCAGCCAAGACGCCCTCAACCGAGGTGCGCGCATGGTCGAGCTGCTCAAGCAAGGTCAGTATCAGCCGCTGTCGGTGGTCAAGCAGGTTCTGTCGATCTACGCCGGAACCAAGGGCTTCCTCGACAAGGTGCCGGTGAGCGAAGTGCTCCGTTACGAGCGCGAGCTGTATGCCTTCATCGACAGCAAGCCCGGCCTGTGGGACGACCTGGACAAGAAGTGCCGCGACAAGAAGGCCTTCAAGGACATCTCGGCCCAGATGGACAAGCTGCTGGCCGAGTTCGCCGAGC
>CAZHLG010000009.1:0-36164 GCA_964533145.1 uncultured Candidatus Saccharibacteria bacterium | reverse complement strand
GTCGATTCGTCGCGCAGACCCTTGATGCCTTCGATCTTCTTTTCGGTGGCGAGCTCGGCGATGCTCTGGATCAGGTTTGATTTGTTGACGCGGTACGGCAGGCTCGTGATGACGATCTTGGACTGCCCCGCCTTCTCCTCCACGATCTCAGCCTCGCCCCGGCAGACAACGCCGCCGCGGCCGCTCGAGTACGCATGGAGCATGTCCTTGGTGCCGTACACCAGTCCGCCCGTCGGAAAGTCCGGGCCTTTGACGAACTGCATGAGGTCTTCCGTCGTCGCGTCTCCGTTCTCCATCAGATGGAGCGCGGCATCTGCGACCTCGCCGAGATTGTGCGGCGCGATATTGGTCGCCATGCCGACGGCGATGCCGAGCGTGCCGTTCAAAAGAAGGTTCGGCAAGCCTGCCGGAAGCACGACCGGCTCTTTGAGCGTGGCGTCGTAGTTGGGTCGGAAATCGACGGTCTCCTTCTCGAGGTCTTTGAGAAGCTCGCCGGCGATCTTGCTCATCTTGGCTTCCGTATAACGCATGGCTGCGGCGTTGTCGCCGTCGATCGAGCCGAAGTTGCCTTGGCCGATGATGAGCGGGTATCGCAGCGAAAAGTCCTGTGCCATGCCGACCATGGAGTCATACACGGCCACGTCGCCGTGCGGATGGTACTTACCGAGCACGTCGCCGACCACTGCGGCGCTCTTCTTGGTCTTGGCGCTCGCCGTGAGGCTCATCTCATGCATCGCATATAGGATGCGGCGATGCACCGGCTTGAGGCCGTCGCGGACGTCCGGAAGGGCGCGAGCCGTGATCACGGACATCGCGTAACTGATGTACGAGGAACGCATCTCCGTCGTAATGCCGATCGGCACCACGGAGACACGCTCGGCCGGAGCCGCGGAGGAGCTTTCGTTTTTGTCGGTTTTCTTAGCCATGTCAGGCGATTATAGCATTAAAATCAGTCGGAATCTACGGCCGTTCGGGAGCCGGGACACTGAACGTATCCGTATACGCAGGATCGGAGAATGCCCCGGAAATACCGACGCCGATATCCTCGAAAAAGCGCATTTTCTCCCCTGACCGCTCCACGCGGAACGTCAGAGCCCAAAACACGATCAAGCCGAGCGCGATGGCGCCGAGGCAGACAAAAAGTATCCGTACCCGCACTGCATGGGGCTTCGCGCGGATATTCCTGATCGCCGTTCCGATCGGCATGGGCTAATTTTCCGCGAGCACTATCACCTCGCCTTGTTTCGCCTCGATCTCCTTGCGGCGGATCGAAAGCTTCTCGAGCGGCGCAACGCTTTCGGCGCCGGCTTCCTTGAGGAACGTCTTGAGCGATTCTTTGGTGTAATCCATCGGGATGATGATCTTCGGCTCGACGGCGACGGCGATCTTGCTCGCCGCGGCCGGACCAAGCGTGTCCACCGGGACAAAAAGAATATCGCAGTCAGACAAGACTTCCATCTCGGCTGCCAGGAGCGGCTTGATGATCGGACCGAGGAATCCGAGCTTCGTGTCTTCGAATACGAATGAGTAGACAGCCGTGTTGTAGGGTTTTCCGCCGATCTCCGTCGTCGTGCCCTTTCCCTTGATGGAAATGCCGGAAGCCTCGTATTCGCCCGGACCGCTGACCATGAACGGTACGGTCTCGCCGTATGTCACGCGGTCGAAACCGTCATAATCGGGATGCGGCGTGGTCGAAAGAGTCAAAATCGAGCCGAAACGCGCAGCATCCTTGCCGTTCTTGCCTTCCTTCGACGGCGGATTGACCGCGATGACGGTATCGCCCTGCGCAACCTTGAAAAATTCGCTTCCGTAATAGGTAATGATCATGCGGCCACTATAGCAGATTTCCGGACGCAAAAAAACAGCCCCCGATGGCGGGGGCTGCGATTTTTTTTTCGCACGCGATCTACCACAGTAAGTCGATGTCCGAGATCAGGGCGAGGATCTCGCGCTTCACTGCGGACAGGAAATACTTGGTGTCGTTGTTCTTCGGCAACGTGATCTTGTCGAGACGCTTGGCCAGCGCATCGGCAAAACCGGAAACCGTGTACGCGACATGCAGCTGCGTGAGCGTCGACCGTTTGACTACGGGAGTCAGGAAATCGTCGATGCCGTCCCATTCCGACACGCTATCGAGGTACAGCCTGCGGAGCAGCGATTGCTCTTCGAGCAGCGGCAGCATGCTGCGCCAACCTCCAGTCTGGGGTGCGGGAGCATCCTGTTTCGGTGTCTTGGAAGGCCATAGCATGTTCCGCTCTTCCTCGGTCATCGGCGTCTCTCTCTTAAGACGCTTGGCGATGCAGTTGTAATAATCCTTGAGCGGTTTGTCCACCGGCATGAGGATCAGGTCTTTTCCGCGAGATACGGCTTCGGTAATGCTTTTTTCGTCGATGAAGGCACCGATCACAGCCTCAAGAACAACTCCTGTATAATTACAGGCTAGCTTCTCGATGCTGGAATCCTTCACTATCAAATTGATGAGTGTTTTCTTTTCCATATATATTGATTTAAATGTTTGGGTATATTATATCACCAATATATTATAAAGTCAAGTAACAAAAAACCAGGCTGCATAAGCCTGGTTTTCGATTTCGCCCTGACGGTATCATATGCGAAGCATCTTCTCTATGTATGCGGAGACGGCTGCCGTATGATCGGAAGCGACGCGGCATTTCGGTATCAGTCCCCCGTCCTTGTACAAAAAGAAACCGAACGGAGTATACACCTTCACCCCATGGGCCTCGTTCGGAAACCCGTACGCCTCAAAGGTGTAGTTGTTCCGAACGAAAACAACTGTAGAATATTCATGCTGCAACAGCATGGTACGCTCCCGGCTGTCCCAGTTCACGGTGCCATGCTGGCGTATCATGCGATACAGTTTTTCGGTCCGGTCGACCTGAGTCGTCTGGGCGCCGACTGAGCGGGCGCAGAACGTACATACGGCGAGTGCTGCCGCGATGATCAGTTTTTTCATCGCTCTATATGTTTTGTGAGAGAATTGATTATTTTTATATTAGTACATATATTAAGATATGTCAATATAGCCAAAAGCCTCCGTTCGTAGTACTATCACGGCATTACCAGTCGGACCGGCATACTGCCGGAAACCTTACGGAGCATAACCCCTCGGGAATACCCGAGCACCTCCCTAAGCCACATCCGCACAAGGCGGATTTTTTATTGCATGACTACAGCACACACAGAAGAAAAAGCACTCTCCGAGATCCACGCGCTGCTCGACAAGGGCACCGCTCCCCTCGCGCTCGACAAGCTCATCGAGGGTCCGGTCATCGGCATCGAGAAAGCCTCGGTCTACATCGACCTCGGCCCGTACGGCACCGGCATCATCTACGGCCGCGAGTACCGCAACGCCCGCGAGATCATCAAGAAGATGAACATCGGCGACGTGGTCAAGGCCAAGATCGTCGATACCGAGAACGAGGACGGCTACGTCGAACTCTCGCTCAAGGAGGCCAAGCAGGCCCTCATCTGGAGCGAGGCGGAGCGCGCCATCAAGGAGCGCACCATGTTCGACCTTCCGGTCAAAGACGCCAACAAGGGCGGCCTCATCATCGAATGGCAGGGCATCGCGGGATTCCTTCCGGCGTCCCAGCTCAAGGCCGAACACTACCCGCGCGTCGAAGACTCCGACAAGGACAAGATCCTCAAGGAGCTCAAGAAGCTCGTAGGCAAGCGCCTCTCCGTCGCCATCGTCACGGCCATGCCGAAGGACGGCAAGCTCATCTTCTCCGAGAAGGAGGGCAACGCGGACGAGCGCCAGGCCGTCGTCGGCAAGTACGCGCTCGGCGACGAGCTTGAGACCACGGTCGCCGGCATCGTCGATTTCGGCGTCTTCCTCAAAGTCGAGGAAGGTCTCGAAGGCCTCGTGCACATTTCGGAGCTCGACTGGGGCCTCGTCGAGGACCCGCGCCAGCTCTACAAGGTCGGCGACAAGGTCAAGGCCAAGGTTATCGACATCAAGGACGGCAAGATCTCGCTCTCGATCAAGGCGCTCAAGGAGAACCCGTGGAAGGAATTCGACGGCAAGCTCAAGAAAGGCGACATCGTCAAGGGCGTCGTGATCAAGTTCAACAAGCACGGCGCGCTCGTCTCGATCAAACAGGGCGTGGCGGGCCTCGTCCACCACTCGAACTTCGGCTCGGAGGCAAAGCTCCGCGAGAAGCTCGAGCTCGGCAAGACCTACACGTTCCAAATCACGCTCTTCGATCCGAAGGAGCAGCGCATGACGCTCGCCTGGGTCGAGGACAAGAAATAGTCCCTCGAAAAAAAAACGCCCCATACGGGGCGTTTTTTTCGTTGGGAGCGGGGTCTGTACATGTCGCTTAAAAAGATGTACAGTCTCTCTCAACATCACGTACTCTAAAACTCAAAAACTATGCGCCAGCTCAAAATCGAAAAACGAGTCACGAACCGTGACGACAATGACGGCCTGCAGGCTTACCTGAACTGGGTGTATCAATGGTCGCACCCGCTCTCGCCCGAAGCCGAAGTCGCACTCGGCAAAGCGCGAGACGACGGAGACGAGACCGCCGTGCACACGCTCGTAGTGGCAAATCTCAGATTTGTCGTATCAGTCGCCAAACAGTACCAATGGCAGGGGCTCAGTCTGTCGGACCTCATCAACGAGGGCAACATCGGTCTGTACGAAGCAGCGCTGCGCTACGACTGGACCAAAGGATTCAAGTTCATCTCGTACGCCGTCAACTGGATCCGCCAATGCATATTGACGGCCCTCAGAGAAGCGCGCTTGGTCAAAGTGCCCCAAAGCACCAAGAACATACAGAACAAAGTGATCGCTGTGGTCAACCACTTTGAGCAGCAGCACGGCTACATGCCGCACCCGTATGACGTGAGCGAGCACGTCAAAAGACATGAACGGCAGCGAGCCGCTGAATCCAAGGAGGTGCGCCCGTTCCTTCTGGACGAACACGACGTCGATTTCATGGTCATTTCCTACTCAACAAAGCATGTATCCTTGGATGAGCCGACAGGCGATGAAGAAACGACGACTCGTCTCGATCACACCCCGAACACGATCAACGAACCGGCAGACGCTTCCGCGATGAGCGAATCACTGTCCACGGACATACAACGCGCACTGAAACACCTGCCGCCGCGGGAACGCGAGGTCATAATCCTCCACTTCGGTCTTGCCGATGAGCCGATGACGCTCTCAAGCATCGCCGAACGCTACGAGCTTGACCCGGAACGCATCCGGCAGATCAAAGAGCGCGCGCTCAAACGCATACGGACGTCTCCATATGCAAAAGTGCTCAGGTGCTATGTATGAAAAAGCCGCTTCGCACAGAAGCGGCTTTTGTTATTCGAATGCGTTATACACGCTCATTGCCTTCTCCTTCCCGTCTGCCGCGAAACACTCGAGCGCTTCGGCGATCTTTTTCGAGAGCTTTTTGAGTTCGGCGAGTTCTTCTTTTTTGAAATCTTTCATCAGAAAATCGACGACGGCCTTCTCCCCGCTCGGCTTCTTGAGCGCACCGCCGGGCGTATGCGGCGAGACGCCGACGCGCACGCGCAGGAATTCGCGGCTCTTGAGCACCGCGATGATGTCCTTGAGGCCGTTGTGCCCGCCGTCGCCGCGGTCGAACGAGATCTTGATGCGGCCGATCGGCAAGTCAAGGTCGTCGTACACTACGACGAGCTTCTCCCGGTCCTTCGCGCTCTTCACGAAGGGCTTCACGCTGCCGCCGGAATTGTTCATGAAGTTGTCGGGCAGCACGAACTGGCATTTCGTCTTCCCGACCGATCCGGTGCACGCCAATGCGCGCGATTTCTTGTCGTCCCGCCAATCCGAAAAGCCCTCGCGCTTCGCGATCGCTTCAAGGATGATACGGCCGGCATTATGCCGGGTACCCGCATACTCCTCGCCCGGATTGCCCAAACCGACGACAGTGATCATGCCGAGAGTATATTGCACAGCGCATAGGGATGGCAATGTCTCCCAAAACGCATGCGCGCAGGCATTGTGAATGATATGCGCTGTGCAATAATTTTGACGTTGTTGTCAAGCGAGTGTTTATAGTACAATCGCGCTATATGGACAGCATCCAACAGCCAAAAGCCCCTGAACAAGCGGCACCGCAGGCTCCGGCGCCGAAAAAATCGGCGATGCGGACAGTCTGGGAATTCGTGCGGTTCGCGCTTACGGTCGCGATCGTCGTGCTCGGCGTGCGCCTGTTCGTTGCCCAGCCGTTCATCGTCTCGGGTGCATCCATGGTGCCCACCTTCCAGGACAAGAACTACCTCATCATCGACGAACTCACGTACCGTTTCCGCGAACCCCATCGCGGCGATGTCATCGTCTTCCGTCCCCCGTTCAACGAAAGCACCTACTACATCAAGCGCATCATCGGCCTGCCGGGAGAGACCGTCTCCGTCGAGAACGGCATCGTCACCATCGTCAACGCCGAACATCCCGACGGCATGACGCTCTCCGAGACGTACGTCGCGGCCGACGAAGGAGAAGACCACGCCGTGACCGTGCCCGAAGGCCAGTACTTCGTCATGGGCGACAACCGTCCGGCAAGCTACGACTCCCGCAAGTGGGGCACGCTCCCGAAAGAAAACATCATCGGCCGTGCGCTGTTCCGTCTGTACCCGTTCGATGCGATCGCAGTGCTCCCCGGCGAGCACGTGCAGTATTAACCGCCTAGCACACACTCCGTATGTCAACAAAACCGACAGCAAAAGCAAAGACTCCGGCCAAGAAAGGCCCGCGCACCGGCGACGTCGCCGCGCCGAAAGGCATGCGCGACATCATGGGCGACGACTACTACCTGTTCCAGGGTTTCTTCGAAAAAGCCCAGGAGGTCGCCATGTACTACGGCTTCAAGCCGATCGAGACTCCGATCCTCGAGCATGAGGACATTTTCACGTCCGGCATCGGCGCAGGCACCGACATCGTCGACAAGGAGATGTACACGCTCCGCACCAAGGGCGGCGATCATCTCGCCCTGCGCCCGGAGCACACGGCGGCGCTCATGCGCTCGTACATCGAGCACGGCATGGCAAACCAGCCGCAGCCGATCCTCGCCTACCAGTACGGCCCGGTGTTCCGCCATGACAATCCGCAGAAAGGCCGCTACCGCCAGTTCTGGCAGTTCGACATGGATGCGCTCGGATCGGAAAAGAGCATCCTTGACGCGCTCGTCATCAAAGGCGCCATGACGGCACTGGCCGACGTCGGCGGAACGAACCTGTCGGTGGACATCAATTCCATCGGCTGCAAAGACTGCCGTCCGGGCTACGTGCGCGAACTGGTCAACTACTACAAAAAGCACGTGAACGCCCTGCCGGCCGTGGACCGCGAGCGCCTCAAGACGAACCCGCTCCGCATCCTCGACTCGAAAGAAGAGAAGACCATCGAACTGAACGCCGGCGCGCCGGAAGCAGTCTCGTTCCTCTGCCCTGCCTGCAAAAAGCACTTCAAGGAGGTGCTTGAGTACCTCGAGGAAATGGGCATCACCTATGTCCTCAACAAGAATCTCGTCCGCGGCCTGTCGTACTACACGCGCACGGTCTTCGAGATCATCGACCGCGAGAGCGACCCGTCCGGCTCGCCGCTCACCATCGCCTCCGGCGGCCGCTACGACTATCTCGGCAAGCAGCTCGGCGCCAAGAAAGACGTGCCGGCCGTCGGCAGCTCCATCGGCGTCGACCGCGTGCTCATGATGCCGTGGTACACGGGCCATGCGCCGCGCATCATCAAGAAACCGAAGGTCTACTTCATCCAGCTCGGCATCGAGGCCAAGCTCAAGAGCCTCTCCGTGATCGAGATCCTGCGCAAGGCGCACGTGCCGATCGCCCAGGCGCTCTCCAAAGACTCGCTCGGCGCCCAGCTTGCCATGGCGGAAAAATCCGCCGCTCCGTACACGATCATCTTCGGACAAAAGGAAGCCCTCGAGCATTCCGTGATCGTCCGCAACATGGCGACACGCAGCCAGGAGACCGTGAAGCAGAAGAACCTGGCCGAATACATGAAGGGCCTTAAATAAGCCGATGGTGACGATCGTACAAAACGGCGATCCGGTATTGCGGGCGGTCGCGGCCGAAGTTCCGCATGCGGACATCGGCGGAGCAACAATCAAAAAAGTGATCCGCGACATGCAGTCGGCCCTGCACACGCAGCCCGACGGCGTGGCCATCGCGGCGCCGCAGATCGGCGTATCGCTGCGGATATTCGTGGTGTCCGGCAAGATATTCGAGGACAGCTTCAAACGCGGCGAAGAACTCCCTGACGGCGCGAAGCCCGCGACCAAAGACCTCGTGTTCATCAATCCGGTCATCACCAAACTCTCCAAGAAAAAGCGCTGGATGCACGAAGGCTGCCTCTCCGTACGGCCCCTCTGGGGACAGGTCGAACGGTCGGTGAATGCGACCGTCGAGGCGTACGACGAGCACGGCACGCCGTTTTCCCGCGGCGCAGGCGGCTTGCTCGCGCACATCTTCCAGCACGAAACCGACCACCTCAACGGCACGCTGTTCATCGACAAGGCGCGTGACGTCGCGCCGGGCGAAGTCCCGGAACAAGCCGCGGCGAAACAGCCGGCGCGACGCAGTGCGGCACGGAAGAAGTAGTCCGATGGAAGATCGTCCGCGCATCGCATTCTGGGGCACCCCCGAGCTCACACGGGCATATCTTGACGCGCTCGAAGCTGCCGGTCTTTCGCCGGTCGTCGTGGTGACCAACCCGGACCGTCCGAAAGGGCGCGGCCAGGAACTGGCCGCGCCCCCCGCAAAGCTCTGGGCGCTCGAACGCAGCATCCCCGTCCTCCAGCCAGAAAAACTCGACGACGCATTCATGGAAGATCTCCGCCGCTTCCGTCCGGACATTTCGGCCGTCGTCGCGTACGGCAGCATCATTCCCGAGGCAGCGATCAGCCTTCCGCCGCGCGGCACGCTCAACGTGCATTATTCCCTGCTGCCCGCATACCGCGGCGCCTCTCCGACCGAAAGCGCCATCCTCGCCGGAGACACGGAGACCGGCTGCTCGATCCAAGTCATGGTGCCCGCCCTCGACGCAGGTCCGGTCATCGCCGAAGAACGCCTATCCATCGGTCCGGACGAGACTACGCCCGAACTGCGGGCGCGCCTGACGGCGCTCGGCGCGCGCATGCTCGCAGACACCATTCCGAAGCACATCGCCGGAGAGACGGCCCCCGTTCCCCAAGACGACTCGCTCGCAACGCGCGCCCGCAAGATCCGCAAAGAAGACGCGCTGCTCGACATCGAAAACGGAGACCCCGCACGCAATTACCGCGCGTACCGTGCCTACGCTGAATGGCCGCGTGTGTATTTCTTCGCCCGCAAAAACGGGACCGACACGCGCGTCATCATCACCAAAGCGCATTTTGAAAACGGCAGCTTCGCCATCGATCGCGTCCTGCCCGAAGGACGCAAGGAGATCGCCTACGAGGATTTCAAAAAGAACGGCTAATCCGGCAGCGAGAATATCTTGTGCGGACTCTGATGCCCGGATATGATCCGGGCCGTTTTCGTCGGAACGCCATATTCGCGCGCCACAAGCTCCCGGATCCGGGCATTGGCCAGACCGCGCTCGGCAGGCTCCCGCACTGCGATATCGCAGCGGTCGGGCGCTGTTCGCACGACCGATTCCCGCTTCGCGCCCGGCATGGCATGGACCCGTACGTACATGCGCGCCAGTATACCACGGCAGCGTTTGACACCTGCTCCCGGGAAGCGTAGGCTTTCCACAAAACCTACTTGTATGGAACATACGACGGGAGGAGTTCCCAAAAAATCAGGAGGCGGCGTATTGCTGGCCATGTTTTGCTTCATCCTTGGCATCGCTTTGCCGTGCATTCTCTATGAGACAACGCTGATGCCCCGCGCGCGGCAGGAATCCGAACGCATCGGAAACACCGCCGGCTACAAAAGCGGCAAAGCGGACGGCCGTGCCGACGGCTTCAAGGAAGGCATCGCCTTCATGGAAGCCAAAGCCCGAAGGACGTCAGACAGCCTTGATCGCATCGCCGCGGTGCAGAAAGCCGAGCGGAAACGCAAAGCCGAAGCCGCACAGCGCGCACGCAGCGCGTACGTCCAGAACTGGCATGTCATCGACGGCAAGATCGCCGACCCCATCACGGAATGACCGGTGCAAAAAAAAAAAGCCGCACGAATGTGCGGCTTTTTTGCGGGACTATTCGGTCGTCGTTCCGTCGAAATGCTCTTCGTCAGCCTCCGCATCCGCGCGCGTCGCATGCACGGTGCCGTCGCGATGATGCGCCGGCGAGTAGATCGTATACAGCTTCATGGCATCAGCGCCCGAATTCACGATGTTATGCCGCGCCCCGGCGGGCACGACGATAGCGCTGCCGTCCGAGATCGCGTGCGCGACGCCGTCGAGCACCGCCGTTCCGGTGCCGGCCTCCACGCGCAGGAACTGATCGACGTCATGCACTTCCTCGCCGATCTCCTCGCCCGGCGCGAGCGACATGAGCACGAGCTGGCTGTGCGACGCCGTGTACAGCACTTTCCTGAACAGCGTATTCTCGAGCGCGAGGCGCTCGATGTTCTCGATGTATCCTCTCATGCGACTAGTGTACCAGAGCGCGCCCGCGCGGCGAAACTGCGCGGCGGGCAAAGAATTTGCGCACCTCCTCGACCACGACGATGGTCGAAGCAAGCGGCACGATCAGCAGCCAGTCGGACAGCGTGAGCGGCACGGTATGCAGGAACGACTGCATGAACGGCGCATACACGGCCATGAACTGCAGGCCGACGACGAGTATCGTCGCGCCAAGCAGGTATCGGTTAGAGAACAGCCCGGACGCGAAGATGGAGCGCTCCTCGCTGCGGCAATTCCATGCATTGAACCACTGGAACGCGGCAAGCAGCGTGAGTGCGACCGTCCGCGCGTGCGGCAGATCGTGCGCGTACGTGCGTCCGAAAAGCACGAGCGAGCCGACAGCCATCGGCAGCGCCATCACGAGCATGCGGCGGAACATCGTGCCGTCGACGAGGTATTTTTTCGGTTTTTCAAAAGCGCCGGTCAGCAGACCGCGCTCCTTCGGCTCCGTCGCAAGCGAAATGTCGAGGAAGCCGTCCGTAACGAAATTGAGCCAGATGATCTGCGCGGCAAGCACCGGCGCCGGCATACCGATGGCGATCGCGCCGGCGATAGCCAGCACTTCGCCGAGACTTGTCGAAAAAAGGTACAGGATGACCTTTTTGATCGTCTTATAAATGCCGCGGCCTTCTTCGACGGCCGAGACGATGCTGCCGAAATTATCGTCGAGCAGCACGATGTCGGCCGCCTCCTTCGCGACCTCGGTGCCAGTGATGCCCATGGCGACGCCAAGATCGGCGGCGACGAGCGGCGGCGCGTCGTTCACGCCGTCGCCGGTCATGGCCACTATCTCGCCGCGAGCGCGGAATGCCTTGATGATGGCCATCTTATGATCCGGATCGAAACGCGAGAATACGCTCGTCGTCGCAAGCTTGGCCACGAGCTCGGCATGCGGCATGGCATCGACCTCGGCGCCCGTCAGGACAGTGTCGCCCTCGCGATAAATGCCCGCCTCTTTGGCGATGGCTGCAGCCGTGATCTTATGGTCGCCGGTGATCATGACCACGCGGATGCCCGCATCGCGCGCCTTCTGCATGGCCTCGGCGACCTCCGGACGCATCGTGTCGCGCATTCCATAGAATCCGCCGAACGTGAGACCCTCCAGCTTCTCCTGCTCGATATCGCGCGGCGCGTCGGACCGCTCGGCGAAGGCAATGACCCGCAGTCCCCCGGCCGACATGACGGCGATCTCTCCCTCGATGCGGACCCGCTCGTCCCGGCTCAGCTCCCTGACAGCGCCGCCATGGCGGACCTTCGAGCACAAGCCGAGTATCGCTTCGGGCGCACCGACCGCCGCGAGCATGCGCTTTTTCGCCGTCCCAAAAACGAACGCGTGGTATTTCAGCCGGTAGTCGAACGGCATGTCGGTGATCAGCGGCTCTTCCTGAAGCACATCGTCTTTATGGAAACCGAGTTTCTCCGACAACACGAGCATGGCTGCTTCGGTCGGATCGCCCGCAATGCGCCAGCGCTTTTCCTCCTCCGAATACATGACGCGCGCGCCGGCCGCATACGCCGCGATCTTGCCTGCGAAGAGCAGTTCCGGATGATTGGCTGCATCCACGACATCGCCGTCTCGGCGCACTTCGCCCTTAGGCTCATAGCCGTCTCCGGTAATGTCAAAGAGCGTGCCTCCCGTCCAGACAGCGCGGATGACGAGCTCATTCTTGGTAATAGTGCCGGTCTTGTCGACGGCGATCACGCGCGCCTGTCCGAGCGCTTCCACCGCCTGCAGTTTTTTGACGAGCGCATTGCGCTTTCCCATGCGCCAAACGCCCATTGCGAGGATAAGCGTCACGACGATCGGCAGTCCTTCAGGGACGACGGAGACGGCAAGCGAGACAACGATGCCGAAGATCTCCCGGACGGCCATGCCCTTGGCAAGACCGAGTGCAAAAAGCCCCGCGCACATCAGTCCGACGGCGTAGATGATTGCCCGAGACAGACCCTCGATCGCTGCCTTAAGCGGAATATCGGTGTCATAGCCTTGGATCTTAGCGGCGATCTTGCCGATGACGGTATGCCGTCCCGTCGCGACCACCACAGCCTTGCCGTTGCCCGCGACGATGTTTGTCGCCTTGGCCGCCATGTTGCGCGGATTGAGATCGGCCGCCCCGGGAGCGAGAGCGTCAGCGGTCTTATGGACCGGTTCGGATTCGCCGGTGAGCGCAGCCTCGTCGATCTTGAGATTGTTCGCCGCGATGACGCGCGCATCGGCAGGGACCTTCTCGCCCTCCTGCAGCACGATGATGTCGCCCGGCACGACTTCGTCGTCGGGGATGATGAGCTCGACGCCGTCACGCACGACCGTCGCCGTGGTCTCGGCGAAATTCCGCAACGCACGGAGCGTATTCTGCGCCTTGCCCTCCTGCACGGTGCCGACGATCGCATTGAAGAACAGCACGCCGAGAATGATCAGGCCGTCCCCGGTCTCACCCATCGCAAAGACGGCAGCGGCCGCCGCGAGCAGTATGTAGATGAGCGGACTCTGGAACTGGCGCATGAAGACTGCGGCGATGCCGGGGACTTTGGCTTCAGGCAATTTGTTCGGACCGTACTTCGCGAGACGGGCGCGGGCTTCGCCCGCGCCCAAGCCCCGCTCCCCCGTCCCCAAGCCCTCCATGACAGCCGCGACCGTCTCACCATGCCAGTTTTTTTCCATATACGCGCATGATACCAGGCAACGAAGCGGCCTGTCACGCACGCAAAAAAGGAAAACCGCCGGGGTTTCCCGGCGGTTCAATCTTCGATCGTCTCGAGCAGTTTTCGCGCGAGTGCATCTATGTCCGCGAAGTGAGCGCGGCGCAGTATGCCTTTAGTGTCCGGACCGGCCTGCACGATCTCAACCGCAGGAAAACCGGCGGCCAGTACGACAACGGCAGGTCTGAGCAATCTGACGAACTCGTTCATCTGAAACCGCACAATCTCCCGGTCGCGAGAGAATTCCGGAACAAGGATAAGCGAAAGTTTGCCTTCGAGCAGATCAGAAAGCCTGAGAAGCTCTGCGGCGCACTCGCTCAGCGCTCCGATGTTCGGCAGCGCTATCATGCACGTATTTTTCATAACCGATTGTTTTATACATTATATCATAATTTTAAAGAAAAAGCAACCATGCAAAAAGCCCGCAGTTGCGGGCTTTTTGCATGCGAGACTACGCGCGCTTCTTTGCCTTTGCGGTCGTCTTTTTCTTGGCGAGCATGACCTTCTTTGCGGCGAGGCGCTTGGCCGTCTTGTGCGGGCCTTTCGGCATGCGCTTCGGCGTCACGCCCTGCTTCCGTTTCTTTGCCATGAGATATGTGTACGAGCTAATTGGTAACGCATCCAGTATACCGCGAATCATCCGATCGCACTATGCCCCTACCTCGACCGTGAAGCCGGCGTATGAAAAACGTGCCATATCGAACGGCATCTGCATCTCGTTCTCGCTGTATTTCTTCTCGAGATGAGCCATGACTTTCTTGTTCACGGCGTCGCGATGCGCGCGCGACTTGAACGTGATGAATGAGAACCACACTGCCTCCCCCGCCTTCGCGCCGGCCATCTTGGCGAACGTGTTGACCACGTGCTTGGGCTTGGCGTCGTCGATGACGCATTCCTTATAGTCGAGCGCGCCGAACCGCATCCAGGCGTCGCGGCCTTCGGTCGCCATCTTCTTGTACTTCGCCGCGTTCTTCTTCGGAATGCATATCACGAACCCGTCAACGTATCCTGCTTTTGCCATATATGCCGTCTGTGCCTTGTAATACGGAGAGACACTCCGCTCGGATCAGTATAGCAAAAGCCGCCATGATATACTGGCCGGATGAAAATTCCCCGCGCGCTGTCCTTCACCTTCGGCTCATACAAAATACATGCCCGCCGTTCCATGGTGAGCTTCACGTACATCGTGGAGTTCAAGTACGGCATCAAGAAGACCTTCACGGACCGGCTCTATTTCAAGGATGTGCCGCGCGAGGCATGGGATACAGTGCCGCAGGCCGTGCTCGAACCCACGCTCCGAGCACTGCTCATCATGCTGGGCATCAATTACTGGTGCATCTTCCCCACGAATGACATCCGCATCAAGGATTTCGCGCTCACCCGCGACGAGGCCGATTTTTGGAACGCGCTCTACCTCAACGGACTCGGCGAATTCTTCTACGACATGAAGATGGATTTCCGCGGACTGATCTCGTTCCCGTACGACGAATCCGCCGTCGCGCCCGAGCCCGCGCGCCTGACGGCGCGCCCCTCGCGAGCCCTGCTCCTCAACGGCGCAGGCAAGGATTCCATCCTCTCGGCCGAGATGCTCAAGGAAGCCGGCACGCCCTTCGACTTCTTCGCCTTCGCGCCGACACCCGCCCACAGGCGCGTCGCAAAGCTCGTCGGAGCACGCACCATCAGCGTCACCCGTCGCCGCGACAAATGGGCGACCGAGATCGCCGAATGGTTCGGCGTCTCGAACGCGTATCCGTCCGTCTCGACCTTCACCTTCGTCGCCGTCCTGCTCGCCGAACTGCTCGGCTACGATTCCATCGTCTTCTCGAACGAGCGGAGCGCCGACTTCGGCAATCTCGAGTATCTTGGTCTTGGGGTCAACCACCAGTGGTGCAAGTCGTCCGAAGCTGAGCGCATGACGAACGACTACATCCGGCGCTACATCACGCCGGACATCTCCACCGTATCGCTCCTGCGCCGGTTCAGCGAACTCGAGATCGTGCGGCGCTTCGCCCAGCATCAGAAATATCTGCGCACGGTCACGAGCTGCAACACGTACTTCTGGCTGACCACGCCCGAACGCCTCCTGTACGGCATGCCGTACTGGTGCAAGCGCTGCCCGAAGTGCGTCTTTCTCTTTGCCTGCTTCGCCGCGTACCTGCCCAAGAAAGACGTCGTCGGCATGTTCGGCGCCGATCTCTTCGCCCGGCCCAAGCTCATTCCGCTCGTCCGCCGCATCCTCGGCACAGAAGGTTTCAAGCCGCTCGACTGCGTCGGCGAGCCCGAGGAGATGATCCTCGCCATGCACTATGCGTCCGTGCGCGGCGAGTACGCCGGCGAGCCGGCCATGCAGGCATTCGAGGAGCTCTTCCCTGCCGGCTACGATTTTGCTAAGCTCGAGGCGGGAGTTTTTAACACCAACAACTAAGCATCCATGCCTGCAAAAAAATATTCTGACATCAAACGCTCGCTCAAGGTCGTCAAAACGCATTCCGGCCTCGGCATGAAAACGCTCGAGCCCATCGAAAAGGGCGGATTCGTCATCGAGTACGTCGGCCCGATCTTGACCGAAAAGGAGGCCAATGCCCGCGGCGGCAAATACCTCTTCGAGACCAGCAAGAACCGCTTCATCGACGGCACCGACCGATCGAATACGGCACGGTACCTCAATCACTCGTGCAAGCCGAACTGCGAAGTCGAGATCAAAGGCGGCCGCGTCCTGATCTTCGCGACGCGCGCGATCAAGGCCGGCGAAGAGCTCGAGTACGACTACGGCAAAGAGTATTTCGATGAGCACATCAAGCCATTCGGCTGCCGCTGCGGGGCGACAAAGCACAAGTATCAAAAATAATCCTCGGAGCAATAATAAAAAGGCTGACGGTATATACCGTCAGCCTTAGATTAACCCCCAATCACGTTTCATTTCTGCTCTCAGGCACAAGTTCATAGACTTTCATTGGCTCAGAATTGTCATCAGGCCACCTGACGCCATACCCTCGCTTTTTCCACCAATCCTCTGCTAAAGGAGTTATATATCTTTCCCATGCAGACATCTTTTCTGCGACCTCAGTTCTTTCATGTGGATGCATGATTTCATATACGCGGGTCGAATTGACTTGATTTCGCGACAACCAACTCCGTTTGATATTTTCAATGTATGACTGGTATTCGTTACTCAGGGTTTCGAAATTTTCTCGTTTAGTGCACATTGTTAGCTTTTTGGGTGGCCAAAAGAGGCCGTACCTGCTGTGGTCACCCAAAAAGATGTCAAAAAAAACTAGCTGTTATTAGCTTACCACATTAAATTTTTTAGTCAATTTTTGCTCCGAACTTGGGACGATGTTCGGAGCTCTATTCTAAGAGAAATTAAATAAAGCCCACTGGTTAGCGGGCTTTATGATTTTACTGGTGTAAAATTTACGCTTCAGCTTTCTTCCTGTTCCTTCTTTGCTCAAAGAAAGCAAGAATGTGGTCTGCGGTAAAGTTTATTTGCTCTTCGGGGTCAGTAATCTTGTCGAAGTATCCAGCAAGTTTTACGCCAGGTTTCTTTAAGGCAGTCTTAATGGTTTCGAGCGACTCCTGATTGTCCTCTATTTCTTTTAATACTTCAGCAGGTAATTCATCTAATACCATTGCTGTTTGGATACTTGAACCAGTGTTCATAATAGTTGTTTTTTAGATTAACATTGAATGACTTCAACCTCTCAAGCAGGGAAGCTCAAGTCATTCAATAATCTATTAAACAGTCATGTCAAAAAACTATCACTTGTATGATAGCATTAATATAAATGAATGTCAATAGCTGGCTCCGCATGCTGAACGATGTTCGAACCGCGATTCTAAGCTCATAAGAGCCCAATCCGACCAGCCTGAAAATGCTATAATCCACTTATGAAAATCAACAGCCACAAGCAGGCCTTCGGCGCAGTCGCAAAAGAATACAAGAAATGGCGCGGCGGCGAGGACAAGCGGCTCTACGAGCTCCTTGTTTCCCTTCTCGGCAAAAAAACCGATGCCGCCGTCCTGGATGTCGGCTGCGGCGTCGGCAATTCGACCGAGCCGGTCTTGGCGTTCGCCAAGAAACACAAGATTTCTATGACGATCACCGGCTCCGATATCGACGATAGAATGCTTGTCGAAGCCCGAAAGAGCGCGAAAGCGAACAAACTCCCCATCGAATATGTCGAAGCTCCGGCGGAGAAACTCCCGTTCCCGAAGGAGAGCTTCGACATGGCATATTCCGGCGCGGCATTTCACTGGTTCGCCACGAAGAAAGCGCTCGGGTCCATCAAACGCGTCCTCAAGCCGGGGGGCACCTATGCCGCCTTCTGGGTGCTCTTCGCCCCGAGCGCGAAACCGCCCATCGGCATCGAGATGTACAAGAAATACAAATCGCAGGGCATACCGCAGAAACTCCGCAATGCGGAAAACGTGAAAAAGATATTCGCATCGGCCGGATTCAAGAAAGTCACCGCTGTCAAAATCCCGTTTACGGAAACGAAGACCGTCGAGGACATTATCGGTAACCTGAAGACAAATTCGACGTACGCCCTTCTCTCTCCGGAGAACCGCAAAGATTTCGTGAGCGGCATGCGAAAGGCATACAAGGAAGCACTCAAAGGAAAGAATACCGTCACGGATAAACGTGAGCTTATTATCGTACACGGAACAAAATAAATCAGTATGGACCAACATTACTTCACACACTGAGGATAGATGCCGAAAAAGCTCAGATTCGTCCCGCCATTTACTTCAGAACCCGACCGTAAACGAAAAAACGCTTAGTTTTACTATGCGTTCTCCGTTTAACCTAGTTCTTGAACTAAGTTCGTCCTATCTGGCTCGCATGGAGGGCCGCATTTCGAACTTTTGATTGGTCAGGACAATTCAGCGATGCCAAGTTCCATTTGGAGGCGACAAGCCGCCTGCTTTCTCTCGCACAATAAAAAATAGGATGCCGCAATAAATTGCTACATCCTACCTGTTTCTCTTGGTTTAAATTAACTTCTCGGGAACGGAGTCGATAACAAATATACATTCGGCGGGAGACATGGGCATAACAACCCTCTTCAGTAATGAGTCTACTGGTGTTAAAACACCCTCGCTCATGTATTGATCGCTGAATATACATTTGTATGAAATGGCATTATCGAACCCGTCTTCATCGCTTACCCTCGTAAAGATTAGACTGATGTTAAACGTCGCCGTTTCCTGTAATTTTTTGTACTCGGTGCTTCCTGCTTCTGGTAAGCCATCGATTGGTATATGGCATAGAAAGCTCGGAGCATGATCTTTGTTTATGTTGTTCGTGAATTCAATCATGAACTTGCCTTCAGCGGTTCTTACTTTCAAGAAGCGCAGTACTAACTGGTTTTTATTTGTCATAGAATACGCTGTTTGTTTTCCGGTCAGCTCATCCGGGCTTTGGTTTATTTCAATTTATATAGCAAAATAGCCATTTGTCAATGGCTATTTTGGCGAATATCATACATCACATACACTCTGCTCCGAACTTGGGACGATGTTCGGAAAGCGATTATACAATCAATGTTGTAACGATACCTGTTTGAGTATCCGACGTAAGGAACCCCTGATACTTTTCTAAAGATGGAATGTTCTGTCCTTTAAGCAGAGAAAACAACACCTTCGACTTATACTGTCGTTCAATAATTTTATCACTATAGGAACTTAGGCTTACATCTCCCGACACTATCAGTTTTCTAGAAGCAGTGACCAAGTCAAAAATGGTTTCCGGAAAAAGTTCTATGTTTTTGACGATAACAACTCTCTCATCGAGGATTTCATGGTTAGAGACTGCTTGTATAAAATCAGACAACTCCTCTTGGGTAAAGAAGAGAACGGAATCTTTATGGGGAATCTCTGCAATCTGTTTAAAAAATTCCTCCCTTGCCATAGTGTATCCGCTCAAAAAGAGAATCTTCTCATCTTGAGCCAACAAGGTAGCAGCAAGGGTAATCGTAAAAAGAGAGGCTCCCGTCTTATCTTGTCCATGAATAAGTAAGGGAAGGTTTGCTGGAGTGAATACAAAGTCGTGATTGTCTACTTGAATCTTATTCATTAGGACAGTATATCAGTTTAGGTTTGAACTTGTCTGTGGGGTAAAAGAAAATAACCTTATTTCCAAGGTTATTTTCAAAAGCTCCGAGCCTGGGACGATGTTCGGAAGGCAATATTAGAAGACGTACAAGTCAGAAAAGTTTAAACTAGACTGTCTTTTGAAGCTGGATATCGCTAACATCCACACTTCCTTTGTAGAGAATATGGGGAATGAATAAAAAAGGAACCGGCTTCTTTCCTTCTGCAAATTTTCTCTTGTAGTAGGAGACCGTCTCTTCTGGTATATATGCCCACCTGCTGACTTCAGCTGGATCAAATTCTGCGAAATCGTCCGCTGTCAGATTGTGCTTGTCTTCCTTTGCTTTATTTATGTATATGAGGGTTTGCTGCGGGTCTAAAAGACTTGCATCGATTTCATAAAAAGAAAACTGTTCGTCAAAGCCCGCCTCTTTGAGAGTTTTTATCAAAATGTCAGGATGCACCGCTGAGAAATGTATTACATCACCCCAATGGCAATTCAGCTGAGGGATGAAGAGTTCGGTAATATGCTTTCGGCTCTCATATTTTTTTGTGTGTGCGCTATGGATCTCAGGATATTTTTCTCTAAGCATGCTCAGGGGATAGAGAATACTTCCTTGAAAATCGCCCGATACGATATGATATATCTTAGACATAATCTATATTGGATCATACTTCATTTTGAGAATAAAAAACAGAAAAGACTAACCGTTTTGGCTAGTCCTTTTCGTTAATTGCTTGTGATGCTGTTTAGCGTTACTTAAGATCGAATTGCTCTTTATCTACTTCGATATCGTTCATTTGCTCGTCTCTCAGAGCGCGGAAATGGTTATGACGCTGCCGTTCTGATCCGGCGTCTTCAAACACCTTTTTCCAAATGAGCAGAGCCAAAGTTGAGGCTGATTCGTCATTATCGGCAAAGAGCGTGGTGGTTCCAGGAATATTTTTGGGACCTTGTTCCGTAATTACTATTGAATAGTAAAAAAGAATATATTGCTTTTTCATCTCTATTTTTATTGGTTCCCCAAAAAGCCACGAGAGCTACTTAGGGAACCAATAAAAACAATGTCAAAGAACTGTCCCTTGGGATATTACAATATTAAATTATTTAGTCAAGTTTTGCTCCCCCGATAGGATTCGAACCTATAACCAATCGATTAACAGTCGATTGCTCTACCATTGAGCTACAGGGGAATATGGGTTTTTGGGCGGGAACGTAGAGATAGTAGCAAAAACGGCCCTTTTTTGCAAAGAGAAAGCCCCTCATGCGGAGGGGCTTTGCGATACTGAAAATACTCATGTCTTAGACTCCGGCACAGGCCGTGGCATGCACGTTGTGAATGAGCACAGTGCTTTCCCGGGTTTTGAGATCGACATATTTCACGGCAAGCGCCGAAAAACAGTCCCCCTCAAGCGCCATGCTGTACAACGCGAGCATGGCTTCCGGATCATCCGGAACCGGAAGAAAGAGCGGCTCGCCCGCATACGGCATCGGATCACGCACGATTTTCTGCACGGACAGTGTCCGCACGGCAGAGAATCCTGCTCCCTCGACACGCCCCGTGGGCTCGCTTTCGATGGCATATGAGGTCAAACACCGTCCGTATCCGAACGGCATCTCATTGCATACGAAGTGGTGTGTCTCGGCCAGCGTGCCGCCGATGCCCTTCTTTTGGAGCAGAAGCTGGTACTCAAGCTCTTTGTCTCTCCGCCGGATGCCTCCCGTGATGAGAGGCGTCTCATGCTCGTCCGATTTGAACGTATGCATGCGGCGGATATGGCTATGCCCACTTCCCCGTCGTTTTCGGTATATCCGCGACGGAAGGACGAGGCGTTCGCGTCATGCACCCAGCACGCAAGGACGAGATGGTCCTCCGTGCGTCCGATAAGTATTCCTTCTCCGGGGTTGCCCGTGATGGTAAGCCGTGTCAAATCGCGCGACAAAAGGTGTCTGGGATCCAATGTTTTTTTCATACGCTATTCAGTTTTAATTTTTATCACACTACCACAAAAACATTGGTTTTGCAAGTCTAGCGCCGGGTCAGGCGGGCCCAAATGCGCTTCCAAAATAGCGCGGCCAGAACGGCAAGGACGGCCAGCGCGATGAGCATGTAGCGGCTCACCATATCGGCGACCTGTTCCCAATTGTCCCCGACCAGATAGCCGATGGTCGAATATATGCCGACCTGATCGAGCTCTCCCGGTATGACCCAGAGAATGTACTTGCGCAGCGGAACCCGGCTCATGCCGGCGATGATATTCACCGACAGGTTTGAGAGCGCTTCGAATCGGCTGATGAACAGATACGGACCGGGACGATCGGCGAGCCGGCGTTCGAAACGGGCATATCGTTCGGAAGCGAAGAGTCGCCGGAAAAAAGCGGCGCGGGAAAGCAGGGGTTTGCCATAACGGCGCGCGATCAGATAGCCCAAAGTGTCCCCCGCGACATTGCCTGCCGTGCCGACAAGGATGATCCACGGCAACGACAGGTATCCTTGGCTCGCAAAAGCGCTTGCCGCCATGAGCAGCGTGCCGGGAGGTACCGGAAAGGCCAGCGCCGCGACGAATGTCACGGCAAAAATCGCCCAGTACTTATAGAACAGCAAATACGGCAGTACAATGTGAACGAAGAAGTGCATATCAGGCTGCGGGGACGGGTTCCATGTTCCCAAAGTATACCACGCCCGCTATACTGTCTCCATGGCAGATTCCCCGTTCGCGTTCCTGCGCTCGCCGCAGGATATTCAGGATTTTCTCAACACGCTCCCCTTCCGCTCGCCCAAACGCGAGCCGATCGTGCGCTCGCCGCGAGTCGTACTCGAGACGCGCACGGCAAGCTGCATGGAAGGCGCGCTGCTTGCCGCGGCGGCGCTCATGGCACTCGGCGAAAAACCGCTCCTCATGGACCTCAAGGTATCCGAACGGTCCGGCGATGTGGACCATGTCATCGCGCTGTTCCGCCGCGATGGCTGCTGGGGCGCGATCTCAAAGACGAGCCATGCCGTGCTGCGCTACCGCGAGCCGGTTTACCGCACGCCGCGCGAGCTCGCCATGTCGTTCTTCCATGAGTACTTCACCAACGAAGGAAAAAAGACGCTCCGAAGTTTCTCGAAGCCGTTCGATGTCCGCACAGCATTCGGTTCCGGCTGGACGGAGGCGCGGAGCGATCTCTATGAGATAGCAGCCGCGCTCGACGACTCGCCGCACGAACCCATCCTGACGAAAGCCGCCGAACAAAAGCTCCGCCGCGCCGACCCGATCGAGATCGCCGCCGGCAAGCTTGTTGATTTGCCGTAACGGCCCCGGTGGGATACGATGCTCCTGTATGCGACTGCACCGCTTCATCCGCGAGTTCGATCTGTCCCGCGACACCGCCGCCATCCATGACGCGGCGCTCATTTCGCAATGGAAAAACGTGCTGCGGCTTGCGCCCGGCGATTCGGTCATTCTCTGCGACGGACGCGGCAGCGAGGCGGAGGCGGTCATCGAACGGCTGGCACGGGATGAGGCAGCGGTGCGGATAGTTTCGCGAGTGGAGCGGGCGGAGGAAGGGCGCAAAAAAGCTTCGCTTTTTTGCGCCCTGCTCAAACGCGAGAATTTCGAACTCGCCGCCCAAAAAGCCGTCGAAACCGGCATCTCCCGCATCGTGCCCCTTCTGACCGAACGCACTGTGAAAACGGGCTTCAACCGCGACCGTCTCGAAAAGATCATCCGCGAAGCCGCCGAACAGTCCGGGCGCACCATACTGCCGGAACTCGCCGAACCGATGCCGCTCGCCGAAGCCATCGCAGCAGCAGGCCCGGAACAGACCGTCTTCTTCGATCTGTCCGGCTCCCCGACCGGACCCGCAGACTTCAAAGAAACCACGACCGCGTTCGTCGGCCCGGAAGGCGGCTTTACGGAAGAAGAGACCGCCGCTGCCCGCAAGCGAGGGATCCGCATCGCCTCGCTCGGCACATTCACGCTCCGCGGCGAAACGGCCGCCATCGTCGCAGCGTATCTCATCTGCAACTAAAAAACGGCCCGGATCGCTCCGGGCCGCATTTTCATGCTTTCATTGCCACTACTGCACTGAACACGAGCGGGCCGCGCTCCGTCGTCTGCATCACGGCGTAGTTCTTCCGTTCGCCGTCCACGACAAGGCCTGCATCGTCAAGCAGCCGTGCCAGCTCCGCTTCGTCATGCAGGTAGTATTCCACTCCGAAATTCGCATGCGTGCCTTTGTCGATATGCCGTGACCCCCTTTGGGAGCACCGGGCCATCACCTTTTCCGAGAGCGGATGATAGTCGAAGACAAAGGTCCCGCCGAGCGGCAGTATGCGCGCCGTCTCAAGAAAAAGCGGCCGCAGGTCTTCGATGTACGGCAGGAGTCCGCAGGCCGCGACATGCGGCATCGCCTGGTCGCCGAACGGGAGCACGAGCGCGGCATCCGCAAGGTCGAGTTCGATCAGCGCGTCAGCGTACCGGCTTTCCTTGGCCCGATGAAGCATCCGGGGCGAGGCATCGATGCCGGTCACGTGGATGGCATGGCCGGATTTCGCAGCTTCCTGCTTGTATACGTCAGAAAGCAGTCCAGTCCCGCATCCGAGATCGAGCAGTTTGTCGCTGCCCGCAAAATAGGGTGCCTGCAGCGCGTACAGCGCACGCGGCGCGGCAAGCCACCCCGCATTGATCGAACGCGAGTCGTATTCGGCCGCATTGTCGTTGAAAAAAAGCACCGCTTTATTTGTCTGTTGCAATGTATGTCTCATAGGCAGAATTTTCTTAAATCCTACGCTTCAGCACGGAGGTGTCAAGCAAGCGAAAAGCCCCGCGCCGTGAGGCGCGGGGCTTTTCCGAATTACGAGACTTTCAGCGAAGCCGAAGCGAACTGGGTCTCAGGGACCTGCATTTTCTCGATCTGCTTGCGGAGCGTCTTGATGTTCGTGAGGTACTTGTCGTTGGCGTAGCCGTTGTAGATCTGAAGGATCTCGTCCATCGGCTTGTCCTTGTAGTAGCGTTCCGTCGCCGGATCGTTACCCGCAAGGGCGGCTGCGACCTTCTCGATGGACTCGTCGATCGACTTGAAGCGGATCTTACCGCTGCCCCAGCCGAAACAGTTGTTCGTGCCCTCGATGATGAATTTGCAGCCCGTGGACTCGACGAGCGCCACGAGGGCGATCATGTCGGGCTCAAGGCCGTTCTTGTCGGCTTCGAGCACGAGCTTCTCGCCGTAGCCTTCCATCGGAAGCTTGTATTTTGCGAAGAACGCGTCGATCTGTGCTGCCTTGCGGTCGAGGAGGATCCGTTTGTTATCGGTGACCTCGCTCACAAGGGGCCTGTTTTGGTCGGGAGATATGACTGCTGCGATGGGAGACTTGGCCATGATTCCGCTCATCGGATTCATTGCCAAGGTCGTTGTCAAAACAGGAAGCGCAACGACTGATCGCATGAATGTATTGACCTTTTTATGCATAATGGGCGGTTACGCTCCGCCGAACTCATGGACTGAATACCGCTTTCGGGGCGAATGCATTGACCGGTTGTCCGGTCCGCCCGAAGCGGAACATAAAAACCTGAGACAGTAGCATGAACTTTCGCTCATCTACCATATCAGGTTATGCCCCCATAGTATCACACCCCGGTTTAAAAGTCAAGGGTTATACCATGATTTTTATGCCTGTCAAAGCAAAAATACCCTTATTTTATAAGGGTATTTTATGCAATATCAATTGACAATTTGTCCAAAAATAAGTCCTATTTACCGTGGCAGTGCTTGAACTTCTTGCCGCTTCCGCACGGGCAGGGGTCGTTCCGGCCGACTTTGGCGCTTTCGGCGGGCATGGCGATGGGGTCATCCAGCGTTTCTTCGTGCTCGGCGTGCAAATGCGCAGTCGGAGCCATCGGCTGAGATGCCGCAGTCTGGGCCTGCTGCACGTTTATGGTGCCGACAAGTTCGACGACCTGGGCGCGGAACGCGGCTTCCATGTCGCGGAAGAGGCGCAGGCCCTCGCGCTGGTATTCCACGAGCGGCTCGCGGCCGCCGTAGGCGCGGAGATTCACGGACGAGCGGAGGTACTCCATGGTCTCGAGGTGTTCGGTCCAGAGGAGGTCGGTCACGTAGAGCACGATGCGGCGGAACGTCTCGAAAAAGGCCTCGTCTCCGGCAAGCGAGCGCTTCTCGGCCACGAGCGCCTTGAGCGTCTCGTCTTCGCCGATAAAGGCAGCGAGATACGCTTCCACGTCCTCGCGCTTGGCGAGCAGCATGGTGCGGCGGCGGCCGTACACGATGGCGCGCTGATGCGAAAGCACGTTGTCGTACTCAAGGGTGTATTTGCGGGCGTCGAAATGGAAGCCTTCGATCTTCTTCTGGGCGCTTTCGAGCGCGCGGTTGATGAGCGAGTTCTCGATCGGCTCGTCTTCCGGGATGCCGAAGCGGCCCATCATCGTCTTGATGCGGTCGGAGCCGAAGACGCGCATGAGATCGTCCTCGAGCGACACGAAGAACTGCGTCTCGCCCGGATCGCCCTGGCGTCCGGCGCGGCCGCGGAGCTGGTTGTCGATGCGGCGCGATTCGTGGCGTTCGGTGCCGAGCACGAAGAGCCCGCCGAGATTCTGGACCTCTTTCTTGGACTCGTCGGTACCCGGAATGCCGCCGAGGATGATGTCGATGCCGCGGCCGGCCATGTTGGTGGCGACCGTCACGGCGCCGCGCTTGCCGGCCTGGGCGATGAGCTCGCCTTCCTTCTCGTGGTTCTTGGCATTGAGCAGCGTGTGCGGCACGCCGGCATCGCGCAGGTACGCGGAAAGCAACTCGTTACGCTCGATGGAGATCGTGCCGATGAGCACGGGCTGACCCTTATCGTGACGGGCCTTGACCTCGCGGGCGATGGCCTGCCACTTCCCTTTCTCCGTCTGGAAAATGAGGTCGTTGCGGTCGAGACGCTTGATCTCGCGGTGCGTCGGGATCTCGATCACGGAAAGATCGTACACTTTGCGGAATTCCTCCTCGCTGGTCTTGCCCGTACCCGTCATGCCGGAGAGTTTCTTGTAGAAGCGGAAGTAGTTCTGGAACGTGATCGAAGCGGCCGTGCGGGTCTCTTTCTGCACGCGCACGCCTTCCTTGGCCTCGATCGCCTGATGCAAACCCTCGTTCCAGCGGCGTCCCGGCTGCATGCGGCCGGTGAACGGATCGACGATCACGATCTCGCCATTGTTGACGACATAGTCGCGGTCGCGCAGGTACAGCGCCTTGGCTTTGACGGCCGTCTCGAGGTGATGCACGAACTTGATGCCCTTCTCCGTGTATATATTGTCGATGTTGAGCGCACGCTCGGCCTTGGAGATGCCGGCGTCGGAAAGCGAGATGGCCTTCTTCTTCTCGTCCACGGAAAAATCCTCCTCCGGGAGCATCGCGAGGGCGATGTGCGCAAAGGTCTTGTAGAAGTCCTCGCTCTCGGCGGCTTCGTTCGAGATGATGAGCGGCGTGCGGGATTCGTCGATGAGGATCGAGTCGATCTCGTCCACGACGGCATAATTATGCTCGCGCTGCACGAGTTCGTCGGCGCGGTGCACGAGATTGTCGCGCAGGTAATCGAAACCGTATTCGTTGTTCGTGCCGTACGTGATGTCCGCGGCGTACGCTTCGCGGCGCGATGCCGGACGGAGGAAATCGTAAACGACTTTGTACATCTGCGACGCGTCCTGTTCGGTCTCTTTGCTCGTATGCGACGGATCGTAGATGAACGACGCGCCCTGCGAATTGATCACGCCGAGCGACAGGCCGAGGAATCCGTACACCTGTCCCATCCACACGCCGTCACGGCGCGCGAGGTAGTCGTTCACGGTCACGACATGCACGCCCTTTCCGGAGAGCGCGTTGAGATACGTCGGCAGCGTGGCGACGAGCGTCTTGCCTTCGCCAGTGCGCATCTCGGCGATGTTCCCCTTGTGGAGCGCGATGCCGCCGAGGAGCTGCACGTCGTAATGGCGCTGGCCGAGCGTACGGCGGGATGCCTCGCGCGTAAGCGCGAATGCTTCCGGCAAAATATCGTCCAGAGTTTCCCCTTGAGCGAGGCGAGCCTTGAGCTCGGCCGTTTTTGCCGGAAAGTCCGAATCAGCCAGGTTTTGCAGGCCTTCTTCGAGAGCGTTGATCTTTTTGACGAGCGGCCGGGCCTTCTTGAGGAAAGACTGCGTCGTGCCGCCGAATATGGTGTCGAATACTGACATAGGCGAGCCAGTATACCATATATCAACGAAAAACGCCCCGCCTGAGCGGGACGTCTTTCGTAAGTGGGAACGAACAGAAATTGAAGTTAGGCGCGAGCCTTCTTCTTTGCGGCCTTCTTAGCCGGCTTCTTAGCCGTCTTCTTAGCGGCCTTCTTTTTTGCTGCCATAGTATGTGTTGCAAAAATTATTGGTAAGCGCGTCCGGTGCCGACCGCGCGAAATATTTTTTCAAAATAATTTTCTGAAAAAATTTTTTTCGCGTGCATCGAACGTCCTTGCGATAATTATCCTACACGCGCGCATCACTCGCAATATTTTTTTTCGAAAACTGTGGATAACTTCGCAAAAATTTTTTCAAAAAATATTTTTTGAAAATTAATTTCAGAATTTTTTTTCGAAAAATATTTTTTGCACGAAAAAAAAAATAAAAGCTCTGCGTTTTTTCGCAGAGCTTTTGCAGATCATTTCACGAACTGAACGCTGGTCTTCCAATCGGCGCGCACCGCGGACAGAATGTACGTTCCCGAAGCGAGGTCGCTCGCATCAAGATCCGTACGTTCGCCCGCAGCGGCAACGGTTTTGAGCAATCGCCCGCTGCAATCGCGCACGCTGTACGTGCAGCCATACCACTTCGGACAATGGATCGTTTTCGTGCCGGCCGCATCGCTCGAGACGAACAGGTCGTTCCTCGTGACGATCGCTTCGCCGGTGCCGCTTGGCGCCATGTCGACGTCGAGCACGAACTCCCACGGAGCGACATCGATCATCGAATACATGCTGCTCGCGAAGATCGTGATCGAACACTGTCCGTACAGACCGTTCCACTGCAGCGCATAGCTTGTCGCAGGCGCATACGCAGTGTACAGCGACTTCACTTCATGGATGTAGCTGTGATCGCGCGTCGCCGCGATGGCGCCGACGTTCGTCGTCGAATCATACGGGTTCGAGAGATGGATGCTGAAGTACATCTCGATCGATGTCGCGCTTTTCTTCTTATACGCCGAATCCGTCTGGATCCATATCTGGGCGTCAGCGGACCGCAGCCCGGCAAAGAAAAGAACGAGCGGTAGAATCAGTTTTTTCATTTTTCAGATTTTAAAAAGTAACGGGACAATTCCCTTGTTTGTGATATTTTCAATATATAATCATAAAAAAGGATTATTGTCAATAATACGAAAAAACCGCAGGAATCGTCCTGCGGTTTTTGTGTTCGCACATCGCCCTTATTGAATGAGGAGCATGAGCGGCGGAAGCATGTCGCCGCTCGCTGCATGCAGCTGCGCGACGTATGTTCCCGGAGCGAGATCCTGCTTCCCTATCTGCTCTCCCGCCCGCACGTCTTTCTGCAGCACGGTGCGTCCGAGCATGTCGTGCATGCGCAGCGTGCCGTCCTGCATGACGCCGAGCATCCCGCCGATCTCCCGTACGCCCGACGGTCTCGGTATGACCGTGATCGTGAGCGTGCGCGTCACCGTAGTGAGTCCGTACGCTTTGAGCACGTACGTCGTCGTTCCGCTGAGCGGCAGCGTGTTGAGCTGTCCGAGCGACCCTGATGCCGTCGGTCCCGAAATCGAGACCTGCGGCGCGCCGGTCGTCGCATAGTAGAGCGTATCGCGCTCGCCGGAATAGATCGTGTCGCGCGCAGCGTAGAACGTATCGACACTGCACGGCATTACCGTGTACTGCAGCGTATCAGCCGTGCTCGGAATGATCGTATATGCCGGCGAGTCAACGCCTGAGGCATATATGAAGTACGTTCCGGTGTCCGTGGCGATGAATTTCGGAACAAGCGTGCCTGACCCCGCAAGCGCGGGATAATTCCGCGTGTCGATCACGTTGCCGGGCGTGCCGTATGCGAACATCACGGTCACGTTGCACGTGCTTGCGCTCGACACATTGGAATAATGGACGATCGCTTCGATCGTATCCGACTCCTGCTGTATCGATCCGAGCACCATCGCAATGCCGAACGCGTCCTGCGTGACGCCCATCACGACCGACGTGTACGTCGACCCGACGGAATTCGTGACCTTCGCTATGAAGTACGAAGTGTCGGACGGCGGCAGTCCTGAGAACGTCGGATAAAAATCCTGCGTTCCTGCGACCGCTGCCGGAACGAACACGGCGCTGTCGACGGCGGGACCCGTCGGCGACTCTTTGCGGTAGACCACGGCCCTGTTGCCAGAGGATGATCCGTGCACATCGAGCGCAAGGTGCGGCATGAGCGTTGACGATGTCGCGACGGGCGTGCCTGCGATGCTCGCGGCCGGAGCCACGAGCGGCGGAAGGACGCGGAACGAATCCACGACCGTATCGCTCTTGATCGCATTGCGCATGACCATCTGAAGATAAATCAGGGACCCTGAGGATCCTCCTGTCCAGGCAGTCGCGTGCGATGTCGAAGCTCCGACCGGCATGCCGCCGACCAGAGAGTCGATGTAGAACATCACCGTGAAGTGACGGTCCCATCCGCCAACGACGGTATACCTGGCGGTCGGATCATTGCCTGCGTCCAAAGACGCAGCGCGGGTGAATCCGGTCGTCGTCGGCACGATCGCGCCTGACTGGCTCGGATACCGCAGCATCGTATCGATGGCAGTGGTATCTCGCCGGTATGCGCTGTCGCGGCTTACCACGCGCCCGTACCATGCAAGTCCGGGACCGATCGAAAACGTGCGGGTGAATGTACCGAGCGTGTTTCCGATGTATGCCTCCATGACGGTCGAGACCGTTCCGGAGAGGTCAGCATGAGTGCCGAATTGGAATCCAGCCCACAGCGAGTCGCTGCGGAGTTGCTGAAAGACGATCGTCAGCGTACCGGACGTAGCCTGATACATCTGCATGATCTTGAAATCCTGGGCCGAAGCCGTTCCTGCGGCGAACATCTGTGTCGCGACAAGGAGCATGAAGAGAAGTTTTCTCATTGTTCGTATTTGATTGTTTAAGAGTGACAAAATTGTTTTTTCGGATAATAGCATATTTTATAAAAAAGTCAATTGCTTGGCCGGCACGAAAAAAGCGCCCGGTTGGGGCGCTTTTTTCATAGTGCTGATGTTCCGGCCTATAAGCCGAATTCTGTATCCGCCAAAACGGACGACGGCCATTTATCTGGGAGCGCCGTTGCCGGCGCCCTCGAGCGATTCTTCTCCGGGCGGCGGCCGAAGGCCGCCGCCCGGAGACACGATCTTGCACGCGCGTACGGATTTAGCCGTTTCAATCGCATGTCGCCATGCGCCTATTCCCCGAAGGGAACCCTAGCCTTTCGGCATCGGCGTCTCTGCTCGCACCGCTGTCCTCGCGGACGATGGGCATTACCCACTACGTGTAATCGGCCGAGGCCGACTGCGTGTTCGGACTTTCCTCCCCCGCCCGAAGGCGGGAGCGGCCGTCCGGCCGGAACGAATGCATTATACAACGTATATAACAACCGTGCAATACAGAGATGTCTGGCCTCCCGCCTGCATAAAAAGTACAATATATGGACAGTAATGCGCGCCTGCTCATTTATTGACTTTATTATTACATTGTGATATAATTAAAAGCGTATGAATACACAACGCACTCTTGGCGGATATGCAGCCCGTTTTGCCGCAAGCCTTGCGGCAGCGGCTCTTTTTGCCGTCTCCCCGGCCCTTGCCGCAGGTCCGGCCGTCATAACGAACGGATCTCCGGCAGTCACGTCGACGACAGCGGTCGTTTCCGGCTCCTACAACGCATCCGGGGCGACCGGCGGCGTCGATGCCCGTTTTGACTGGGGTCTCACGCCCTCGCTCGGCAACTCCACGACCTTCGTCCACTACGGCGCGGCAAGCGGTTCGTTCAGCGCCACGATCAGCGGACTTTCCCCGAACACGACGTACTACTACCGCGCCTTTGCGAACAATACGACGCTCGGCCCGGGCTACGGCTCCGTGCTTCCGTTCACGACGACATCCGGCACGGCGAGCCTGCCGACAGTGACGACCATATCCGAAACGCACGGCTCGACCACAGCCACGCTGCGCGGCGCATATAACGGCAATGGATCGCCCGTCGAGACCCAGTTCGTGTGGGGCACGAGCGCATCGAATCTTTCGAGCGCAAGCGGCTATGTCTCCCAGTCGGCAACGAGCGGCTCGTTCTCCGTATCCGTCTCCGGCCTTCTCCCGAACACGACCTACTACTACCGCGCCGCCGCCCGCACCTCGGGCGGCACGGCATACGCGCCACAAATCCTGCCTTTCACGACGAGCACCAGCGGATCGACAGGTAACGGCACCTGCAAGGTCAATTCCTTCGTATCGAGCGCAGCAAGCGTCGCGCCGGGCGGCTCGACCATGCTCTCCTGGAGCACCACGGACTGCGCAAGCGTGAACATCTCCGGCATCGGTCCGGTCACTCCGGCAAGCGGCGGCTCGGTTTCGACCGGAGCGCTCTACGGCACGACCACGTACCTCATCACGGCATCGACGGGCTCTTCGACCGATTCGCGCACCGCGACCGTCACCGTAACCGGCGGCAGCTCTTCGGGCAGCTCGTGCCGCATCGTTGATTTCTCCGCATCGCCGTCAAGCGTTTCGTACGGCGGCATGGCCATGCTCTCGTGGACGACGGAAAACTGCACGACTGCCACCATCGGAAGTCTCGGATCCATGCCAGTGAGCGGCTCGACGAACATCGGCCCGCTGTACGGCTCGGCCTACTACACGCTTTCGGCAAGCGGCGCGTTCGGTTCCGACTCGCGTCAGCTTTTCCTCGGCGTGACCGGAACGGATCCGTACGCGAACTGTTCCGTCACCTACTTCACCGCATCCCCTGCCACGATCGCAAGCGGCCAGTCCGCGACGCTCTCGTGGAACACCTCGGGCTGCACGAGCGTGACAATCTCCGGCGGCTCGCTATACAACCAGCCGCAGCCTACTTCAGGCTCCGTTTCGACCGGCCAGGTCTACGGCACGACAACCTATACGATCCGCGCGAACGGCGGAACCTCGACATCCTCGACGGCCACCGTGTACGTGACCGGCAGTCCGTACGCCTATTCCTACAGCTGTCAGTACGGCACATCCTCCTATGATTCAAGCTGCGCGAGCCAGTACTCGCAGAGCTTCATCACGGCAGGCGCGACCAATGTCGGCTCGACGAGCGCCCGCCTCGGCGGCATCGTGACCGGCACGAACGCCTACGGCTACTTCGAATACGGCACGACGCCGGCGCTCGGATCGGCGACCGAGTTCCAGAATGTCACCGCGGGCCAGGCGTACTACTACCCGATAACGAATCTCCGCGCCAATACGACGTATTATTACCGCGCCGTCGGCCAGGTCAACGGCGTCATCGTCCGCGGCGACATCATGACCTTCACTACGCTGGCCGAGACCACGACCTACACGTATGTCGGCACGGCTTCGGACACTGTCCCGACCACGACCTACGTATATGACTCGCGCTCAAGCCGCTCCGCGCAGCAGCCCGCAGCGTCCTCGTCTCCGATCGTCAGCGTGACGGTGCAGAACGGCGGCGACAAGATCGCCCTCGGCGAAGCGATCGGCACCACCATCACCTACCGCAACGGCACCGACAAGAAACTGAGCGACGTCACGCTCAACATCGTCCTGCCGCAGGGTTTCCTCATCAAGCAGACGACCCGCGGCAGCGTGACCACGCCGACGACGGTCACCGTCCCGATCGGCACGCTCGTTCCGGGCCAGACCGACACGGTCTTCATCGAAGCGACGGTCGGACCGAACACGCCGGTCGGCGCGACGCTGCTCACCACCGCGACGCTCTCATACAAGCTCCCGTCCGGACTGTATGACAGCACTGTGGGCTACACCATCAACCACGCCCGCATCCCGAGCGCTCTCGCAGGCTTTGCCTTCGGTTCCGGATTCTTCCCGACGACGCTCTTCGGATGGATGATCACCACGATCATCATCCTCATCCTCGTGCTCCTCACCCGCCGCATCGTGAAAGCCAAGCAGGCCGATCACGGCCATGGCGGACACGGCGCCGCCGGGCACGGACACTAGGCCCAGGCATACGAAAAACCGCGAGCATGCAGCTCGCGGTTTTTCTTTGCGGTTAGCGGGAGCAGGTCAGAACGATACTGCCGTGCCCGGCTTCACGCCGTGCTTCTTGGCGAAGCCGGCATTCACCTCAAGCACGTACCGGACCGGCGCTGCAGCCGTGTATGTCTCCGGATAGCTCTCGGGCACTGCGCGTTCCGTATATCCGATCACTTTCTTGTCCTCGCCGATCCAGATGATGTCGATCGGATACTGCATGTCTTTCATCCAGAATGCCGGCGATTGCGGCGCGCCGAAGATGAACAGCATGCCTTCGTCTGCGGCAAGCGATGCGGTGCCGGACAGGCCGCGTTCCTGATCGGCAGGCGTCTGCGCGAACGCGACCGATATGCGCGCCGCACCGATGGACAGCGGATGTATGAAAAGCGGCCGGGCGCCGGTGAGCGTCGGCGTTCCGCCGAGACGCGCCTCACGAAGCGGCGGCTCGCCCCGGAAAAAGAGCGGCAGTACGCAGAGCGCCGCGACTATCGCCACGGACAGCGCAAGCGGCAGCTTTTTGGATGCCGAACGGGTCTTCATGCTAGTAGGAAACGACCTTGAATCCGACGACCTGGCTTTCCGTCGTGCCGGCCGAATTCTTGAGGTAGGCGCGGACAAAGTATTCCTGGCCGCTCGCAAGGTCCGTCAGCGTCGAGCTCAGGCTGCCTGCATGCTTGTTGCCGTCCGTCTTGGACGATTCGCGCGAAGTCGCGGACGGCGACGCGCCGAATGCGAACCAAACGCTCGGCGCCTCGCCGCCGCCCGCGTACGAGAGCGACACGGTCGCCGTGCCCGGCGCGCCCTGAGCGACATCGAGGCGGTACACGGTCGGCAGTTTCACGTCCGAACCATTGTAGTATTTATTGAGCGCATCAAGCGTGAGCGGACCGACATAGCCGGTCGACGCGATGCCCTGCGACTTCTGGAATGCCTGCACGGCGCGGCGCGTCGCCGGACCGAAATACATGCTCTCGTTGCCCGGAGATCCCGTGCCCATCTCCGCGACGCGCGTCGCGGATGAGCTGTTCAGAAAACGCTGCAGATCGCGGACATCGGCATTGGACGCGCCGAGGCCGAACTGCTTCGAGAAGCGGATGCCGGCGGTGACCGAAAGCGTCTGGACAGTCTGTGTGTCGGCGGCAAGCGCCGGAGCGGCTGCGAGCAGGCTGGCTGCCGCCATCGAACCGAGCGCGAATTTTGCGAATGGTGTTTTCATACGGAGGAGTATACCGCGCAGCGGGACAAAAGAAAATGCCGGCTGTCCCGGCATGTTCTGTCTCATTGTTCACCAGATGAAGTACTTGGCCGCATCCATCTCGCGCAACGCTTTCAGGAATTTGACGGCTCGCACGCCTTCGCGCGTGAAATTCACCGTATGCGTAAGCATGTCCGCGATCTTGAGCGGATGCACGAGGTTCTCGCCGCTTTCGAACATCTCGCGGGTGAACGCATAGCAGGACTTCTGGTCCATCGGCTTCACGCTGACGTCGATCGAAAAATGCGTGTCGTCGCTTTTTGCTTTCGAATACTGGCATTGCATGTCGAAAACAAGGGCGCACCCAACAGTACTGCCGTCATCGCCAGAGGCCGTGCCGTTCATGACGGCATACATCCTTCCGTCGATGGTGAGGAGCAGCCACGTGCCCTCGCTCACGAGCAGCAACTCCGGCTGGCGGCATCCTATCAATGTGTCCGTCATGGATGCGACGCTCCGCTTGAAGGTGTTGTGCACATGCAGAAACTTGTTCGTTGTCCTAATCACTCCCGATTCGGGGAAAACAGTATCCATATGTTTATATTTTTCCTGATACTGCCTGCTCGCGGGTTTTTTGTCAATCAGCCACGCAAAAAGCGCCCGAAGGCGCTTGGCGTAAGAAGAGCGTACTGCGTGCTATTTTGTTCCGTCATGATTCCCGATGTGTCCGTCTTCCCGGACTTCCATGCAGTTGTAGGTGCCTGCCAAACCTTTTTGAGCTCAATTGAGGCCCAAAAAATCGACTCCCTAAATTCCAAGACCTCCGAGGAGGGACATGGAATGGATTTCAATTTGAAGTAATCCACGACCAGCTTCCGCTAGCCGTGCCTTGTTACGACTTACTCCCTGTCACCGATCTTACCGTAATCCCACGAATGTGAGCCTTCGGGTACTACCGGCTCCCTTGAGTTGACGGGCGGTGAGTACAAGACTCGAGAACGTATTCACCGCAGTTTGCTGACCTGCGATTACTAGCAATTCCAACTTCAAGAGGTCGAGTTGCAGACCTCTATCCGAACTGGCGCCGCGTTTTAGGATTGGCTCCACCTTACGGTATTGCAGCCTTCTGTCACGGCGATTGTATTATGTGTGTAGCCCAAGATATCAAAGGGACATGCTGACCTGGCGTCATCCTCTCCTTCCTCCCGGCCCGATATATACGATATGCATCATATACATTGGGCCGGGCGGTCTCGCGTGACACTTGTAACACGCGACGAGGGTTGCGCTCGTTT